>NZ_VCKW01000129.1 GCF_005889715.1 Actinomadura soli
GGGCGGCTCGGGGCCGTCCGGGCCGGTGCGGACGAGCTGCTCGATCCGCACGATCCGGAACCGCCGCCCGCCCGCCGTGACCTCGTCGGCGGCCTCGTCCTGGAGTGTCCGCGCCGCGGCGACCAGCTGCCGTGCCCGCGCGACGTCCGGCGCCGTGGCCGCCCGGTCCTCCAGGTGGACGGCGAGGAGCTCGCGCGCGCCCTGGGGCAGCGGGTCGCAGGGGCACACGATCTGCCAGCCGTCAGGGACCTGCTCCGCGGCGGTGAACAGCGCGCCCAGGAGCACGAGCTCCGGGTACGCGGACACGGCGCGGCAGGCATCCGCCAGCATCACCGCGGCGACCGGGTCGACGCCGTCCAGATCCTCCGGGAACAGCCGCCCCCCGGCGTCATCGCCCGTAGTCATGCCGGACATCATCCACGCCGTGACCGCCCCCGGCCAGTGGTTCATACCAATTTGTTACCGGCCTGTATATGTTCGCCATCGTTCCGCCTCCGGACGGGCATGACCAGGCCCACCAGGCTCGCCGCCAGGAGCGCGAGACCGCCGAGCGCCACCGGGCCGAGCCGCTCGTCCAGCAGGACCATGCCGAGCACCGCGGCCACCGCCGGCTCGGCGAGCGTCAGCGTCGTCGCGGTCGTGGCGGGCGTCGTGCGCAGCCCCCGCGCGAACAGCAGGTAGCCGCCGCCCGTGGTGACCACGCCGAGGTAGAGCGCGATCAGCGCGCCCTGCCCGGTGGTCAGCCAGCCGGTCGGCTCCGCGAGCAGGACCGGGACCAGCGGGACGGCCGCCGCCCCGAACAGCGACGCGGCGACGGCCCGGTCCTCCTCGCCGCGGTCGATGAGGACGGACGCGATCGTCGCGTACACCGCGTACGCCAGCCCGGACAGCAGTGCCAGCGCGATCCCCGCGGGCTCGACGCCCGCGTCCCGGCCGCCGCCGATGAGCCCGCTGCAGATGAGCAGCGTGCAGCCCGCGACGGCCCCGGCGGTCGCCAGTGCCCATCGGCGGGGCGGCGCCGACCGCCGGGCCGCGAGCCCGATCACGCCGGTGAACGCGGGCGCGCTGCCGATCGTGACGACGGTGGCGACCGCGACCCCGGTGCGTCCGGCGGCCACGAAGAACGCCGCCTGGTACACCGCGATCGTGACCGCGCCGGCGCCGACGAGCGGCCGGTTGCGGCGGTCGCGCAGCAGCCGGCGCAGACCGGCGCCGCGCCGCGAGGCCGCGGCGAGGCCGAGCAGCACCAGGCCGCCGATGATGATGCGGATCGCGGCGACCGAGAGCGCCGATGACCCGTCCGCGAAGGTGCGGACGGTCCCGGTCGTCCCCCAGAGGGACGCCGCGACCAGGATGTCGGCGCCGCCGCGCCGGACGCGGGCGGACGGGTCCTTGCCGGGCGATCCCTCGCCGGAGGCATGCCGGACGGACGTGTGCTGTGCCACGGGAGAAGCTCCTGACCTCGAATCGGACGACGGTGATCCGGATTCGGGGCGCAGGAGGACACGGCCGGGCGCATCCGGCGCCGGGCCGTGTCAGGACTCGGTCAGCGAGTGCGGTCGCCGCGCCCCGTCAGGAGCGCGGCGGGCCGCAGTTCGAGGTCCAGTAAGCCATGGCCGAACGATATCCGATCCGGCCGGACGGCCAGGCGGGGCGGTCAGGCGGGGACGGCGTCGGGGTCCTGGGCCTGGGTGAGGGCGCGGCCGACGATGGGCGGCAGGTCCCGGACGAGCTTGGCCAGCTCGCGCAGGTCGCCGTCCACGAGGGCCTGCGGGCCGTCGCACAGCGCGGTCTCGGGGTGCGGGTGCACGTCGATGATCACGCCGTCGGCGCCGACCGCGATCGCGGCGCGGGTCAGCGGCAGCACGAGGTCGCGGCTGCCGCCCGAGTGCGAGGGGTCCACGATCACCGGCAGGTGGGAGAGGCGCTGCGCCACCGGCACCGCGGAGATGTCCAGGGTGTTGCGGGTCGCCTTCTCGAACGTGCGGATGCCGCGCTCGCACAGCACGATGTCGAGGTTGCCGCGCTGCGCGACGTACTCGGCGGCCATCAGCCACTCCTCGATCGTCCCGCTCATGCCGCGCTTCAGCATGACCGGCTTGCCGGACTCGCCCGCCGCCTGCAGCAGCGCGAAGTTCTGCGCGTTGCGGGTGCCGATCTGCAGCATGTCGGCGTAGGACGCGACGAGCTCGACGTCGGCGGCGTCCACCACCTCGGTGACGACCGGCATGCCCGTCTCCGCCCGCACGTCCGCGAGGATGCGCAGGCCGGCCTCGCCGAGGCCCTGGAACGCGTACGGGGACGTCCGCGGCTTGAACGCGCCGCCGCGCAGCAGCGTCGCGCCCGCGGCCTGCGCCATCTGCGCGGCGCCGAGGGTCTGCTCCGCCGTCTCCACCGCGCACGGACCGGCGATCAGCGTCATGGTGCCCGGGCCGATCGGCACGCCGCCGACCCGCACGACCGAGCGCTCGGCGTGGTTCTCGCGGCTGACCAGCTTGTGGGGCGCGGAGATGCGGATCACGTCGCTGACGCCGCGCATCCCGCGCAGGTTCAGCGTCCCGAACTGCTGGACGTCGCCGACGAGCCCGACGATGGTCCGCTCCACGCCGCGGCTGACGAACGCCTCGCCCCCGGCGGTCTCGACCAGTGAGACGACGGCGTCGATATCCGCTTCGTTGGCCTCCGGGGCCATGACGACGACCATTGGTGTGCTGCCTCTCTCCTCCGCCCGGGATCCCTGGTGGACCCCGCGAGCAACCCCTGGAACGACGAAAGCCCCGGGCCAGTGCGGCCCGGGGCTCTCGACTTGAGGTCTGTCAGCGCAGCGTCTGGCAGACCAGCCGCCCGGGCTGGTCGAACCAAAAGAAATACACGACGTTGCGCACGGGCCCAGCTTAACGGCTCCGGCGTCGTGGTGGACCCGGCGGGCCCCGCGCGGACCCCGGATATGGCTCACCTCACTCCGGATGGCAGGATGGCCGCGTCATGTCCCACCCCGAGCAGTCCGCACCGGAGCCGCGCGATCTTCCGCCCGGCCAGTACGTCCCCCGGGGCTGGCCCGTCCTGCACTACGGCCCAGTGCCGAAGTTCCGTCCCAAGGACTGGGACTTCCGCGTCTTCGGCGCGACCGCGTCGGGGGAGCAGTACCGCTGGACCTGGGACGAGTTCGACGCGCTCCCGAGGATCACGGCGGTCGCCGACTTCCACTGTGTGACCAAGTTCACGATCCCGGACAACGAATGGGAGGGCGTCTCCGGCTCCGCGATCGTGGAGCTGGCGCCGCCCGAGCCGGACGTCACGCACGTGATGGTCTGGGCCGAGTACGGCTACAGCGCCAACATCCGGATGAGCGACTTCCTCGCCGACGGGACGATGTTCGCCACCCACCGCGACGGCGAGCGCATCAGCCCCGACCACGGCTTCCCGATCCGCATCGTCGTCCCGCACCTGTACGCGTGGAAGAGCGTGAAGTGGGTGCGGGGGGTCGAGTACCTGGTGAAGGACCGGCGCGGCTTCTGGGAGGAGCGCGGCTACCACAACGTCGCCGACCCGTGGCGGGAACAGCGGTACTCCTACCAGGAGGACGAGGGCGAGTCGCCGCCCCTGTGACCTGTCGGACGGGCCATGACCCCCTGTGGCGTGGCCCATCCGAGACCTTCGTAAATGGGCAACACACCGACCCTCGCGGACGACAGCCGTTACCGTACGTTGTCATGGTTCTACCGTCCGTCGTGGACGTCGTCGCGTGCGCCACGGCCGCCGGTGCCGCCGGCGCCGCAGCGGGAGCCTGGGCGCTGCGCAGATGGCGCGGTCTTCCGCCCGGCGTCGCACGCCGTCCCCCGCGCGGCCTTCCGCGTGGCGTCGCGCGCGGCCTTGCGCGGGGCCTTCCGCGTGGTGTCGCCCGCGGTCTCGCACGTGGCCGCTCGCGCGGGCTTCCGCGCCGCCCGCCCGCCGACGCGGCCGAACAGGCGGCGTTCGCGACCCTGCACCTGATCACGCGGGCGTCGCCGCCGCTGCGCGCCGGGCTGACCGAGGACTCGGCGCGCAAGGCCGCCCGGCGGCTCAGATCGCTGCTGGGCGCCGAGGCGGTCGCGCTGGTGGCCGTGCTGCCCCCGTCCGACGACGAGCTGGACGACCTCGACGACGACCACCCCGACGACGATCACCAGCGGGTCCCGGCCGCGCCCCGGCTGCTGGCCTGGGACGGTGCGGCCCACGACGCCCACGCGGCGGAGGCCGTCCGGGACGCCCTGCCGGTGCTGGCCTCCGGCCGGCCGCGCGTGATCGCCCCCGAGCTGATGGGCTGCCGCGACCCGCTGTGCCCCGTCCAGGTGGCGATGGTCGCGCCGCTCACCGTCGAGGGACGCGTCGAGGGGACGCTGACCGTGTACTGGCGCAGCCCGTCGGCCGCGCGGGTCAGGGCGGTCGGCGAGGCGGCCCGGCTGGTCACCGGCCAGCTCGAACTCGCCGGGCTGGACAACGCCCGCATCCGGCTCGCCGAGGCCGAGATGCGGGCCCTGCGCGCCCAGATCTCCCCGCACTTCGTCTACAACTCGCTGACGACGATCGCCTCGTTCGTCCGCACCGACCCCGAACGCGCCCGCGCGCTGCTGCTGGACTTCGCCGACTTCGCCCGCTACTCCTTCCGCAACCCCCGCGACTTCACCACCCTCGCCGACGAGCTGCGCTCCATCGACCGCTACCTGCTGCTGGAACGGGCCAGGTTCGGCGAGCGGCTCCAGTTCCGCGTCGACATCGCGCCGGAGGTGCTGCCGGTCGCGGTGCCGTTCCTCGCCCTGCAGCCGCTGGTCGAGAACGCGATCCGGCACGGCATGCAGGGCGCGGGCGGCGCGTTCCACATCTCGATCGTCGCGCGGGACTCGGGTGCCGAGGCGGCGATCAGCGTCGAGGACGACGGCGTCGGCATGGACCCCGAACGGCTCCAGGAGATCCTCTCCGCGCCGCTGGGCCGGCCCGGACCGACCGGATGGGGGAGCGTCGCGACCCGCGCGCGACGCCCCGGCGGCGACGCCGGCATCGGTCTCGCGAACGTCGACGAGCGCCTGCGGCAGGTCTACGGGGACGAGTACGGGCTGACCGTCGAGACCGCTCTGGGCGCCGGAACCAAGGTCAATCTGCGCGTCCCGAAGTACCGTCCCGGCGTGTTTCCGGACTGAGCCGGCCCGCCGCGACACGCCACTCACTTTTCGGAACCGATTGCGGACAGACGGTAATCGCGGCAAAGTCGCCCTCATGCTGCACGTCCTGGCCGTCGACGATGAACGTCCCGCACTTGAGGAGCTGACGTATCTGCTCCGCAAGGATCCGCGGGTCGCCGGGGTCAGCTGCGCGGGCGACGCCTCGTCCGCGCTGCGCGACCTGAGCCGGATGCTCGTCGAGGGCGAACGCCTCGACGCCGTGTTCATGGACATCCGCATGCCCGGGCTCGACGGGCTCGACTTCACCCGCCTGCTCACCGGTTTCACCGCGCCGCCGCACGTCGTGTTCGTCACCGCGCACGACGACTGCGCCGTCACCGCCTTCGAGCTCGGCGCGCTCGACTACCTGCTGAAGCCCGTCCGGCCCGAGCGGCTCGCCGAGTCGGTGCGCCGCGTGGCCGGGGCCGTGGACCGGTCGGCGCCGCCCCCCGCCGCGGAGGGGCGCGACCCCGAGGACGAGATGATCCCCGTCGAGCTCGGCGGCCGGACCCGGCTCGTCTCCCGGCGGGCCGTCACCCATGTCGAGGCGCAGGGCGACTACGTCCGGCTGCACACCGCCGACGGCGGCTACCTCGTCCGCATGCCGCTGTCGGCGCTCACCAAGCGGTGGGAGGCGGCCGGGTTCATCCGGATCCACCGCAGCACCCTGGTCGCGTCCGCGCACATCACCGAGGTGCGGTTCAACGGCGGCCGTGCCGCCGTCCAGATCGGGGACGAGCTGCTGCAGGTCAGCCGCCGCCACACCCGCGAGGTGCGGGACCGGCTGGTCCGCAGGTTCCACCACCCGGACGGGGAGGACCCGGGCGGCGCGGACGGCGACGGCGGCGGCGGTACGGGAGACGATCGCGATGAACGGTGAACGCCGGGTGGCGGTCACGGGTACGGCGACCGTACGCGCGCGGACGATCCGGGACGACGCCGACCCGCCGTCCGGAACCCGTCCCGCCGAACGGCCCGCCGCCGAGCCCTCCGGTTCCGACCAGCCGGACCCCGATCCACTTCATACCGGCTCGCCGGTCCCGGATCCCCGCCAGGGTGAACCGCCCGATACGTCCCGTTCCATGGCGGTCGGCGCTGCCGCGGCGACCGCCCTGATCCGCCTCCAACTGGGCATCGCCCTCCGGACCTGCGCGATCGTCATCGCCGTGGTGGCGGGCCTGCCCGCGCTGCTCGCGCTCGCCCCGGGGGTCGCGCACGCCGGTGTGCGCGGCGTCCCGCTCTTCTGGCCCGTCCTCGTGTTCGGCGTCCAGCCCGTCTGGATCGCCGTGGCGCTGCGGCAGCTGAGACGCGCCGAACGGGCGGAACGCGAGCTGACGGCGCCGGCCCCGGGCCGGGGGACGGCCGCCCGCACCCCCCGGCGCGAGCCGGTGGGCCGTCCGTGACCGCGCTGGCCGTCGCGGCGGCGCTGATCGCCCTGGTCGCGTTGCTCGGGACGGCGGGCGTCCGCTCCCGCCGCTCCGCCCGGGCCGCCGCCGACTTCCAGGTCGCCTCGCGCGGCGTCACCCCCTGGTGGAACGCGTCCGCGATCAGCGGCGAGTACATCTCCGCCGCCGCGTTCCTCGGCTCCGCCGGGCTGGTGCTCGCCTACGGCGCCGACATGCTGTGGCTCCCCATCGCCGGGACCGCCGGATACGTCCTGCTCCTGGCGTTCGTCACCGCGCCGCTGCGCCGGTCCGGCGCCTACTCCGTCCCCGACTTCGCCGAATGGCGGCTCGGCTCCCGGAGCGTGCGGCGGATCGTCACCGGCTGCGTCTGCTTCGTCGGCTGGTTCTACCTGCTGCCGCAGTTCCGGGGCGCCGGGGTGACGCTGCGCGTCCTGACCGGCGCGCCCGTCTGGACGGGCTGGGCCGTCGTCGTCGCGGTCGCGCTGCTGCTCGCCGCCTCCGGCGGGATGCGCGGCATCACCGCAGTCCAGGCCGTCCAGTTCTGGTTGAAGCTCGTCGCCGTGGCCGTGCCCGCCATGGTCCTGCTGACCGTTTGGAACCTCGCCGGCGCCCCCGACCCCGTCGGCGCCACCCCGCCGAACTTCGAACGGGCCACCCGGGTGCAGGTGCGCACCGCCGCCGCCGTCACCGTGCCCGCCGCCGTCACCGTCACCGTCCGGGGACGGGTGGACGGCGCCGTCCGCGACGGAGAGCGCGTGCCCCTCGCACCCGGCCGGCACACCATCGGCGCCGGAACGGACATCCGGTTCCCGGCCGGCGCGCCGGTGCCGCACGCGGAACGGCTGCCCGTCCAGGACGGCGCCACCTGGGCGACACCGTTCGGACGCGCCGAAGAGAACGGCCTCTTCCGCACCTACTCGGCGCTGCTCGGCGTCCTCCTCGGCACCATGGGCCTGCCGCACATCCTGATGCGCTTCTACACCAGCGCCGACGGGGCCGCGGCCCGCCGCACCGCCGCGTTGGTGCCCGTCCTGCTGGCCCTGTTCTCCGTGTTCCCCGCCCTGTACGGGACGTTAGGACGCCTCTACGCCCCCGAACTGCTCATGACCGGCGACACCGACGCGACCCTCCTGATGCTGCCGCAGCGAATGCTCCCCGGACCCGGCGGCGCGCTCCTCACCGGCCTCGTCACCGCCGGGGCGTTCGCCGCGTTCATCTCCACGTCCTGCGGGATCGTCGTCGCCCTCGCCGGGACGATCTCCCAGAGCGTCCGCCGCCGCAACGGCGTCACGGCGTTCCGCCTCGGCGTGGTGCTCGCGCTGGCCGCGCCGCTCGCCGTCCTGCCGAGAATCGGCCCGCAGGGCGCGGTCGGCCTGGTCACGATGGCGCTCTGCGTGTCGGCGTGCTCCCTGTGCCCGCTGCTCGTCCTCGGCATCTGGTGGCGCGGCCTGACCGCGGCCGGCGCCGCCGCCGGGCTCCTCGCGGGCGGCGGGTTCGCCGTCGCCGCGGGACTCGCCCGCCTGTTCTCCGGCCCCTCGGCGGGCTGGCCCCAGGACGTCCTCGCCCAGCCCGCCGCGGTCGTCGCGCCCGCCGCCTTCGCCGTCATGATCGTCGTCTCGCTGCTGACCCGCCGCCGCGTCCCGCGCCGCGCCGACCGCGCGCTCATGAAACTGCACCTGCCCGAGGGGACGCCCGTCCGCTGAACGCCCGCGATCCATCGACCGTCGCGGCCCCATACCTAGTGGACCGTTCCCAAACACCGCTCGTCCAGCCTGACCGCCCGCTCATCGTCTGACTACTCAACGCATATCTATGACTACGTACCGTTTACCGAGACCTGGGTTTTCCTGGACCGCAACTGTGGCATCACACCCCTAGAGTTCTCAGTGGCACCGAACGCCACACCGTCCCGGAGGGGCGGGCGGCCGTGACACGGCACCACGCCGCACACCGCCGCGAAACCTCCCACAAAAGCAAATCTGGAGATCCGGCTCGAACGCCGGATCGTGCGTCGCTGGATCCCGTACCGGGGGGGTGGGATCCGGTGGCCTGTGGCTCGGGCGTCGTTGAACAGTCGGGGGGTTGTTCAGCGGCGCCCGAGTCGTGTTTTTTGCTTTTTTCTCCTCCTTCGGGCCCTGGGGCCCTCCATCGTCGAAAAACGCGCGCGATCGCTGCATCGCTTCGTCTCGCCTGGTGGCTCGCTGCGCGATCAGGTTTCTCGCAGGCTCGAACCCTGCCTTCGGTCGCGATCGCAGGCGGTGAGGCCGTTGCGGGTTGCTGTGGTGGCTTGGGTCCGCGCATTAGTGGGTGCCGGTTCGTGCGTATGTTGCGGCTACCCCTCACCTGGCGGGTGACTCTCGCGCTCCCGGCTCTAGGTGTCGCGTAGGCGTTTTAGGGTTTCGATGTCTTTTGCGTGGGGGGCGGGGGCGCGGCCTGGGGTTTCGATCAGGAAAGGGATTCCGGCCACGGCGGGGTGGCGGAAGAGGTCGGCGAACGGGGGTTCGCCGATTTGGCCCGCGCCGATGTTCTCGTGGCGGTCCCGGCCGGAGGCGCAGGGGTCTTTCGAGTCGTTGGCGTGGACCAGTTTTAGGCGGCCCTCGCCGACCGTGTCTATCAGGGCGTCGATGGTGTCCTTCACGCCGCCCGGGGCCGCCAGGTCGTGGCCCGCGGCGAAGGCGTGGCAGGTGTCGAAGCAGACGCCCAGCTTCGGGTGGTTCTCCAGGCGGTCGAAGAAGGGGCCCAGGTCCTGGACCTTGGCGCAGAGCATGTGGTTCTGGCCTGCCATGGGTTCCAGGAGCAGGTCGGGGCCGTCTTCGGGGATCTCGTCCAGGAGGGGGAGGACGTGGTCGCGGACCTGGGCCATGGCCCCGTCGTAGGTCTGGGTGACGGCGGAGCCGGTGTGGACCACTACGCCGAGGGCGCCGATGGCGCGGCCTCGGGTGAGGGAGTGGCGGACGGTCGCGATCGACTTGGCCAGCGTCTCCTGGCTGGGGGAGCCGAAGTTCACCAGGTACGGGGTGTGGATGTAGACGGGGATGCCGGCGGCGCGGAGCTTCTCGTCCTCGGCGGGCTTGCCTTCGGGGAGGGCCCAGCCGCGCGGGTTGGCCACGAAGACCTGCACGGCCTCGGCGCCGATCTCGGCGGCGTACTTCAGACCGCCGGTGGCCAGGCCACCGGCCACGGGGACGTGCGCCCCGACGGGATTGCGAGATGTCATTGCGGGTTCAGCCTAGCCGGTCAGGGGCCCCGGACGATGGTCACGGTCGAGCCGCGGCGGGCCTCCCCGCTGTCCGGGGACTGGAAGCGGACGGTGTTGCCGCCGAAGCCCGTCACGTTGACCTTGAAACCGGAGTCTTCCAGGGCTTTCTTGGCGTCGTCCACGGTGCTTCCGGTCAGGTTCGGGACGGGGATGTTCTCGCCGTTCTCGCCGTCCTCGCAGCCGATCTGGATCGGGCCCGTGTCGACGAGGCAATCGCGCTTGTTGACGACGAGCGTGACCTCGTCGCCCCGGGACACGCCGGTGCCCTCGGACGGGTTCTGCTCGATCACCGTGTCCGGCTGCTTGCCGTCGACCTTCTTCTTCTCGACCTTGACGTCCAGGCCCATGGAGCGGAGCTGGTTCGCGGCGGCGTCGCCGTTCTGGCCGACCAGGTTCGGCATCGACATGCCGGTGGAGACGATGACGCTGACCGGCTCGTCGGGGGACTGCCGCTCGCCCGCCCCTGGGCTCGTGCCGACGACCCTGTCCTTGGCGACGGTTTGTGATGGGGTGAAGCTCGTCCGGCCGACGGTGAAGCCCTCGTCCTTGAGGGTTTGTTTGGCTTCCTCTAGGGACTTGCCTTCGACGTCGGGCACCTCCTTGGGCGTGATGCCACGGGAGGGTGTCAGCGTGACGGTCTCGCCCTTGGCGACGCGGGCGCCCGCGGGCGGGTCGGACTTGGCGACGCCGCCCTTGTGGACCCGGTCGTCGTAGACGGCCTTCGCCGTCTGCACGTCCAGGCCGGCGCTCTCCAGGCGGTCGCGGGCGTCGGCGACCTTCATCCCGATGATGGACGACGGGACGTGCTCGTACTGCCCCGACGTCTGGTACCAGACCGCCCAGCCGAGGATGATCGCCGCGACGGCGCCGATGGCGATGAGGACGTACCGGCCGGTCAGCGCGCCGATGGCCCGGTCGGCCCTGGTCCGCTCGGGCGCGTAGGCGGGTGGGAGCGTGGTCGCGTCGAGGACGGCGGTGCGGCCGTGCGAGGGCGGGGCCTCCAGCACGGCGGTGGCGTTCGCCTCCTCGAGGCGGCGGTCGAGGTCGCGGGGGAGGCCGCCGAACACCTCGGCGACCTCGGCGAGGTACTGGTTCGCGTCCCGCGGGCGGCGCTGCGGGTCGTGGCTCGTCGCGTCGGTGACCAGTTCGTCGACGCGGACCGGGATGCCGGGGACGGTGCCGGACGGCGGCGGCACCGTCTCGTTCACGTGCTTGTAGGCGACGGCCAGCGGCGTGTCGGCCAGGTGGGGGAGGCGGCCGGTGAGCAGCTCGAACAGCATCACGCCGGCGGCGTACACGTCCGAGCGGACGTCGGCGTCGCCGGACACCACCTGCTCGGGCGCCAGGTAGCCGACCGTCCCGATGATCACGCCGGTCTTGGTCAGCTTGCTCGCGGTCTCGGCCCGGGCGAGGCCGAAGTCGGCGACCTTGACCTGGCCGTCCTCGGTGATCAGGACGTTCTCGGGCTTGACGTCGCGGTGCACGAGACCGGCCCGGTGCGCCGCGCCGAGCGCCGCGAGCACCGGCTGCATGATCTCCAGAGCGGCGCGGGGGCCGAGCCGCCCGAGCGTGGTGAGCGCGTCGCGGAGCGTGTGCCCGGCGACGTACTCCATGACGAGGAAGACGTGCTCGCCGTCGGTGCGCTGGTCGTAGACGGCGACGACGTTCGGGTGCGACAGCGCCGCCGCGGCCTTGGCCTCGCCGATGAAGCGGGCGACGAAGTCCTCGTCGGAGGCGAGTCCGGCGTGCATCACCTTGATCGCGACGATGCGGTCGAGCCTGATGTCGCGCGCGAGGTAGACCGTGGCCATGCCGCCGCGGGCGATGCGGGACTCAATGCGGTAGCGCCCGTCGAGCACCCGCCCGACGAGAGGATCGGCAACCGTCGTGTCCATCGCTGCGATTTTACGGCCGGATCGGCGAGGTTCTCATCAGTCGTGAGTATGAGCATCGATGAGCCCGGAGGGTGACCCGGCCGGGACGGCCGTGGGCTCCGGGGGTGTGGGCGCGGGGCGGCGCAGCGGCCTCGTGCGGCGGGCGACGGCCACTCCGGTGAGGCAGAGCAGGCCGCCGGCGAGCGTGATCAGGCCGGGGACCTCGCCGAGGAACAGCCACGACATGAACACGACGAGGGCGGGCGCGGCGTAGGTGGTGGCGCCCATCTTTCCCGCCGACGTCCGGGCGAGAGCGTATCCCCAGGTGGTGAAGGCGATGGCGGTGGGGAAGACGCCCAGGTAGACCATGTTCAGGGTGGCGCCGGCGGGGGCGTCGGCGGCCTCGGAGACGAGCCGGCCGGAGAACGGCAGGCAGGCGAGCGTGCCGATCGCGCAGGCGAACGTGGTGAACTGCAGCGCCGAGGCGTGCCGCAGCGCGGGCTTCTGGCTGACGACCCCCGCCGCGTAGGTGACGGCGGCGACCAGGCAGAGCAGCACCCCGCCGACGGACGAGCGGCCCTCGCCGGACATCGACAGCCCGACGACGGCCGCGCCCCCGAACGACACGGCCATCCCGGCCAGCAGGCGGGGCGGGAGGCCCTCCTTCAGCAGCCAGCCGCCCAGGAGCGCGATGAGGATCGGCCCGATGTTGACGACGAGGGCGGCCGTGCCGGCGTCCACGAGCTGCTCGCCCCAGTTCAGGGCGACCATGTACGCGCCGAACCACAGGACGCCCGCGGTGACGATGCCCGGCCATGCGGCCTTCGGCGGGAGCCCCTCGCGCCGGACGAGCCACAGCGCGCCGAGCACGACCGTCCCCGACAGGAGGCGGCCGAGGGCGAGGGCGCCGGGGCTGTAGTCGTCGCCGGCGCTGCGGATCGCGACGAAGGCGGATGCCCAGAGCACCACCGTCACCGTGGCGGCCGCCACGGCGAGTCTGTCGACGCCCGCACCGCTTTCCTGCTGCATGTCAGACACCTTAGGTATGGGACGTTTCGGTGAACACCGAAGCGACGCGCAGGGTTGCAGCGCACCCGCCCGGGTGGACGCCCTCAGTCTGGTGGCGCTGACATTTCAGGTCCAGCGAATATTTCTACAGGTGGATGTTTAGTGTTCCTACGAGGTTGCGAGGCCCTCGAAGGGTGAGGACGCCTGCGCGTAGCGGCGCTTCGGGATGCGTCCGGCCAGCCGGGCCAGCCGCCCGGCCTCCACCGCGTGCCGCATCGCGGCGGCCATCCGCGCCGGGTGCTGGGCGCGGGTCACGGCGGTCGCCAGCAGCACCGCGTCGCAGCCCAGCTCCATCGCCAGCGCCGCGTCGGACGCGGTGCCGAGCCCCGCGTCCAGGATGACCGGGACGCTTGCCCGCTCGACGATCAGCTCGATGTTGTGCGGGTTGCGGATCCCGAGGCCCGACCCGATCGGGGAGCCGAGCGGCATCACGGCCGCGCACCCGATCTGCTCCAGCCGCCGCGCCAGGACCGGGTCGTCGTTGGTGTACGGCAGGACGACGAACCCGTCGTCGACGAGCTGCTCGGCGGCGTCGACCAGCTCGATCGGGTCGGGCAGCAGCGTGTGCTCGTCCGCGATCACTTCGAGCTTGACCCAGGTCGTGCCGAGCGCCTCACGGGCCAGCTTCGCGGTGAGGACGGCCTCGCCCGCGGTGAAGCAGCCCGCGGTGTTCGGCAGCACCCGGATGCCGCAGTCGCCCAGGACGTCCAGCACCGAGCCGCGGGCGGACGGGTCCACGCGCCGCATCGCGACCGTGGTCAGCTCCGTCCCGGACGCGGTCAGCGCCTCGCGCAGGACGTGCATGCTCGGCGCGCCCCCGGTCCCCATGATCAGCCGGGAGCCCAGCTCCTCGCCCGCGATGACCAGCATGTCCGTCACGTCTAGCCTCCCTGCACGGTGTCATTGTGGGGGGACGACCCCCCACACCCCCCGGCAGGGGGCTGACCGGCGTATTCCACTCCGCTGGCGCTCCGTTCCATACGCCGGTCAGCCTCCCTGCACGGCGGTCAAAACCTCCAGGCGGTCGGCGTCGCGCAGCGTCGTCGCCGCCCATGCCGAGCGCCGGACGACCTCGTCGTTCACCGCCGCCGCCACGCCGGACGCGGCCTCGGTCACCGACGCGACCGCCTCGGCCACGCTCGCGCCGTCCGGCAGCTCGCGCGGCTCACCGTTGACGATCACCTTCATGAGTGCACCTCGGGGGAGAACCGGCCGGGCGCGAACGGTCCGGCGACGCCGGGGACGGGGCCGTCCAGCAGCATCGCGGACAGGATGTCGGCGGAGACCGGGGCGAGCAGGATGCCGTTGCGGAAATGCCCGGTGCCGATGACGAGGCCGGGCAGGGCCGACGGGCCCATCACCGGCGCGTTGTCGGGCGACCCCGGGCGCAGGCCCGCCGACACCTCGGCGAACTCCAGCTCGGTGACGCCGGGCAGCAGCTCGCGGGCGTCGCGCAGCAGCTCCCACAGGCCGCCGGCCGTGACGCGCGTGTCGAAGCCCAGCTCCTCCTGGGTGGCGCCGACGACGATCTCGCCGTCCAGGCGCGGCACCAGGTACACCGACGAGCCCTTCACCATCCCGCGCGTGGACCGGCCGATGAACGGCGTCCGGGTGCGGAGCCGGATCACCTGCCCCTTGACGGGACGGACGGGCGGAACGGTCCCGGGAGGCAGGCCGCCGATATCGCCCGACCAGGGGCCCGCGGCCAGCAGGACGCGGTCGGCGGGGAGCGTCGTGCCGTCGTCCAGGCGTACGCCGGCGGCCGTGCCGCGCTCGACGACGACCTCCGCCGCCCGCCGCCGGACCAGGCGGACGCCGAGCTTCTCGCCCGCGGCGAGCAGCGCCGGGGCCAGCCGGCGGGGGTCGATCGAGCCGTCCTCGGGGGCGAGCAGGCCGCCGCGCACGCCGGGGGCGAGCATGGGCTCGAGGCGGCGGCACTCCCGGCCGGTCAGCGCCTCGACCGGGATGCCGAGGGTCTCCTGGAAGCGGCGCAGGTCGTCCAGGTACTTCAGGTCGTCGGCGTCGAAGGCGACCTCGATGATCCCGTCGGTGCGGTAGCCCGTCTCCAGGCCGGTCAGCTCCTCCAGCTCGGCGACGAACGCGCCATACCGGTCGCGGGACGCGAGGCCCAGCCGCAGCAGCGGCTCCTCGCCGTAGGTCAGCTCGCTGACCGGGGTGAGCATCCCCGCGGCGACCGCCGTCGCGCCGCTCGCGGGCTCGGGGTCGACCAGGGTGACGGCGGCGCCGCCGGCGGCGGCCCGCCAGGCGGTGGCGAGGCCGATGACCCCGGCGCCGATGATCACGATCTCCATGCGCGCTCCCTTCGCCGGCATGATCCGGATCAGGTCGTGGCGGTCGGCGGCCCGTTCCAGCCGCCCTCTCAGCCCGGTCGCACCGGACTCCCGCGCTTTGTGCTGTTTTACCCGCTCCCCACCTTACGTCCCTCGTGGTGTGCGCAGCCGTCCGGACAGGCGTCCAGTGGGCGGAGGGCGCTCGTTAGGGTGATTCTCATGGAGAGGGTCGTCGTCGTGGGTGGCGGGCTGGCGGGCGTGCGCGCCGTGGAGTCGCTGAGGGGCCGGGGGTACGAGGGCGCGCTGACCCTCGTCTCGGCCGAGCGGCACCGGCCCTATGACCGGCCGCCGCTGTCGAAGGCCGTCCTCGCGGGCGAGTCCGACGACACGACGGTCGACGCCGACTGGGACGCGCTGCGCTGCGACCTCCTCCTCGGCGAGCGCGCCACCGGCCTGCGCCTGGACGCGCGCGGCGGGACCGTCGCGTCCACGGCGGGCGACCTGCCGTTCGACGGGCTGGTCATCGCGACCGGGGCCGTCCCGATCACGCTGCCGGGAGACGGGCCCCAGCACGTCCTGCGCACCATCGAGGACAGCCGTGACCTGCGGTCCCGGCTTACGGAAGGTGCCCGGATCGTCATCGTCGGGGCGGGCTGGATCGGCGCCGAGGTCGCGACCGCCGCCGCGAAGAAGGGCTGCGCCGTGACCGTCGTGGAGGCCGCGGACACCCCGCTCGCCGGCGCGCTCGGCCCCGAGGTCGGCGCCCTCACCGCGCCCTGGTACGCGGAGGCGGGCGTCGGGCTGCGCACCGGCGTCAAGGTCGCCGAGGTGCGGGACGGCGGTCTCGTCCTCGCCGGTGGCGCCCGGATCGACGCGGACGTGGTCGTCGCCGGCATCGGCGTCCGGCCGGACCTGTCCTGGCTGGACGGCTCCGGGCTGCTGCTGGAGCGCGGCGTGGTCACCGACGGCTCGTTCCGCGCGTACCTGGGCGAGGAGGAGCCCGGCTCGGCCCGTCCGGACATCGTCGCCGCCGGCGACTGCGCCGCCTGGTGGTCGGCGCGGTACGGGCGGCGGCTCCTCGTCGAGCACTGGGACACCGCACTCAACGCCCCCGACGTCGCCGCCGCGACACTCCTCGGCCAGGACGCGGTGTACGACGCCGTCCCGTACTTCTGGTCCGAGCAGTTCGGGCGGATGGTGCAGTACGCGGGCAGCCACGCGGCGTCCGAGCGGATCGTCCGCCGGGGTGACCCGTCCGGCCGGAAGTGGACGGCCGTGTGGCTGACCGGGGACCGGCTCGACGCGGTCCTCGCCGTCGACCGGCCCCGCGATCTGGTGCAGGCGCGGCGCGTCATCGCGGCGGGAACGCCCGTGGACGCGGAGGCCCTCGCGGACCCGGACGTGCCCGTCCGCCAGGCCGTTCGCGGATAGCGATCGCCGTGGGCATGTAACGGCTGTGCAGGGGGTTTGAGGGTTCCGAAGGCGTGGTAGCAAGGGGGCGTGACGCAGATGCACGCAACCGTTGACAGCGCACTGGACCCCCGAACGGACGCCCTCGCGGGTGAGTGGCTCTCCCTCAGGGAGACGGCCGAACGACTCGGGATCAAGCCCAACCGGATCAAGCAGCTCATCAGCGAGCACCGGCTCCTGGCCGTGCGCCGGGAGGGCGAGCCCATGGTGCCCGCCGCGTTCATCAAGGACGGCCAGGTCATCAAGGGACTGCCCGGCACGCTGACGCTCCTGTCGGACGCCGGGTTCGACGACGTGGAGACCGTCCGCTGGCTGTTCACCGCCGATGACACGCTGCCGGGCACGCCGGTGGACGCGCTCACCGAGAACCGGGGGACCGAGGTCCGCCGCCGCGCCCAGGCCCTCGCGTTCTGAGCCGTCCGGCGGCATCGAAACTCTGAACCTCTGACACGATCGCGGGGTCGCACGGTGGGACGGAACCGCCGCGCGGCCCCGCGCACCCTTTCCGGAAGGACGTCTCCCAGCCGTGTCCAGGCATCTCCCCACCGAACGCGCCGTCGCGCTGCGCGCCCGGCTCGGCCGCGCCCGCCTCTACCTCTGCACCGACGCGAGGGAGCGGCAAGGGGACCTGCCGGACTTCCTGGACGCCGCCCTCGCCGGCGGCGTCGACCTCGTCCAGCTCCGCCAGAAGGGCCTGGAGGCCCGGCAGGAGCTGGCCTACCTGGAGATCTTCCGGGCGGCGTGCGAGCGGCACGGCGCGCTGCTCGCCGTCAACGACCGCGCGGACGTGGCGCACGCCGCCGGCGCCGACGTGCTGCACCTCGGGCAGGACGACCTGCCCGTGGACGCCGCCCGCGAGATCGTCGGCGGCGACATGCTGATCGGCCGGTCCACGCACTCGGCCGAGCAGGCGACGGCGGCCGTGACCGAGCCGGGCGTCGACTACTTCTGCGCCGGCCCGGTGTGGCCGACGCCGACCAAGCCGGGCCGTCCCGCGCCCGGGCCGGAGCTGCTGGAGTACGTCGCGGCGCGGCGCACGGCGCGCCCGTGGTTCGCGATCGGCGGGATCGACCTCGGCAATCTCGGCGACGTCCTCGCCGCGGGGGCGCGCCGCGTCGTGGTCGTCCGGGCGATCACCGAGGCGGACGATCCGGGCGCCGCCGCGGCGGAGTTCGCCCGCCGCCTCGCCGCCTGACCCCGCGCCTTTGATCTTGTCGGGGTTTGACCTGGATCACAGTGCGGGCCGGGGCGCGATCGCCCACAATGGGGATCATGAGCCTGGGACCCGACGACGACCGGCCGGTCGAGCTTGACGAGGACCTGGAGATCCTGCCGGACCAGACGTCCGACGACACCGACACCGGCTGGGGCGAGTGGCGCGGCGACGCCGACGACTCCCGCCTCCTCGAGGACCGTCCGCCGCACTGGTGAGCCGGAAGGCCCGCCCCTTCCAGCGGGGCATGCCCGCTCAGAAGAGCATGCCCAGGACGAAGCCGGAGACGACGACGGCCGCGAGCGCGACCATCATCCGCCACCTGTAGCGCGGGATCCGCGTCGGCCGCGGTTTCGGCATCGGTCCCTGCCCTTCGCGGAGCGCCCGGACGATTTGCGACGCGGTCGGCCGGGCGGCCGGGTTCTTGTCGAGACAGCGGGCCGCGAGATCGCGCAGCGGCCCGTCCAGCTCGCCGAGGTCGGGGCTGCGGGACGTCACCCGCCGCATCACGGCCGCGCTCGGCCCGGTGCCGAACGGCGGGCGCCCCGTCGCGGCGAACACCATGGTGGCGCCCCACGCGAACACGTCGGCGGGCGTCCCGACCGGCTCGTCTTCGATCTGCTCCGGCGCCATGTAGGCGGGGGTGCCGACCGGGCCGGTCGTCACCGGGGCGGCGTCGGCGATCCGGGCGATGCCGAAGTCGATGACCTTGGCGCCGTCCGGGCCGAGCAGCACGTTGCCGGGCTTGAAGTCCCGGTGCACGATCCCGGCGCGGTGGATCGCGGCGAGCGCCGCCGCCGTCCGCAGCCCGAGCTTGCGGAGCTTGGGCGGAGGCAGCGGGCCGCGGTCCTCGACGACGTGCTGGAGCGCCGGGCCCTCGACGAACTCGCTGACGATGTACGGGCGGTCGCCGGTCATGTCGGCGTCCAGGACGCGGGCCGTGTGCCGTCCCGACACCCGCAGGGCCGCCTCCGCCTCCTTGACGAAGCGGCCGCGCGCCCGCTGCCCGGCGGCCACGCCGCCGCGCAGCAGCTTGACCGTGACGAGCCCGCCGTCGCCGTCCCGGCCGAGGTAGACGATGCCCTGGCCGCCTTCGCCGAGCCGTCCGAGCAGCGTGTAGCCGCCGAGGCCGCGGGGGTCGTCCGGGCCGAGCGGCGTTCCGGGCCGCTTGCCGCGCCCCGCCCGCGCGGCCGGGGCGGCACCGCTCCGGCCGTCCGGGCTCCGGCGGTCCGGGTCGTTCTGACGATCGGGGTTCGCACTGGTACCGGCCTCGCGGTCGGGGCCGGAACGGGCCTGCGCCGGCCGGGCCGGGGCCGGGCGCTCCTTGGCCGGACGGCCCGGCGTGCCCGCGTGGGCCTGGCCGGACCGCCCCGGACGGGCGGCGGCGCTGCGCGCGGGATGGGGGTTCGTCCTCCCGCGGGAGGTGTCGTGCGGCACTGTGGGGGACTCCGACTCGGCGGGGACGGACGAAGATCTCCTCATTTGTACCGTGTCGCCGGGCGGCGCGGCAGGGGAACCGCGATCTTCGGCGTCCCGGACTGGAACGTGCCGACGCCGCCCACCTGCCCCGCGGCCCTCACCCCGCCCCGGCGGCGCCCACCTGATGCGCGGCGCCTACATGCTGCGCGTGGTGGCCGCGACCGCGAGCCCGGAGAGGGCGTGGCGGGCCTCGGCGGTGATCGGCGCGGAGCGCAGGGCCCGCTCCGCCTCGCCGAGGTAGCGCTCGATCATGGCCTCGCAGGCGGCGAGCCCGCCGGTCTCCTCGATGATCGCGCGCACCTCGTCCACGCCGGGACGGTCGAGGCCGGGGTCGCCGAGGCGCCGCCGCAGCGCCGCCGCCTGGGCCGCGGAGGCGCGCTCGGCGGTGAGGGCGATCAGCACGGTCCGCTTGCCCTCGCGCAGGTCGTCGCCCGCGGGCTTGCCGGTCTCGCCCGGGTCGCCGAACACGCCGAGGACGTCGTCGCGGAGCTGGAAGGCGATGCCGAGCGGCAGGCCGTAGCCGCTGAGGGCGGCGATCACGTCCGGGCCGGCCCCGGCGAGCGCCGCGCCCAGGTGCAGCGGGCGCTCGATCGTGTACTTGGCGCTCTTGTACTCCAC
The DNA here is from genome assembly GCF_005889715.1 of Actinomadura soli. GTDB lineage: Bacteria > Actinomycetota > Actinomycetes > Streptosporangiales > Streptosporangiaceae > Spirillospora > Spirillospora soli. Next base: position 19,877 of record NZ_VCKW01000129.1, read on the forward strand.
GACGCGCAGCGCCGTCGCGACGGACGCCTCGCCCCGCGTGCCCTCCAGCATGTCGAGGTACTGGCCGCACATGACCTCGGTGCGCATCAGGTCGTAGACGTCCCGGCCGCGCCGCCTGCGGTCGCCGTCCAGCCCGCAGGTCTCGAACATCTCGCTCGACCAGGCCAGGCACAGGTCGCCGAGCAGGATCGCCGCGCCCGCGCCGTACGCCTCCGCGTCGCCCGGCCACGCCTGCGCCCCGTGCAGCGCCTCGAACCTGCGGTGGACGGACGGCTGCCCGCGCCGCGTGTCGCTGGAGTCCATCACGTCGTCGTGGATCAGCGCGCTCGCCTGCAGCAGCTCCAGGGACGCCGCCGCCCGCACGATGGCCTGGCCGTCCTCGCCGCCCGCGGCGCGCCACCCCCAGTAGCAGAACGCCGGGCGGAGCCGCTTGCCCCCGCCGAGCAGCGCCCCCAGGGCGGACAGCAGCGGCGCGAGGTCGTCGCTGATGGTCAGCAGGGCGGGGCGCTGCCGGTCGACGAAGGCCAGGAGCGCCTCGTCGACCTCCTTGCGGATCAGGCTGGTCGACATGCCGAGATCGTATCCAGCTGGGTGGTTTCAACCGTCCGCCGGAAACGTGAGAGGTTCATAGATCCTCGGAAATGCGGACATAACGGCCGTGCGTTGTGTGGAGCATCACGCGGATCGGCGGCCCCCGGCGTGTCCCGGTGGCTTCTGTAGGCTTGGGGGATGCCACGCCTGCGCCCAGACCGTCCTCCCGCCGTGCGAGAGCTGCTGGCCTCCGGCGCCAGATCCTTCTCCTTCGAGTTCTTCCCGCCCAAGACCGACAAGGGCGCGCGGAACCTGTGGCGCACCATCCGCGAGCTGGAGCCGCTGCACCCGACGTTCGTGTCCGTGACCTACGGCGCGGGCGGCGGCACCCGCGACAAGACCGTCGACATCGTCGAGCGGATCGCCACCGACACCACGCTCACGCCCGTCGCGCACTTCACCGCCGTGAACCACTCCCAGGCCGAGCTGCGCCGGCTGATCGGCCGGTTCGCCTCCGTCGGCGTCCGCAACATCCTCGCCGTGCGCGGCGACCCGCCCGGCGACCCGATGGGGGAGTGGGTCAAGCACCCCGAGGGCGTCGAGTACGCCGCCGACCTCGTCCGGATGATCCGCTCCTACGGCGACTTCAGCGTCGGTGTCGCCGCGTTCCCCTACAAGCACCCCCGCTCGCCCGACATCGAGAGCGACACCCGCTACTTCGTCGAGAAGTGCCGCGCCGGCGCCGACTACGCGATCACGCAGATGTTCTTCCGCGCCGAGGACTACTTCCGGCTCCGCGACCGCGTCGCCGCCGCCGGCTGCGACGTGCCGATCCTGCCCGGCATCATGCCGGTCACGCAGATCAGCACGATCGAGCGGTCCGAGCAGCTGTCGGGCGCGCCGTTCCCGCCCGAGGTCAAGGCCCGGTTCGACGCCGTCGCCGACGACCCGGAGGCCGTCCGCCGCCTCGGCATCGAGCACGCCGCCGAGCTGTGCCAGGAGCTGCTCGACCAGGACGCGCCCGGCATCCACTTCATCACGTTCAACAAGTCCACGGCGACGCGCGAGGTCTACGGGCTGCTCGCGCCGCTCGAAGGGGCCGGCGGGTACGGGGCCGGCGGCAGGGTCCCGCCCATGACCGCGTAGCGGGGGCCGCCCCCGGGGAACTCGAAGTCCGTCAGCAGATCGACCATGCCGACGGAACGGTAGAGCGTGCGGGCCGGAGTATCCGGTCGCCTGTCCAGCGTCGACAGCACGACGGTCCGTTCCGGCCTGCCCTCGCACAGCGCGTTCAGCAGCGCCCGGCCGAGGCCCCTGCCCTGCGCCTCCGGGTGGACGTGCAGCTCCGCGATCTCGAACGTGTCCTCAAGCCACGCCTCCGCGTGCTCCGGCCCCTCCCGGTCGGTGAGCGCCTGGGCGACGACGTCATGCCACCACTGCCCGCGCGCCCCGTGGAACCCGTAGGCGAACCCCTGCACCGGCCCCGTCAGGACGGGCAGCGCCCCGCGCCGCTCGACCACGAACGCCCGGAACCCCGGGTACGACGCGTGCCGTTCCATGATGGTGTGGCGGCCGGGAAGCTGCTCGTTCGGCGGTTCCATGGTGGCCGCGTAGACGTCCAGCATGGGGCTGAGCCTGCGCAGGAACGCGCGCTCGTCGATCTCGCGCAGCTTCGGGTCCCTCACCTGACAGAGAGTAGACCGGGCGGTGCCCCGACGCAGGACGAAAGCTGATCACAGCCGTCCCGCGGCCTCCGGGGCGCACACGCCACCGCCTCACCGGCCGTCGAGGGCCTTGCGCACGGACGCGTCGTCCCGCGCCACCACGGCGGTCTCGCCGGTCAGGACGATCGGCCGCTGGATCAGCACCGGGTTCGCCACCATGATCTCGATCCAGCGGGACCGGTCGTGCTCCAGGTTCCGCAGCCCCAGCTCCTTCGCGACCGGCTCGTTGAGGCGCGCCACGTCCCACGGCTCCGCGCCGATCCGCTTCAGCACAGCGTCGAGTTCATCGGCCGTGGGCGGCTCGTCCAGGTAACGGCGCTCGGTGTACTCCACGCCCGCCTCGTCCAGCGCGGCCTTCGCGGCGCGGCTCTTCGAGCAGCGCGGGTTGTGCCACAGCTCCATGTCACTCCACCTCCGCGGGGGTGCCCCCGGTGATCCTCAGCAGTTCCTCGTACGACGTGGGGAACACGGTGTGCGGATGCCCGCCCGCCGCCCAGACCTGGTCGTACTTGTCCAGCCAGACGTCGACGAGCGTACGGATCGGCGCCGGATGCCCCAGCGGCGCCACCCCGCCGATCGGCTGCCCGGTCGCCTCCCGGACGAACTCCGGCGTCGCCCGCCGCACCTTCGCCGCCCCCACCAGCGCCGCGATCTTCACCGTGTCGACCCGGTGCGCGCCGCTCGTCATCACCAGCAGCGGCGTCCCGTCCGCGTCGAACAGCAGGCTGTTGGCGATCGCGCCCAGCTCGCAGCCCAGCTGCTCGGCCGCCGCCTGCGCCGTCGGCGCGGAGGCGGGCAGCTCCACGATGTCCCCCGCCGCGCCCCGTTCGAGCAGCGCCTTTGCCACGATTTCGGTATTCGGATGCATGGGTAGCACTTTAAGGTTCAGCTCATGCGAGGGAGACCGATCGACGTGCGCACGAGCGTGGTTTTGCTGACCGCGGCCGTTTTCCTGACGGGCTGCAACGGGACGGACCAGGCGGCGGGCCCGCCGACGACGCCGGTCGCCAAACCGACGACGCCGGCGCCGCCCTCCACGCCGACGCCCACGCCCACGCCCACGCAGCGCAAGCTGAAGCCGGGGGCGAAGGGCGAGGACGTCAAGGCGCTCCAGCGCCGCCTCAAGGAACTGAACTACGACCCGGGCAAGGTCGACGGGAAGTACGGGACGTCCACCCAGCTGGCCGTGTGGGCGTTCCAGGCCGTCAACGGCATGAAGCAGAAGGGCACGCTCGACAAGTCGTTCCGGCAGGCCCTGGCCGACCCCTCGCAACCGCGCCCGATGGCCAAGAAGCGCGAGAAGGACCGCGTCGACGTCGACCTGAAGCGCCAGTACCTCGTGCTTTACAAGGACGGGCAGCCGCGTCTCATCACGCACATCTCGTCGGGCTCCGGCGAGTACTACTGCGCCAAGGACCGCGGCGCCAAGGTCCCCCGCTGCCGCTACGCCAGCACGGGCACGGGCGACTTCCGTACCGGACGGCGCGCCTCGGGCTGGGAGATCTCGCCCCTGGGCCGCCTCTACAACCCCATCTACTTCAACGGCGGCATCGCCTTCCACGGCGCCCTGGACGTGCCCAGGTACCCCGCCTCGCACGGCTGCGTCCGGCTGCCGATGCACATCGCCGAGTACTTCCCGGGCCTCCTCGGGACGGGCGTCCCCGTGCACGTCAGACGGCCCGGCTGAGCGCCGCCGCAACCCGCTGTTCCCCTGCCGTCAAGCCCGCTGACCTGCGGGATACGACACCCATTCGAACACGTTGACGAATCGGCGTCAGGGCGGTTTACTGGGTTGTGCGTCGAACTTATGTTCGACGTGGTGCGGGACTCGCGGCCCGTGCCAGGGCGACGTCCCCGCCGGCAGCGCAGCTCCGGCGGGACGGACGGCCGGGCGGAGTGAGGGGAAGCTCTCCGCCCGGCCGGCCCGAGCCCGGAAGGAGGCAGACCATGTCCGGAACGATGACCGCACGCGGGATCCACGCCGCCGCCCAGTCCGTCCCGCCGCCGAGCCCGCGCCGCCGTCCGATGCCCGCACCCCGCCCGGCGCACACGGCCGCCGGCCAGCTCCACGCCGCCCGCATGGGCCTGGCGGAGGCGGCCGAGGCCACCTCGCCCGCCGTCCGCTACGTGTGCGCCCACCTGGCCGCACTGCGCGCGGCCGCCGCCGTCCTTGCGTCCAGGGAACCCCTGGAGACCCACCGCCGCGGCCGTCCGCGCAGCGTCTGGGTCTTGCTCCCGGAGGCCGAGCCGGCCCTGCGCGAATGGGCCGCCTTCTTCGCCGCCGGCGCCGACAAGCGCGCCGCCGCCGAGGCCGGGCTGCCCCGCGCCGTCACCCCGCGCGAGGCCGAGGAACTCCTGCACGACGCCGACGTCTTCGTCACCCTCGTCGAAGACACCCTGGGCGTCACCAGCCAGCCCACCCT
>NZ_VCKW01000012.1 GCF_005889715.1 Actinomadura soli
GCGGGGGCGGCGAGGGCGGCGTTCTGCCAGAGGGTTCCGGAGAAGGCGACGGCTCCCGTCCCGATGACCGAGGTGCGCAGGAAGGTACGACGTTTCATCGGCGATGTCTCCTGACGACTGGGGGTGAGACGATCCGTTGCCGCGGCATCACCGAAGGTAAGGAGGCAGGGCAAAATCTACGTCCGTTCACGGTGAACAACCGCCAGCACGGAAATGGCCAATTTCCGCCCGGATATTGTTCGATCAATTAGTCGTCGTCGCCGATCATCGGCTTCTACGAAATGGTCTAGAAACCGAGGGTGCGGAGCCCTCGATTTCTAGACATTCGCATCGGGTATGGCGCCTCGATCAATTATTTGAATGGGGCGGGTGTGCGCCGGCGGCGCGGGTCGCGCGGGCCCGGAGCAGGTCCGCCACGTCGGTGAGGCCCGTCTGGACGCGCCCGTAGACGCGGGGGTTGAGCAGCACCGTCCCGTCGAAGTCCCCCGCGGACGCGAAGATCGCGACGGGCACGGTCAGCGCCTGGAAGAAGCCGAAGAGGGGCCGCATGGCGTGCTCCAGGACGAGCGCGTGGTGGTCCCCTCCGCCCGTCGCGGCGAGCAGTACGGGCTTGCCGGCCAGCGCGTACTGGTCGACGAGATCGAAGAAGTGCTTGAACATGCCGGGATAGGAGCCGCGGAACACCGGCGCCGCCGCGATCAGGAGGCCGGCGTCCTCGGCGAGCCGGAGCGCGGACTCGACGTCGGGCGGGACGTCGTCGCGCTCGATCGCGCCGGTGAACCCCGCCCCCAGGCGGTACACGTCGATCCGGGACGTCTCGATCGGGAGCATCCCTTTCAGCGTGTCGAGGACGACGTCGACGAGACCCATGGTCTTGGACGGCCGGCTCGGGCTGCCGTTGACGACGACGACCCGCAGGGCCGCGCCGTCCGCGGGGGCGGCCGACGGTTCCGCGTCGATGACGGTCATGCCGCCCTCCCCCCGCGCATGGCGGCCTCGCGGCGCACGACCGGCGCCACCTCGGTGCCGAGCCGCTCGATCGCGTCGAGGTGCTCCTTCTGCGGCATCCCGCCGAAGCCCATCTGAATGACGGCGCGGTTCAGGCCGTACAGCTCGTGGTAGGCGAGCAGCTTGTCGATGATCTCCTGCGAACTCCCCACCAGCAGACCCGACCTCGGCGACGACTGCGCGTCGAAGGCGGCCCGGGGCAGAAGGAGTCCTTTGCCCCGCTGGTGGTTGTTCTCCGCCATGCCTTTCGCGAAATACGGAAACATGACGTCTCTCGCCTCCCGGCTGGTGCGTCCGACGTACCCGTGCGTGTTGATGCTGATCGGCAGCGCGGCCGCGTCGTGCCCCGCGTCGGCGGCGGCCTCCCGGTAGAGGTCGACGGTCTGCTCGTGGAAGGTCAGCGGCCCCAGCAGCAGGGCGAGCGCCATGGGCAGGCCGAGCCGTCCGGTGCTGATCGCGGACGCGGGCGAACCGCCGACGCCGACCCAGATCGGGAGCGTGGCGCCGTCCGCGCGGGGCGCGATGTCGGCGTCCGCCAGCGGCGCCCGGAAGCGGCCCTGCCAGCTGAGCGGGTTCCGCTCGCGGATCTTGAGGAGCAGGTCGAGCTTCTCGCGGAAGAGGTCGGCGTAGTCGCGCAGGTCGTAGCCGAAGAGCGGGAACGACTCGGTGTAGGAGCCGCGCCCGGCGATGATCTCGGCCCGGCCGGCCGACAGCAGGTCGATCGTCGCGAACTGCTCCCAGACCCGGACGGGGTCCTCCGAGCCGAGCACGGTGACGGCGCTCGTCAGCCGGATGCGCTCGGTCGCCTCGGCCGCGGCCGCCAGCAGGATCGTCGGCGCCGACCCGACGAAGTCGCCGCGATGGTGCTCGCCGACGCCGAACACGTCCAGCCCCACCTCGTCGGCGACCCTCGCCTGCTCGATCGTCTCGCGGACGCGCTGCCGCGGGGACGGCAGGCCGCCGCTGACGGGATCCTCCGTGATCTCGCCGAATGTCATGATGCCGATCTCGAATGCCATGTCCGGTCCCTTCTCAGCTGCGGAACGACGCGAACAACCTGCGTGCGCAGACAAATATTCCGGGTTGGCGGCGGAGGGTGCCGTCCGGATACCGTGCCGCCATGGCGACCGATGGTCTGCGGGACCTTGAGCAGGAGGCGTGGGCGGGGTTCCTGTTCGCTCACGAACGGCTCTGGCGCGCGCTGGAGGCGGGGCTGGCTCCGCTGAACGTGAGCATGGCCGAGTACAGCGTGCTGTCCCTGCTCTACGAGGCCGGCCCGGACGGCATGCGCATGTCGGATCTCGCCCAGCGCCGCCTGATGTCCAGCGGCGGGTTCACGCGCCTCGCCGACCGCCTCCAGAACCGGGGGCTGATCGAACGGCGGCGGTCGGCCGCCGACGGCCGCGGCTTCGACGCGACGTTGACCGGCAGCGGCCGGGCACTGATCCGCCGGGCGCGCCGCCGGCACCACGCCGACCTGCGCGAACTGTTCTTCAACCGGCTCGACGACGACCACCTGCGCAGCCTCGCCGAAGTCTGGGCCCGCCTCGACCCGTCCGCCGAAACCGGCCGCGGCGACGGCACGGCACGCGAAAGCGGAAGGGCCTAGGCGTCTCCCCGGCTCCGGCCGGCGCCGGTCCGGCCCGGGTCGTCTACTCCGATCGGGCGGGACGGGCCGCGGGGTCCGGGTCGGGGGCGGTGCCGAGGATCTCCTTGGTGTGCTGGCCGATCGATGGCGGGCCCGTGGAGAACGCCGTGCCGACCACCGGGAGCGGCGAGCCCGGGACGATCACCTCGCCGTCCCCGCCCTCCAGCGGGATCGAGCGGACCATCGCGCGGTGCCGGACGTGCGGGTCGGCCGCCAGCGCGTCCACGGTGAAGATCGGGCTGCAGGGCACGCCGACGTCGCCCATCCGCGCGACGACCTCGGCCACCGGGTGCGCGCGGGTCCACGCCTCGATGGTGCGGTCCAGCTCGTCGCGGTGGTCGAGGCGGGTGTCGGCGGCCGGGGCGGCGAAGTACGGGAGCAGCTCCGGCGCGTCCACCACGCCCGCGAGCGCCGTCCACATCCGCAGGGTCATCGGCGCGAGGTACACGTAGCCGTCGGCCGCGGTGTAGGTGCCCGCGTAAGAGCGCCGCACCTTGCTGCCGACCCGCATCGGGCTCACACCGAGCTGGACCGCCTCGGCCAGGCACGGGCCCAGCAGCGACATCATGCTGTCGAGCATGCTCAGGTCGGTGAACGAGCCCTCGCCGGCGGCCCCCCGGCGGCTGAGGCCGAACATCACCGCGAGGGCGGCGTACAGGCCGGTGACGTGGTCGGGCACGAACAGGCCCGCCTGCATCGGCATCCCGTCGGGCTCGCCGGTCAGGTGCACCAGGCCCGACATCGCCTGGATGATGCCGTCGAAGGCGGGCCGCTTCGCGTACGGGCTGTCGTTGCCGAACCCGCTGGCATGGACGTAGACCAGCCGCGGGTTGACGTCCCTGACCTGCGCATAGCCGAAGCCGAGCCGCTCGGGGATGCCGACGGCGTAGTTGGTGACGACCACGTCCGCCGTGCGCAGCAGCGCGACCAGCGCCTCCTGGCCCGCGTCGGACTTCAGGTCGAGCATGACGCTGCGCTTGTTGCGGTTCAGCGCGTGGAAGTAGACGTCGTTGTAGGACAGGGTCTCGGTGCCGCGGCTGGCGTCGCCCTCCGGCGGCTCCACCTTGATCACGTCGGCGCCCTGGTCGGCGAGGATCTGGCCGCAGAACGGCCCGGCGATGTAGTGGCCGAACTCCAGTACGCGGATGTCGCTCAGGGGCGCGGCGTCCATGGGGTCCCCTCCCTTGTGGCGTGGCCGTTCCGGGGCGGCGCGGCGTTCAGGCTCGGCATCCAGATGCCCTGCTCGGCGGCGAACTCGACGGCGCGCTCGTAGCCGGCGTCGGCGTGGCGCACGACGCCGCTGCCGGGGTCGTTGGTCATCACCCGGTCCACGCGCAGCGCGGCGAGCGGCGTCCCGTCGGCGACCACCACCATCCCGGTGTGGACGGATCGGCCGATGCCCGTCCCGCCGCCGTGCTGCACGCCGACCCAGGTCGCGCCGCTGGAGGCGTTGAGCAGCGCGTTCAGCACCGGCCAGTCGGCGATGGCGTCGCTGCCGTCGATCATCGCCTCGGTCTCCCGGTAGGGGGAGGCGACCGACCCGGCGTCGAGGTGCTCGCGCCCGAGCGCGACGGGCGCGCTGACCTTCCCGTCGCGGACGAGGTCGTTGATGACCCGTCCGGCGCGGGCGCGCTCCCCGTAGCCGAGCATGCAGGTGCGCGCGGGCAGGCCCTGCACGCGGACGTGCTTCGCCGCCAGCCGCAGCCATCGGGTGACCGACGGGTTGTCGGCGAACTCGTCGAGCATCGCCGCGTCGATCACGGCGATGTCGGCGGGGTCGCCGGACAGCGCGATCCAGCGGCAGTGCCCCTTCGCCTCGCAGAACAGCGGGCGGATGTAGGCGACGATGAAGCCCGGGTAGTCGAGGGCCCGCTTGTAGCCGCCGAGGTCGGCCTCGACGCGGAGCCCGTTGCCGTACTCGAACACCTCGGTGCCGCGGTCGAGCAGCGCGCAGAGCGCCTTGACGTGGTCGGCCATGCTCGCGCGGGCGCGCAGGACGTAGGTCTTCTTGTCGTGGGCGCGCAGGTCGGCGGCTTCCTCTGGCGACATGCCGGGCACGGCGTACAGGAGCGGGTCGTGTGCCGAGGTCTGGTCGGTGGCGATGTCGACGGGGACGTCCCGCGCGACGATCTCGGCCAGGACCTCGGCGGCGTTGGCGCGCAGCCCGACCGACAGGGCGCGGCGCTCGTCCCGGGCCGCCAGCACCAGGGATAGGGCGTGGTCGAGGTCGTCGGCCTGGGTGTCGAGGTAGCCGAGCCGCATCCGCCTGGTGATCTTCGCCTGGTCGACCTCCACGCAGAGGGCCGCGCCGCCGTTCATGGTGATCGCGAGCGGCTGCGCGCCGCCCATGCCGCCGAGTCCGGCGGTGACGGTCAGCGTGCCGGACAGCGTCCCGCCGAAGCGCTTGGACGCGACCGCCGCGAACGTCTCGAACGTGCTCTGCAGGATGCCCTGTGACCCGATGTAGGCCCACGACCCGGCGGTCATCTGGCCGAACATCGTCAGCCCAGCGTCTTCGAGGCGGCGGAACTCCTCCAGCGTCGCCCACTCCGGGACGATCATCGCGTTGGAGATGAGCACCCGCGGCGCCCACTCGTGCGTGCGGAACACGGCCACCGGACGGCCCGACTGCACCAGCAGCGTCTCGTCGCCGGCCAACCGGCGCAGCGTGGCGACGATCGCGTCGAAGTCCCGCCAGGACCGCGCCGCGCGGCCGTTGCCGCCGTAGACGACGAGGTCGTCCGGACGTTCGGCGACGTCCGGGTCCAGGTTGTTCATGAGCAGGCGCAGGGCCGCCTCCTGCGCCCAGCCTTTGCAGGTCAGGTCGCCTCCGTGGGGCGCCCTGACCGTCCGCGGTCCCGCCATCGCCTCTCCTCCGATCACGTGGGATGCCACCTACTCGCCCGGCCCGGCGGACCTCGGCCCGAACGGCTCGGGCCGGAACGGGTCGTCGCGGGCGCCGAGGAACGCCCGCAGGCCGCCCTCGGCCTTCGCCGCGTTGAGCCGCTCGCGCTCGGGCCCGTAGGACGAGTGGGCCATCGCGTTGAGCGCGCCGTTGAGCAGCAGGCCGCTGTCGATGCCGGCCGCGCGCAGGCCCTGCATGGTGATGGCCTTGTTCAGCCGCACCGACGCGGCGGGGACCTGCGCGATGCGCCGGCCCAGCCGCCGCGCGGCGGGCAGCAGCTCCTCGGGCGCGACGACCTCGTTGACCACGCCGATGCGCAGCGCCTCGGCGGCGTCGAAGTGGTCGCCGGTCAGCGCGTAGCGGTTGGCGTTCTTCCAGCCGCACAGCGCCGCGAACAGGAAGATGGAGCTGGACGTCATCCGCACCTCGGGCTGCGCGAAGACGGCCCCGGCGGACGCGATCGTGATGTCGCAGGCGAGGGCGTACCAGAACCCGCCGCCCATGCACCAGCCGTTGACCGCCGCGATCACCGGCTTGGGCAGGCTCCAGATCTCCCTGAGGTGGTCGAGCTCCGCCTGGTTGCGCTCGTACCAGCCGCCGATGACGTCCGCCGGGTAGCGCGACGCCGGGTCGGACGCGTTCGCGCCGTCCGTCGTCCCTCCCCCGTCCACGGCCGCCATGTCGTAGCCGGAGCAGAACGCCCGTCCGGCCCCGGTCAGGACGATCGCGCGGACGTCCGGGTCGGCCCCGGCATGGTGCAGGGCGTCGTGCAGTTCCCGCTCCAGGTCGGACGACAGCGCGTTCATGACCTCGGGCCGGTTGAGGGTGATGGTGGCGACTGCGTCGTCCACCTCGTACAGGATCGTTGCGTAGTCCATGGCGGAGCGGTCCTAACGTGTCTGGGGCGGTTGGACGATCCTGAGGTCGAGCACGCGCACGCCCTGCCCGCGCGGCAGCACGGCGACCGGGTTGAGGTCGATCTCCACCGCGGCCTCGCGCAGGTCGGCGGCCAGGCGGGCGACGCGCGGGACGAGGTCGGCGAACGCGCCGGCGTCGGACGGCGGCGCGCCGCGATACCCGGCGAACAGGCGGGCCAGCGGCGTTCCGGCGATCAGCGCGCGTACCTCCGACGGCGATACCGGCGGCAGCGCCAGGGCGGGGTCGGGCTGGAGCTCGACGAGCGTCCCGCCGGCTCCGAGCGCGAGGACCTGCCCGAACACCGGGTCGAGCCCGCACCCGACGAACGCCTCCACGCCGCCGGTGATCATCTCCTCCAGCACGACCTGCGGCGCCGGTTCGCCCAGATGCCGCGCCACGGACGACGTGACGGTCTCGTACGCCTCGCGCACCTGCGACGGCGTGGACAGCCCGACCGCGACTCCCCCGGCGTCGCTCTTGTGCACGACCTTCGGCGACGCGGTCTTGAGCACGACCGGGAAGCCGATGGACTCGGCCGCCGCGACCGCCTCGGCGGCCGAGTCCGCGGCGGCCCGCTTGGGCAAGGGCAGCCCGTACTGCTCGGCCAGCTCCTCCAGCGCCTCGCCGGACACCTGCCTGGACGGCGACGCGTCCAACGCCCGCCGCACGGCCTGCAAGGAGGCCGTCCGGGGCTCGACCGGCTCGTGCTCATCGGCGGTGCGGGCCCGGTGCGTGGCGGCGGTGGTCACGGCGGCGATGGCGGCCATTCCGGCGCGGGTGCCGTGCACGACGGGGATGTCCGAACCGGCCAGCGCGTCGGCGGCGAACGGGTGGAGCCCGCCGCCGTAGTTCGACAGCACCATGACCGGAGTGCCGGAACGCTGCCGGACGCCCGGCAACGTCGCCAGCAGGCGGGTGTAGGACGCGGCCAGCCGATCGCCCAGCGACGGCGGCGCGTCCAGGACGACGGTGAGGAGATCGACCCCCGGATCAGCGGCGACGGCTTCCGCGAGCCGTCCGAACCGCTCGGGCTCGCCGACGAGCTGGCCGGTGCCGTCGAGGGGGTTGGCGATCGTGGCGAAGTCCGGCAGGATCCGCCCGAGGTCCGCGCGGGTGGCCGCCGACAGCTCGGCGAGCCGCACACCACCGTCGACGGCCATGTCCGCCACCAGCCCGATCTCGCCGCCGGACAGCCCGACGAACGCGACGCGGTCGCCCGCCGGGCCGGTGCGCAGTGTCGACAGGCCCACCAGCGCCTCGGTCAGCTCGTCGAAGTCGTCCACCGACACGATCCCGGCGCGGCGGCAGAACGCCTCGTACGCGCGGGCGTCCCCGGCGATGGCGCCGGTGTGGGACGCGACGTTGCGGGCGCCCAGCTCGGTCCGCCCGACCTTCAGGGCCACCACGGCGACGCCGTTGTCGTGCCCCTTCCGGACGGCCGCCATGACCCCGTCGGCGTCGCTGATGCCCTCCACCACGAGGCCGACCGCCCGGGTGGACGGATCCTGGACGAAATAGTCGAGGTAGTCGGCCAGCCCGGTCACGGTCTCGTTGCCGCTGGAGACGACGTAGGAGAACCCCAGCCGCCCGGAGCCCGCCAGCAGGATGCAGCCCGACCCCGACTGCGACACCACGGCGACCGGCCCCGCGGGCAGGTCCGCGCCGAAGTCGGTGCCGGTCAGCCACAGGGCGCGGCCGGGGTTGAACACGCCCAGGCAGTTCGGGCCGACCAGGCTCATGCCGTGGCGTCCGGCCAGTTCGCGCAGGCGGGCGGCCCGCGCGACGCCGCCGGCGGTCTCCTCGAACCCGGAGGCGTAGACGACCACGCCCCGGCAGCCCTTCTCGGCGGCCTCCTCGACCAGCGCGGGCACGGTGTCGCCGGGCGTGCAGACCAGCGCCACGGACGGGGTGTCCGGCACGTCGGCGAGCGTCCGGTACACCGGCACGCCGTCGACGTCCCGGCCGCCGGGGTGGACGCCGTGGACCGCGCCGCCGAAGCCCGCCCGCCGGAGGTTGCCGAGGATGCGGCGGCCGGTCGAGCCCGGACGCGGCGACAGCCCGACGATCACGACGCTCTTCGGGTTCAGCAGGTCGTCCAGCGCGGGCTGGCGGTAGGTCCGCCCGCTACCGCTCATGGGGCACCGCCGCGACCTGCGTCGTGTCGAGGTAGGCCGTCAGCGTGCCGCCGTGCCGGATCGACTCGCGGGCATCGCGGGACAGGGTGGCGCGCAACGTGACGCCCTCGCCCGTGCGCAGCGTGACGCGCACGCCGTTGCCCAGGTACAGGTCGTCGAGGACGTGCAGCTCAAGGCGTGCCGGGGCCGGCCCGGACGGCGTCAGGCTCAGTGCCTCCTCGGGGATGCTGAGCCCGACACGTCCGGCGGACGGCTCCAGCGGCTGCCCGCACAGGACCTCCATGTCGCACCCGGCGAACCCTACGCGCGCCCTGTCGCCGTCGAGCCCGTCCAGGGTGGCCTCGGCGACGTTGTGCCCGCCGAAGAAGCTCGCGACGAAGGCGTTGCGCGGACGGGTGTAGAGCTCCTCGGCGGTGCCGACGGCGTCGATGCGGCCGTCGTGCATGATGACGATCCAGTCCGAGAGCGTCAGCGCCTCCTCGCGGTCGTGCGTGACGTAGACGGTCGTCGCGCCCGCCTCCTTGTGGAGCCGCCGCAGTTCCACCGCCATGCGCATGCGCAGCTCGCGGTCGAGGGCGCCGAGCGGCTCGTCCATCAGCAGGAGCTGCGGGCGGAACGCCAGCGCGCGGGCGACGGCGACCCGCTGCTGCTGCCCGCCCGACAGCTCGCGCGGGAGCCGTCCGCCCAGCTCGCCGAGGCCGACCAGCTCCAGCATCTCGGCCACCCGCCGGTCGCGGTCGGCCTTCGGAAAGCGGCGCATCTTCAGCCCGTAGGCGATGTTGTCGGCGGCCGTCATGTGCGGGAACAGCGCGTAGTTCTGGAACACCATGCCGATCTCGCGCGCCGCCGGTGGCATCCGGGTGACGTCGCGGCCGTCGATGAGCACCTCGCCCTGGTCGGGCGCGAGGAAGCCCGCGACGACCCGCAGGATCGTGGTCTTCCCCGAGCCGCTCGGCCCGAGGACGGTGACGAAGTTGCCGTGCTCGGCGACGAGGTCGATCCCGCGCAGCGCCTCCGTACCGCCGAAGCGCTTGACCAGCCCCCGCAGTTCGAGCCCGGCCGCCGATTCGGCGGGGGCGTCCGGGGCGGGACGGGGTTCCGCCTCCGCCTCCTGCCGCGGTTCCTTCCGTGCCCTGACGTTCATACCTTCCTCCGCAGCAGAAACGCGAGCGAGCCGACGACGCCGGTGCCCGCCATGAGCAGGGTCGCGATCGCGGTGATGTTCGGATCGAGTCCCGTCTTGACGTTGTCGAAGATGGCCTTCGGGAGCGTCACCGTCCCGGGGCCGCCGAGGAAGTTGATGAGCACCGCCTCGTCGAAGCTGGTGATGAACGCGAAGATGTAGGACGCGCCGATCGCCGGCAGCAGCTGCCGCAGGGTGATCCCGACCATCGCGCGCGGCCGGGACGCGCCGAGCGTCATCGCGACCAGCTCGGTCTCCGCCGGGAGCCGGGCCATCGCCGAGCCGAGGATCAGCAGGACGAACGGCAGCCCGTGCACCGCGTACGTCAGCACCAGCGCCGCCATGTTGCTGGTCAGCCTGAACTGGACGAACAGGGTGTAGAGCGCCACGGCGTAGGCGACGCCCGGGATCACGAGCGGGCTCAGGCCGATGGCCTGGAGCAGCCCCTTCAGCGGAAGCCGCGACCGGTGCAGCGCGAACACCGCAGGGACGCCGATCAGCAGCGAGATCGCCGCCGACACGGTGGCCAGCTTGAACGACAGCACCATCGCGTCGATCCAGGTGTCCGAGCCGAAGAACGACCGGTACTGGCGCAGCCCCCACTCCTCCGGCGGGAACTGCAGCACCTCGGCGTTGGAGAACGACAGCACGACGACGCACAGGATCGGCACGCCGAGGAACAGCACCGCGAGCGCGCGGACCAGCAGGTCGGCGGCCTTGGCGCCGCGGGTGAGGGCCCGGCGCCCGGCCGTGTCGCGGACGGCCCGCGGCGCGGTCTCCGGCGGGGCGTGCGAGGTCAGGGTCTCGGTCGTCATCCCAGCGCCCTCCGCAGCCGCTCCCGGCCCACCAGGCGGAGCCCGCCGAGGATGACCAGGCCGGCGACGACCAGCAGCAGCACCGAGGCGACCGCGGCCTGCGCCGGTTCGAACAGGTTGAAGATGTCGTCGGCGATGAGGCTCGCCGTGAACGGCGCCGTGGCGCCGCCGAGCAGGACCGGCGTCAGGTAGTACCCGACGCAGATCACGTAGACGATCACCGTCGAGGCGAGCAGGCCGGGCAGCGCCAGCGGCGCCACCACGTCCCGCAGCGCCCGCACCCGCGAGGCGCCCATGCTCTCCGCGGCCTGGATGAGGTTCAGGTCGATGGTGACGTAGACCGCGTACAGCGGCAGCACCGCGTAGGGCAGCATTTGGTAGGTCATCCCGGCCACGACCGCGAACTGGGTGCGCAGCAGCTGCATCGGCTCGTCGATGACGCCGAGCGATGTCAGGGTCCGGTTGACGACCCCGAAGCGCTCCAGCAGGACGGTGAAGACGTAGATCTTCATCACCGCCCCCATCCACAGCGGCATGAACACGGCGAGCGCGATCACCATGCGGGTCAGCCGGCTCTTGGTCGTGCGCAGCGACCAGGCCAGCACGGCCCCGGCCGCCACGACGATCACCGTGACGATCAGCGAGGTGAGGCAGGTCGTCCAGAGCGTCCGGCGCGCGGCCGGGCTCTGGAAGAAGTCGCCGACGTTCCCGAACCCGTTGGGCTCGCCGAACGCCGTCCGCAGCAGTTCGACGAACGGGTAGACGATGAACACGCCGGCGGCGACGAGGAAGGGCGCGATCAGCCCCAGCCCGGTCAGGCCGGAGAACGTCGACTGCCATCCCCTTCTGCGTGTTCGGCGCGTCATCCGAAGCATGTGCTCATCTCCTGGTCATCTCCCATCCGTGCTCGCCGGGAGCGTGCCGGCGGCCTGGCTGCAAGGCCGCCGGCACGCCGCTCTCAGCCGACGAGGATCTCGCGCAGCGCTTTCCCGAGTTCCTGCTGCTGCTTGGCCCCCGCCTTGCCGTCGACGAGGGTGACGCCGGTCTTGTTGATGGGCAGGTTCTCGATCGCCTCAGGCGACAGGTACTTCTGCATGTCGCGCCCGCCGGTGCCGCTGTAGATCTTCTCCGTGAACTTGGCCTGGGCCTCGCGGTGCTCGGCGTACCACTTGATGAACTTGAACGCGGCCTCCTTGTTCTTCGCGCCCTTGGTCACGCACCAGCCCTCGTCGAAGAGCAGGCCGCCGTCCCAGTGGAGCTTCAGCTGGGGGACCTGCTTCATCGCCGAGACCAGGACGGTGTTGGGCGCCTGCATGATCGCGACCTCGCCGTCCACGACGGCCTGCTGCATCTGCGCCGGGCTCGTCGACCAGACCTGGACGTTCGGCTTGATCCGCTTGAGCGCGGTCATGGCGCGGTTCACGTCGACGGGGAAGTACTGCTGCGGCTGGACGCCGTCGCCCGCCAGCGCGAACAGGCTGGTGAAGATGGGGTTGTTCGCCGTGATGCCCCGCGTGCCCGGGAAGTTCTTCACGTCCCAGAACTCGCGCGGGTTCGTCGGGCACTTCTTGACCAGCTTGGTGTTGCAGCCGATCAGGTTCACCGTGCCGCCGTGGTCGAGGTAGTACGGCTCCGACGGGCCGGGACGGATCGCGCCGTCGGCCACCAGCGGCGTGATCTCCTTGATCAGCGACTCGGGGAACCTCTCCAGGTTGCCGTCCAGGACGAGCTTCGAGGTGTCGCCGCCGGGCGCCTCCAGGAGGTCCCATTCGATGTTGTTGCCGGCGCGCTGCGCGGCGACCTTGGCCGCGAACCCGCCGCCGGGCGTGGCGATGGTGACCTTGATCCCGGTGTCCTTCTGGAACTGGTCGTAGAAGAACTCCTTGTTCGCGGCCGTGAACGACCCGCCCCAGCCGGCGATGACCAGGGTGTCCGAGCCACCGCCCGAGTCGGAGTCCGAACCGCAGGCGGCCGTGACGGTCGCGACGGCCACGGCGACGGACAGCGCCGCCGCTATCCGGCCCCGCCGGCCCCGCCGGTCCCGCTTGACGCCGCTGGCGTGCGTTCTCTGGGAAGACATGTCATCCTGCTCCTTCTTCTGGGGTGGGCGTAGACCCTGCGAACCCCCGGTGCGCACCCCTCTGGTGAGCGGCTCTCGGGTGCGCTGCGTCGGCGGACGCGTCATCGGCGGACGCGGTGGGTGGCACGCGCAGGTGCCAGTCGGTGCGGCGCTGGTAGGCGTCGGCGACGCGCAGCACCGTGCTCTCGGCGAACGGGCGTCCGACCACCTGGAACGACAGCGGGAGCCCCGCCTCGGTGAACCCGCAGGGGACGGCGGCCGACGGGAGCCCGGAGGCGTTCCACGGGCCGTGGAAGCCGGGCCGGAACAGCGCCGCCGCCAGGTCCGCCGTCGCGATCGGCGCGGCGGCCGTGAACGACACCGGCGTGAGGAGCACGTCGACCTTCGCGAAGACGTCCGCCAGCCCGCGCCGGAACAGCGCCCGGACCCGCTGCGCCTGGACGTAGTCGGCGCCGGTGAAGAACGCCGCCCGCGCCAGCAGCTCGCGGGTCGTCCTCCCGTACTCGTCCCACCGGCCGGTCAGGTTCGTCCGGTGGTAGGCGAACGCCTCGGAGAGGAACGTGATGTTGTTGGCGTCGTTCGCCTCCTGCGCGTGCGGCACGACGACGTAGGTGAGCGTCGCGCCCGCGTCCGCCAGCTCGTCGGCGGCGCGCAGCACGGCGGTGCGGACCTCGCCGTCCAGCAGCGGCGAGTCCAGGAAGTACCGGGTCGGGACGCCGACGCGCAGCCCCTCGGCCCCGCCGTCGCGGGCGCCCTCGGCGTAGCGGTCGGGCGGGACCGGCGAGGAGTACGGGTCGCCGGGGTCGTGGCCGGCGATCGCGTCGAGGATCAGCGCGCAGTCGTAGGCGCTGCGGGCCATCGGGCCGACGGTGTCGAGGGTGAACGCGCACGGGACGACGCCGTTCTTCGGCACCCGTCCGAAGGAGACCTTCAGCCCCGTGCAGCCGTTCGCCCCGGCGGGGCCGCGCACCGACCCGCCCGTGTCGGTGCCGAGCCCGCCGAGGGCGAGCCCGGCGCTGACGGCGATCGCCGTTCCGGAGCTGGAGCCCATCGGCGTGTGCTCGGGGTTCCACGGGTTGCGCGGGAACGGGAAGCGCGCCGTGCGCTCGGGCAGGCCGCAGGCGAACTCGTTCGTCGTGGACTTGCCGAGCAGGACGCTCCCCGCCGCGCGCAGCCGCGCCACGGCCGGCGCGTCGGCGCCGCCGCCCCAGCCGGGGTCGAGGACCTCGCTGTTGGCCCGCGTCGGCGCGTCCCGGGTGGCGATGAGGTCCTTGACCACCAGCGGGACGCCCTGGAGCGGCGACCTGTCGCAGCCGCGCGCGAAGTCGGCGTCGGCGCCCGCCGCGGCGGCGAGCGCCTCGTCCTCGGTGACGGTGACGTAGGCGCCCAGCGCGGGGTCGAGCCGGGCGATGCGGTCGAGCATCGTGCGGGTCAGGGCCGTCGAGGTCGTGGCGCCGGTGCGCAGGGACGCGGCGGCGTCCTCGATGGTCAGCGGCAGGGCCGGTGTCGTCATGGGCGTGCGCTCTCGCCTGGTAGCGCGGCGGTCCGCGTCATGGCGACGGGGTCGATCGGCGGGTCGTCGCGCAGCTCCAGGGCCGACAACGCGTCGGCCTTCGCGCGCAGCGCGCGGTAGCCGGTGGCGAGCCGGACGATCTCGTCCTCGGAGAGCGAGAGCCCGGCCGCGCGCAGCGCGGACTCCGCCTCGTCCACGGCGGTGTTCGTGTCGTCCACCGGATGGCCGTCCCTTCGGTACCGTCTGACCTGGAGGGGAAGCTTGTGAGTGCCGAATCGCTGCGCGCCGACGTGACCGGCCGGGTCGGGGTGGTCGAGATCCGCCGGCCGCGCAGACGCAACGCCATCGACGCGGCGACCGCCCTGCTGCTGGCCGAGGCGGTCGCGCGCTTCGACGCCGACCCCGGCGTGACCGCGATCGTGCTGTGCGGCCAGGGCGGCGATCTCTCCTCGGGAGCGGACGTGAGCGAGCCCGCGCCCGACCCGGCGAGCGTCCCGTGGCGGCAGACCCCTCATGCGCGGATGCTCCGTGTCGTGCGCACCACGGCGCTGCCGGTCGTCGCCGCGGTCGAGGGCTGGGCGCTCGGCCTGGGGGCGGGGCTCGCCGGCGCGAGCACGTACGCGGTGGCGGGCGCCTCGGCGCGCTTCGGGTTCCCGGAGGCGCAGTTCGGATACTTCCCGATGGGCGCGGCGCCCAATGTGGTCCGCCGGGTCCGTCCGGACGTCGTGCTGCGCTGGGCGCTGACCGCCCGGCGGTTCGACGCCGCCGAGGCGGCCGCGCACGCGCTGGTCACCGATGTGGTGCCCGCCGGGCAGGCGCTTGCGGCCGCGCGCGACCTCGCCACCGAGCTCGGCTCGGCGCCCCGGCACGTGGTGACCGCGGGGATGGCGTGGCTGCGGCAGTGGGCCGACCACGCCGTCCGGCCGCTGGACGACTGGTCGGAAGAGCACATGACGTTCGGCCAGCCGCCGGTGCGGCCGGAGGATTGAGGTGCCGCCGGGGTCCTCATGACAGCCCCGCCCGCCATCGCCGAAGCGCCGGGACCAGCGGGCGCCCCTCCGCGCCCCGGTTGATCCACAGCCGCCGCAGGCGGCGCTGGTGGCCGGGGTCGGACGGGTCGTCGACGAACCCGGTCCGCGAGTGGATCACCGTGTGGTTGCCGACGAACTCCATGTCGCCCACCCGCAGGTTCACATGGACGGCGGTCCCCGGACGCCGCAGCAGCGAGTCCAGGTACATCAGGCAGGTCATCTCCTCGGCGCCGAGCCGCGGGACGTCCTCGAACCGCATCGCGCTGATGATCCGCTTGGTCGCCAGCGAGCAGGTCAGCACGCCGCCCGCGACGGAGAAGATCGGCCGCGGGCTCCAGCCGGGCTCGCCGTCCGGCTGCTCGCCCTCCCAGTCGGTGGCGTACTCCCGGTGGACCAGGTCGAGCCACTCCGGGTGCTCGCGGAGCAGCGCGTTGTAGACCGTCGCGGCGCTGGCCACCACCCGCGCGCCGCCGCTCAGGGCGGGCGAGAGGCAGAGGTAGCTCACGACGTCGGTGGGATCGGTGTGGAACGGCGCTCCCGCCTTGCTGGCGTAGGTACCGCCGCGCTGGGCGGGGTGGTGGGCGTCCTCAAGGACGCGCACCAGATCGCCCTTCCGGCTCTGCGGGACGATCTCGCCGATGTGCTCGGCGATCGTCCGGTGGATCCGGGACGCCTGCTCGGGCGTGTACCGCGTCCCCAGCGGCAGGCCGCGCAGGACGGCGTATCCGATGCCGTTCTCCAGCCGATCGACCAGTTCGGCGATCAGGTCGGCGTGGACCGTGGCGTCTTCGTCGAGCGCGTTCAGTTCGGCGCCGGTGAGATGCCGGACGTACGGCTCGCCCGACTCGAAATCGGCGGCGGTCCACACGCTCGGGCCCGTGACCGGCCGGGTCGATACCTCGGGGCTCATGCGGACCGCGCCCATTCCAGGCGGGAAATGCCGCTGCGCCAGTAGTGGTACTCAGGGCACACGACCCGTCCGGTGTCGGGGCGGCTGACCCACAGCCGCAGCAGGTGCCGCTGGAACGCCGGGTCGTCGGGGTCGTCCACGAAGCCGGTCCGGCTGTGCACGGTCACGAAGTTGTTGACGAACTGGATGTCGCCGGGCTCCAGCGTCATGTCCAGCGCGATCCCCGGCCGGGTCGGGATCTCGTCGAGGAACAGCAGGCACGCCACCTCGCGGGCGCTGAGGCGGGGGACGTCCGCGAACCGGGTGGCGCTGAGGATCCGGCCCGTGCGGTAGGCGGACGACAGCAGCCCGTCCACGTAGGAGTAGAGCCGCGAGTAGTACCAGCCGGGACTGCCCGGCGGCTCCTCGCTGACCCAGTCGGTCGGGAACCGTTCGTAGAGGATGTCGAGCCACTCGGGGTGCTCGTCCAGGACGATGTTGTAGAGCGCCATCGCGCTGGCGACCAGGCTGATCCCTCCGCTGCGGGCCGGGCGCAGGCACATCAGCCCGACGATGTCGGTCTGGTCGGTGTGGAACGCGGCGGCCGAGGCGGTGGCGTACCCGCGCGCGTTGTGGCCCTTGGCGCCGAGGTTCCGGATGTGCCCGATCAGCTCGCCCTTGCGGTTCTGCGGCACCAGCTCGCCCAGGTGCAGGCCGATCGCCCAGTAGATCTTGGCGGCCTCCTCGACGCTGTAGCGGTCGTGGACCGGCAGGCCCCGCAGCAGGACGAACCCGGTGCCGTGCTCAAGCTCGTCCAGGACGTCGCGGACCTTCTCCGAGAACGACGGCAACGGGAAGTCGCGCTTGGACAGCTCCTGCGCGGACTTCTCCTTGACGCCCGCCAGCGCCCGGTCGAACTCCTCGAGGTCGTCCTCGGTGAACCTGCGGGCGTAGGAGTCCTCGTCGCCGGTGTCGGCCGCCGTCCAGACGCTCCGCCCGGTCACCGGCTCTCTCAAAATGTCAACCATCACAGAACTCCGAACAGAACGATTGGTGATCACGCCGAGCCGCCCCCGGCGGGGGCGCACGGTGAGGACGGCCGTTGCGTGGACGGCCCGGGCGGTGGAGCTTGTGGCCGCCCCGGGCTAGACCACGGTTCCGCGCTCGTCGTGAAGGCGGCCGAGGAGCTTGGCGATGGTGAGCAGCTGGATCTGCGAGGTGCCCTCGTAGATCCGGAAGATCCGGCAGTCCCGGTAGAGACGCTCGATCTCGCTCTCCTTCACGTAGCCGTAGCCGCCATGGATCTGGAGTGCCTTGTCGACGGACTGGAAGCAGTTCTCGCTGGCCACGTACTTCGCGGCCGCCCCGGCCCGCCGGACGTCCCGGTCCTGGTCGCGCAGCGCCGCCGCGTGGTAGGCGTGCAGGCGCCCGGACTGGACGAGCGCGTCGATCTCGCCGAGCATCAGCTGGATCGCCTGCAGCTCGCGGATCGGCCAGCCGAACTGGACGCGCGCCGACGCGTACCCGGCCGCGAGGTCGAGCGCGCGCATGGCGACGCCGTTGGCGAGCGCCGCCACGTCGATCCGCGCGCTGTTGAGGACCTCCAGCGCGACGCGCCCGCCCCCGCCGGGCTCGCCGAGCACGGCGCCCCGCTCGACCCGGACGCCGTCGAAGGAGATCTCGTACGCGTGCTCACCGCGGATGCCCAGCTTCTCGATGGGTGAGGAGAAGGCGAGGCCGTCCGCGCCCGCGGGGACGAGGAACGCGGTGATGCCCTTGAAACCCGCCCCGGGTTCGGTCATGGCGAACACGACGATCTCGTCGGACTCCCGGGCGTTGCTGGTGAAGGTCTTGCCGCCGGTCAGGGTCCAGCCGTCCGGCCCGGCGGTGGCGCGGGTGCGGATGCGGCTGATGTCCGAGCCGGCGTCCGGCTCGGTCAGGGCGAAGGCTACCCGGAGGGAGCCGGTGGCGAGGCCGGGCAGGTACCGCTTGCGCTGCTCGGACGAGCCGAACTGGCGCAGCGTCTCCATGCCGAGGTAGTGGCCGGCGAACACCGACCCCAGGGACGCGTCGGCATAGGCGACCTCCTCCATCGCGAGGACCTGGGTCACCATGTCCAGGCCCAGGCCGCCGAACTCCTCGGGGATCGTGATGCCCATGAGCCCCATCGCGGCGAGCCGGGCGACGAGCTCGGCCGGGTACTCGGCCTCCGCGTCGCGCCGGGCCGCGCCGGGCATCACCTCGTTGCGGCAGAACTCCCGCAGGGTGGCGCGGAACTCCCGCCTCTGGTCGTCGAGCAGGTCAAACATCGCTTGCCTCCCGCCCGGCCCGGACGCGCGACCGTTCACGCACCGCGCCTCCCGTCCTGACGGAACGTTCCAGACCAGGCCGCCGAGCCGTGCGCGGACCGGCCGTGAACGCGATCCGGGGATCGGTGTTCGGCGGTGCTCCTGCGCTGGACAGCTCGACGCTCATCTGCAACCCTGTCATCTAGTAAAAATCGAAGGTCACTAGATGAAAGCATATGACCGGGGGCCTGGCAAGACTCGCTCCCGGGACGACCACGGAGGACAGACAGGGTGTCGACAGACAACGGTCCAGCGCCGACGCGCACGGTGGAGCGGGCCCTCACGCTGCTGGTGGAGGTCGCCACCAACGACGGCCTCGGCCTGGTGGACCTCGCGCGACGGGTCAACCTGTCGCCCGCGACCGCGTCCCGGCTGCTGCGCACGCTGGAGGCGACCGAGTTCGTGCGGCGGGACGAGGACGGCGCGTACCACGGCGCGAGCCGGCTGATCCAGGTGGCGGTGACGTTCATGGGCAGCGCCCCGCTGTACCGGCTCGCCGACCCGCACCTCGCCGCGCTGCGCGACGAGGCGGGCGAGAGCGCCTACCTGGGCGTCGCGGGCCCGCGGAACACGGTGCTGTACGCGCGCATGGCCGAGAGCGGCAAGTCGATCCGGCACAGCGGCTGGCTCGGCCGGACCGTGCCGGTGGAGGACACCGCCATCGGCACCGCGCTGCTCGGGCAGTGCGGCGATCTCGGCTACGTGACCGCGAGCCACGCCCTCGAAGACGGCGTGACGGCCATCGCCGGGACCGTGCGCTGGGCGGACGGCAGCGTCGCGGCGGCGATCAGCGTCGTCGGCCCGACGTTCCGGATCCCGGACGCGCAGGTGCGGAAGATCGGGAACCTGGTCGCCGCGCGCGCCCAGGCGATGTCCCGGGAACTCGGCACGCCCGACGTCGACACCGACCCGGCGACGGGCCGGTCGACCGGCCAGTCCTGAATCCGAGGGGGACCTGATGTCCGAGGAAGCCGCACCGGCCGTGGGCACGCGTTCGCGGAGCGCCCGTCATGTCGCGGGGGCCGGCAACGCCGCGACCGGCCCGCCGTACGCCGCCGACCTGCCGGTCCTGCTGCGGCTGCTCGCACAGGTACGCCCGGCCGCCGACGCGGACCTGGTGTCGCTGCGCTGGGATCCGCAGGCCCCGCCTCCGTCCGCGGAGAACGGCGCGACGGCCGTGCGGCTGGAGGCCACCGTCACCAGGCGCACGCCCGGCCCCGGCCCGGCGCACGCGACGATCCACCAGGCCGTGCGCGTCGTGGACGATCTCGACCGCGTGCGGTCGCGGTCGACGGTGGCCTGGAGCGTTCCGGTCGAGCTGAGCCGGAGCACGGCCGCGGAGTGGGAGGCCGCCGACTTCGCTTCGGTGCGGTGGGGCGGCCGGCTGCGCGAGCGGCTGGCGGGAGACGCCCGCTTCACCGCCGCCGCGCGCAGCTTCGACGGCGCGATCGCGTTCGCCGCCGAGGACCGGCAGGCGCACTTCCGGATCTACCGGGGCGAGGTCATCGACGTCGCGCGCAAGTCCCTGGACGGCGCGACGTTCACCATCGAGGGCGCCGACCTGGCCTGGGCCGAGCTGCTCGCCGCCCCGTCCAACGACTTCATCCGCCGCACCAGCGACGGCCTGTTCCGCGCGATGGGCAGCGGCTACCAGTACCTGCGCATGATCAAGGCCGTGATGATCATGATCGACCACGCGCGCGAGCTGACGTCCGGGAAGACCGTGGAGGCGACCCGTGCATAACGCCGACTATCTGGAACTCGACGGCCGGCTGGCGTTCGTCGAGAGCCGGCCGGGCGCCCGCCCGGCCGTACTGTGCGTCCACACGGCCGGGCAGAGCGGCGTGCAGTACCGGCACGCGGCCGCCGGGCTGGCCGAGCTGGGCTTCGAGGTCATCGTGCCCGACCTGCCGGGGCACGGCCGCTCGGAGCCCGCGCCCGGCGGGCCGGTCAGCGACCTGTCCTGGTACGCCGACTGGTGCATGCGGCTGATCGCCGCGCTGGGGCTGGAGCGCCCCTACCTGCTGGGCTGCTCGATCGGCGGCAGCATCGCGCTGGACATCGCCACGAAGCTGCCCGGCGGGCTGTCCGGGGTGGTCGCGCTCGACCCGTCCGGGGTGCTCGGCAGCGACGGCAGGCCGCCGCCCCGGCCGAGCCTGGAGGACTCCGGTTCCCCGAGCATGCGCGACCGCACCTACTACGGGACGGTCGAGGCGTGCGGGCGGTCCGTCCCGCCCGAGCGGGTCGAGCTGATCGCGCAGATGCACTGCCGCGAGGACTGGCACGTCACCGTCAGCGACATCCACGGCGCGCTCACCCACGACATCCGCGACGCCCTGGCCCGCATCACGTGCCCGGTGCGGATCCTCACCGGCGAGGACGACTTCTTCGTGCCGCCGAGCCGCGTCCGGCGCATCGCGGATCTCGTCCCGCACGCGGCCTTCGAGCTGCTGCCGGGCATCGGGCACTACCCGATGGAGGAGATCCCGGACTTCGCGGCGCGCTTCGAGCGCTGGGTGAAGGACTTCGACGCCGCCGCTCCCGAGGGGGTCGCGCCGTGACGGTGCGCGGCGCGGCGTTCATCGTCGGCGCCCACGAGCACCCGCGCCGCGACATCCCCGACCTGTCGGTGGCGGAGATCCACGCCGAGGTGGCCCTCGCGGCGCTGGCCGACGCCGGGCTGTCCCCGCCGGACGTCGACGCCTACTTCTGCGACTCCGACGCTCCCGGCGTCGGGCCGCTGTCGATGGCGGAGTACCTGGGGACGCGCTGCCGCCACCTCGACACGACCGAGACGGGCGGCGCGTCGTACCTGTCGCACGTCGGGCACGCCGCCGCCGCGATCGCGGCCGGGAAATGCCAGGTGGCGCTGGTCGTCATGGGCGGGCGCCCGCGCACCCTGCGGCTCGCCTCCGGGCCGAGCCTGGCCGGGGCGCCGGAGACGCACTACGAGACGCACTGGGGGATCACGGACACCGTCCACAACTACGCGCTCGCCGCCATGCGGCACATGCACGAGTTCGGGACGACGAGCAGGGACCTCGCCGAAGTGAAGGTCGCGGCATCACTGCACGCGCAGCACAACCCGAACGCCTTCCTGCGCAAGGCCGTCACCGTCGACGACGTGCTGAACTCGCCGATGATCAGCGATCCGCTGCACCGGCTGGACTGCTGCGTCATGACCGACGGCGGCGGCGCGGTCGTCGTGGCGAGCGCCGAGGTCGCCCGGCGGCTCCCGCGCCGCTCGGTCGCCGTCCTCGGGCACGGCGAGGCGGCCAAGGGCACCGGCAACGGGCGTCCCGGCCTGACGTACACGGCGGGGGTCTGGTCGGGGCCGGCGGCGTTCGCCGAGGCGGGGGTGACGCCCGCCGACATCGACTACGCGTCCGTCTACGACTCCTTCACCATCACCGCGCTGATGGCGCTGGAGGACCTGGGCTTCTGCGAGAAGGGGAAGGGCGGGCGGTTCGTCCGGGACGGCGCGCTGGTCGCCCCGCACGGGCGGCTGCCCATGAACACCGACGGCGGCGGGCTGTGCAACAACCAGCCCGACAACAGGGGAGGGATGGCGCGGATGATCGAGGCGGTGCGCCAGCTGCGCGGCGAGGCGGCGGCGGAGGTGCAGGTCCCCGACTGCCGCCTGGCGGTGGTGCACGGCTCGGGTGGACGGCTCGCCACCCGGAGCTCCGCGGCCACCCTGATCCTGGGACGTGAGGACGCGTGAGCACCCCGTTGCCCCCGGCCGATTTCACACCGGCCGGCTTCACACCTGCCGGCGCGGACGAGACCTTCTGGACGGCCACCACCGAGGGGCGGCTGCTGCTCCCCCGATGCGAATCCTGCGCGACGGTCATCTGGTACCCGCGCCCGTTCTGCCCGCGCTGCGGCGGACGCGACGTCATGTGGTTCCCGGCGTCGGGCGAGGCGACCGTCTACTCGTACACGGTGGTGCGCAAGGCGCGCGGCGGCTACCGCGAGCTGACGCCGTACGTCGTGGCCTATGTCGAGCTGGCCGAGGGGCCGAGGATCCTGACCAACATCGTGGGCTGCGACCCGTCCGAGGTGGGCATCGGGCAGGCCGTGACGCTCGTCTTCGACGCCCCCGCGGCCGCCGCCGAGGACGGCGGCGTCCGCGCCCGGCTGTACCGCTTCCGCCCGGCGGATTAGCGCAATTTATTCTTCCCTTCCGGGAGACCGATCGGCGCGACTCCACTATTGGCTCGGCCGGGCTCCGCCTCCGCCGGACGGCCCCGGCAAGTCAATTATGAACATCCTGGTATACTTCAGGATCCAGCGATCGGGCGGGGGATCCGCTCCGGCTCATAAGGGCGGCTCGCCCCCCTGAAGTTCTCCAATGATGCGGAGTGAACGCGGATGTCGGAAGCTGCGTCGGCGCGGCGGTCGAGGCGCCGGCAGATGTCGAAGGACGAACGGCGCGCGGAGATCATCCGCGTCGCCGCCGACCTCTTCGAGAAATTGGGGTACGCCCGCGCCTCCATGGACGACATCGCCGCCGCCGTCGGAATCGGCAAGCCCACTCTGTATCACTACTTCCGCAGTAAGTCGGAACTGCTCTGGTACATGCACGAGGAGCTGATCGACGGCCTCATCGAGTCGCACGGCGCCCGGGTCGAGCAGGGATTGGAACCGGCCGAACTGCTGCGCGGCGTGATCCATGACTTTCTGCGGAACATCGCCACCAGGCGCGGCCAGTGCCGGGTCTTCTTCGAGAACCACCGCGAGCTTCCGGACGCCGATCTCGCCGTCGCCACCGAGAAACGCGCCCGGTACGAGGCGATGGTGCAGGACGTCGTCCGCGACGGCATCGCCGCCGGAACTTTCCGCAAGGTCGACGCCAAATTGTTCAGCCTCGCGATATTCGGCATGAGCAACTGGGCCTACCAGTGGTACCACTCCGACGGAGAGCTCACCCAGGACGAGATCGCCGACGCCTTCTGGGACTACGCCTACCGCGGCCTGATGCCCTGAGGCCAGGGCCCCAGGGCATCAGACCTGCGCGGTGGTCAGGCGGTGCTGACCGTGCCCGCCTCGTCCGGCCCCGGGCCCGGGCCGAGGTCCTGGTCCGCCGTGACCGGGTCCTCGATGTCGTCCCGGTAGGTCTCCGGCAGCAGGAGCACCGACACGAGGGTGACGAGGCACACGCCCGCCATGTAGACCGCGATCGACGCCCATGATCCCGTCCAGGCGTACAGGGACGTGGCGATGAGCGGGGCCAGCGCGCCGCCGACCACCGAGGCGACCTGGATGCTCAGCGACATCGCCGAGTAGCGGGTCGCGGTCGGGAACGTCTCGGCGAAGAAGGCGCCCTGGGGTGCGTACATCGTCGTGTGCATCAGCCCCAGCCCGACGACGAACGCGAACACGATGACGATGGGCGACTCGGTGTTGAGCAGCGGCCAGAAGGCGAACGCCCACACCGTGAGCATCAGCGAACCGGCCGTCAGCATCGTCTTGCGGCCGATGCGGTCCGACAGCGCTCCCGCGACGGGGAGCAGGACGAGCTGGACCCCGGCGCCGAGCAGCACGCCCAGCAGGATCCGGCTCTTCGGCATGTCGAGGATGTCCTCGTTGGTCCCGTAGGCGACGGCGAAAGTCATGAAGAGGTAGTAGGTGACGTTGATGCCGACGTAGGCGCCGCCGATGAGGACGATCTTCCTCGGGTAGCGGCTCAGCGCCTCCAGGACCGGCGAGCGTCCGGCCGGCGGCTTCGGCCGCTTGGCCGGGCCGGCCTCCGCGGCGCGCTGCAGGCGCTTGAACGCGTGGGTCTCCTCGATCCGCAGCTGAATGTAGATCGTCAGCCCGAGCAGGACGACGCTCGCGAGGAACGGCAGCCGCCAGCCCCAGGCGTCGAAGGACTCCGACGTGGTGACCAGGTCCGCGATCAGGAAGGCGAGGTTGCCGACCAGGATGCCCGCGGGCCCGCCGGCGAGCGCGAAGCTGGAGAAGAACCCGCGGCGGTCGGACGGCGCGCTCTCCAGCGCCAGCAGGATCACCCCGCCGGTCTGGCCGCCGAGCGCGATCCCCTGGACGAGCCGCAGCAGCACCAGCAGGAGCGGGGCCGCCGGTCCGATGGCGTCGTAGGTGGGCAGCACGCCGATGAGCGTGGTGCCGATGCCCATCGTCAGGAGCACCATGACGAGGGAGCGCTTGCGGCCGTGCACGTCGCCGAGATGGCCGAAGATCACCGCGCCGAGCGGCCGGGCGACGAACCCGACGGCGAACGTCGAGAACGACAGCAGCGCCCCGGCGAGCGGGCTGTGCCCGGGGAAGAACAGATCGGGGAAGACCAGCGCCGCGGCGGTCCCGTAAATGAAGAAGTCGTAGTTCTCGATGCTCGACGCCGCCAGCGCCGCGGCGGCGATCCTCAGCGTGCCCTTCTTCGGCACTTCTTTCGCGGGTGTCGTTCCGGAGGCCATCCGCGTTTTCCTTTCAACGACGTGGCGGACCGCCCACCGGCGGTCTCCCGGTCACTCGCCGCGCGTGGAAAGTGTTATCGCCCAGGGTTCTCCGCCGCCGGGTCGACATTTTTCCCGCCTCGGCTCAGGTGCGCGCTGATACCCCCGGGGCAGCGCCTTGAGAATCGGCCGCGTCGTCATTGAAAGCGGCGATCCCGATGTCAGCTCACGGCACATCGGATGCGGTCGTCCGGCGCGGTCGCGGTGGTGCGGCCACCGATCCGGACCAACGGCCCGCGCCCGCCTTTTGGACGGTACCGCCGGCCAATCCCCATCCTCCCGACCGACCGGTCGGGCGTACAAGTACGATTGCAGGTGGGAGGGGGCGTGTCAACCCTTACCAGCATGATCCATTACCATTTGTGGTGTTGCCGCCCCGGGGGTGGTCCTCCTAAGATCCAAGATGTCGTTAGAGGAAATTCGGCGAACTCCCTCCCGGCGAATCGCGCTCGGTTCCGCCGGAGAAATGGGCAGGACGATGAGAAGGCCGGTGACCCCGTGAAGTTCGGCATCTACACGCTATTGACCGCGGACGGCGTCCGGCCGGACGTCGTGGCCCGCGCGGCGGAGGAGCGCGGCTTCGACTCCCTCTTCATCGCCGAGCACTCGCACATTCCCGTCAAGCGCGAGACCCTCTGGCAGGGCCGCGCCGAGCTGCCGCACGCCTACTACCGCACCCTCGCCCCGTTCACGGCGCTCGCGGCGGCGTCGACGGCGACGTCCACCATCCTGCTCGGCACCGCCGTCGCGCTCCTCCCCCAGCGCGACCCGATCCACACCGCCAAGGAGGTCGCCACCCTCGATGTGCTCTCCGGCGGCCGCGCGCTCCTCGGCGTCGGCGTCGGCTGGAACCGCGAGGAGATGCGCAACCACGGCACCGACCCGCGCACCCGGGGCGCCCGGCTCGACGAGCAGCTCGCCGCGATCAAGGCGATCTGGACCGAGGACGAGCCCGAGTTCCACGGCGAGCACGTCGACTTCGACCCGATCCACCTGTGGCCGAAACCCGTGCGGCGGCCGCACCCGCCGATCTACATCGGGGGCGAGAGCCCGGCGGCGCTCGCCCGGGTCGTCCGGCACGGGGACGGCTGGCTGCCGCGCGCCGCGACCCCGCCGGCCGAGATCCGGCGGGTCGCGGGCCTCTTCGCCGAGCGGGGCCGTCCGGGCGTTCCGATCACGCTCTGCGGCCTGGACGCCGACGCCCGCGCGGTCACCGAACTCGCCGGCGCGGGCGTGGAGCGGATCGGCCTCGCCCTCCCCACCACGCCGGAGGCCGAAGCCCTCCACGCCCTGGACGACCTCGCCGCGTTCGCCGACGACCTGCGCTAGCACGACGGCTCAGGGGGCGGCGGCGGTCGTGCCGCGCGGGGAGCGGTCCGTCGCGGAGACCGCGCGCTCGACCGCGCGGGCCACGGCCAGGACCAGCGCCTCGGCGTGGCGCGGGCCCACGATCTGCAGGCCGATCGGCAGCCCGGCGGCGGTGCGGCCGACCGGGACGCTGATCGCGGGCTGGTGGGTCATGTTGAACGGGTAGGTGAACGGCGTCCACTGGGCCCAGTCGCTCAGGCCGCTGCCCGGCGGCACGTCGTGCCCGGCCTCGAAGGCGGGGATCGGCACCGTCGGGGTGATCAGGACGTCGTGGCGGGTGTGGAACTCGCCCATCCGGACGGCGAGCGCCAGCCGCTCCGCCTCCGCGGCCAGGTAGTCGCCCGCGGAGTAGGTGAGGCCGCGCTCGATCACGTCGCGCAGCCCGGGGTCGACGTCCTCGGCGCGGGCGTCGAAGACGTCGAGCCACTTGGACGCGCCCGCGCACCACAGCACGTCGAACGCAGGAAGCGGATCGGGGAACCCGGGGTCGGCCGCTTCGACGCGCATCCCGGCGTCCTGGAGCGCCCGCGCTGCGGACGCGACGGCGGCGGCGATCTCGGGGTCGACGCGGACGAAGCCGAGGTCGGCGGAGAAGGCGGCGGACACCCCGCGGACGTCCCGGTCGACCGCCCGGCTGTAGGGGCCGTCGTGGAGCCCGAGATCGTAGGGGTCGCGGTGGTCGGGCGCCGCGAGGACGTCGAGGAGGCGCGCGACGTCGTCCACCGTGCGGGCGATGGGCCCGGCGTGCGCCAGCACGGCGAGCGAGCTGAGCGGGTACTGCGGGACGCGGCCGTGCGTGGGCTTGAACCCGACGACGCCGCAGAACGCGGCGGGGATGCGGATCGAGCCGCCGCCGTCGGTGCCGACCGACAGGGGGCCCATGCCGGTGGCGACCGCGACCGCGCTGCCCCCGCTGGAGCCGCCCGACGTGCGGGACGTGTCCCAGGGGTTGCGCGTGATCCCGGTGAGCGGGTTGTCGCAGACGCCCTTCCACCCCATCTCCGGGGTGGTGGTCTTGCCGAGCAGGACCAGGCCGCCCTCGCGGAGGCGGGCGGCCACC
This sequence comes from Actinomadura soli, assembly GCF_005889715.1. Taxonomy (GTDB): domain Bacteria; phylum Actinomycetota; class Actinomycetes; order Streptosporangiales; family Streptosporangiaceae; genus Spirillospora; species Spirillospora soli. The sequence goes on from NZ_VCKW01000012.1 coordinate 27,378, forward strand.
GGGCTGTCGACGTCCCATGCCTGGGCGGGGTCGATGCGCCGCGAGCCGCGGAGCGTCGGCCAGCCGCGGGTGAGGAAGAGGTCCTTGATCGACATCGGTACGCCGTCTAGGGGGCCCAGCGGGGTCCCGTCGCGCCAGCGCCGCTCGGCGGCGCGGGCGGTCTCCAGCGCCTGCTCCGGATCGACCAGGGCGAAGGCGTTGACGTCGGCGTCGCGCTCCCGGATCGCCTCCAGGGCCGCGGTCGCCGCCTCCACCGGGGAGAGCGTCCCGGCGGCATAGGCGGTGACGAGCCCGCCCGCGGTCGGAACATTGCTGAGATCGCCGGCCATCCGTCCTCCTGGGAATTCGAGTGACGATATCTATTCCGCTGCGGATGGCGGCGGAAAGCGCCGCAATGAGTCCGCCGCGGGACGACGATCAGTTGATCGATTGGTTCGGGGATGGCGTCCCGGCCGGCGTCGGCGGACCGGGCTTCTCGGTGCGAGGGCAGGTGTCCATGCAGCTCACGTGCCGGTTGATCGCTATCGACCGACCGGTCGGGCGACTCCAGTTAACCTCGTCTTCGCGGGGCCGTCAACCCCCGGATTTCCGGGATTGACATTGCGCCGGAGATCGTAGTTCCATCCGAAAAGGACGGGCGGCGGATCCCATTCCGCGCCGCACCGGCATACCACCGATCTTGAAATGCGAGGAACGGTTCGTGCCCATTGATTCGAGGATTCAGATCGGGGAGCCGCCGCCGCCCGGCACCCTCCCCCGGCAGATGTTCGCGCAGGTCGTCCGGCAGGACCGGTTCGGCGACCCCCTGGAGGCCTTCCGGATCGAGGAGGTGGCGGTGCCCGAGCCCGGCCCCGGCGAGGTGCTCGTCGCGGTGATGGCGGCGGGGATCAACTTCAACAACGTGTGGGCGGCGCGCGGGGTCCCGATCGACGTGATCGCGGAGCGCCGGCGCAAGGGCGAGCCCTGGGACTTCCACATCGGCGGCAGCGACGCGTCGGGCATCGTCCACGCGGTCGGCGGCGGCGTGGAGTCGGTCGCGCCCGGCGACCGCGTCGTGGTGCATCCCGGCCACTGGGCCCCGGACGACCCGTGGGTCCAGGCCGGGAACGACCCCATGCTCGCCCCCAGCGCCAAGATCTGGGGCTACAACACCAACTTCGGGTCGTTCGCCCAGTTCTGCCTGGCCCAGGAGCACCAGATCCTGCCGAAGGCGCCGCATCTGACCTGGGCGGAGGCGGCGGCGCCGACCCTGGTCGGGACGACCGCGTACCGGATGCTGCTCGGCTGGGACGGCCACCGGCTGGAGCCCGGCGACCTCGTCCTCGTCTGGGGCGGCTCGGGCGGTCTCGGCACGCAGGCGATCCAGCTCGCGGCGGCGCACGGCGCCGATGCCGTGGCGGTCGTCTCCGATGACAAGCGCGGGGAGTACGCCGTCCGGTTCGGCGCGATCGGTTACCTCAACCGGGGCGACTTCTCCCACTGGGGCGTCCCGCCGCACTGGGAGGAGCCGTCGTACGGAGCGTGGCTGAAGGAGGCGCGGCGGTTCCGGAAGGCGCTCTCCGAGATCGCCGGGGGCCGCGCCCCCCGGATCGTGTTCGAGCATCCGGGCGAGGCCACCATCCCGACCAGCGCGTTCGTCTGCGCGCCCGGCGGCATGGTCGTGATCTGCGCGGGCACGTCGGGCTACTCGGCGATGGTCGACCTCCGCTACCAGTGGGTGCTGCAGAAGCGGCTGCAGGGCTCGCACGGGACGAACGACGAGCAGGCCCGCGCGTACAACGACCTGGTCCGCGCGAAGCGGATCGATCCCGCGCTGGGCGAGGTCGTCCCCTTCCACGAGATCGGACGCGCCCACCGCGACATGGCGAACGGGATCGAGGTCTTCGGGAACCGGGTCGCGCTCGTCGGCGCACCGGACGCCGAGGCGGGAGCGTCCGCCTGACAGCAGGGGCCCAGGGGTCTCGGCCGGGCGTTGACATCGGCCCGGGGGCATGGAAAAGTCGAAACCGACCGACTAGTCGGTCGAATGGAGGGTGGACGGCGTATGGACTTCAGCATCCCGGCCGAGCTCAGCATGTTCGTCGACTCGGTGCGCCGGTTCCGCGAGCGGGAACTGATGCCGCTGGAGCCGCGCTTCCTCACCGAGGGCAAGCTCTCCCCCGACGAGCGCCGCGAACTCCAGGAGAAGGCGAGGGACCAGGGGCTGTGGGCCCTGGACGTCCCGGAGGAGTACGGCGGCCAGGGCATGGGCACGCTCGCCGCCTGCCTGGTCGCCGAGGAGCTGTACAAGCATCCGGCGATGTTCGACTTCGGCGGCAGCCCCGAACCGGTCCTCTACGAGGGCGACGACGAGCAGAAGAAGCAGTACCTGTATCCGGTCATCGCGGGCGAGCGGCGCAGCTGCTACGCCTTCACCGAGCCCGGCACCGGCTCCGACTTCGCCCGCATCACCACGACGGCGGTGCGCAGCGGCGACGACTGGGTCATCAACGGCACGAAGATCTTCATCTCCGAGGTGGACCGGGCCGACTTCTGCATCCTGTTCGCCAGCACCGACCCGTCCGCCGGAAGCCGGGGCATCACCTGCTTCCTGGTCGACATGGGCACGCCCGGCTTCGACGCGTCCCGGCCGATCCCCACCATGGGCGACGACTGGGAGCCGTACGAGCTGTCGTTCCGCGACTGCGTCGTCCCGGACTCGGCCCGGCTCGGCCCGGTCGGCGGCGGCTGGGCGCTGGCGTCGGAGCAGCTCACCCACGGCCGCCTCAAGATCGCCGCCTACCAGCTCGGCATCGCGCAGCGGTGCATCGACATGGCCGTCGAGTGGGCGAAGCAGCGGGTGACCTGGGGCAAGCCCATCGCGACCCGGCAGGCCGTGCAGTGGATGCTGGCCGACTCCGCCGTCGAGCTGGACGCGGCCCGCTTCCTGGTCTACCGGGCCGCGTGGATGGCCGACGAGGGCGAGCCGATCCGCAACGAGGCGTTCATGGCCAAGCTCTACGCGACGGAGATGGCCCAGCGCGTCACCGACCGGTGCCTGCAGATCTTCGGCGGGCTCGGCTACAGCAAGGAGCTGCCGATCCAGAGCTTCTACCGGCAGGTGCGGGTGTGGCGGATCGGGCACGGCTCGTCCGAGATCCACCGCTGGATGATCGCGCGTAACCTGCTCGGTCTGTCGTCACGGGACTGAGCGCCGGGAGCCGTCGTGGATCTGATCGGGAACCGCACCCTCGCCGACCTGCTGACCGAGCGGGCCGACCGGCATCCGGACCGCGCCTGCCTCATCGTCGAGGACCGGTCGGGCACGGTCACGGAGTACACCTACCGGGAGACGCTGGACGCCGTCCGCCGGACCGCCGGAGGGTTCGCGGCGCTGGGCGTCGGACGCGGCGACGCGGTCGTGTTCCAGCTCCGCAACTGCGCCGAGTTCGTCTTCGCGTGGTTCGGGCTGGCGTGGCTCGGGGCGGTCATGGTGCCGTCCAACACCGCGAACTCGGCCGCCGAGCTGACGTATCTGATCGAGCGTTCCGAGGCCGTGGGCGTCCTCACCGAGCCGGAACACCTCACGGTGTTCGCCGAGGTCCTGGCGGGCGCGCCCAAGGTCGGGCACCGGATCGTCGCGCGCGGCGGCGGCACGCCGGACGGGTTCGTCCCGTTCGCGGACGTGGCGTCCGGCCCGCCCGCCGACCCCGCCGAGGGCGTGGGCTCCGAGGACGTCGTGGAGATGCTGTTCACCTCGGGCACCACGGCCCGGCCCAAGGCCGTCATGATCACGCACGCGAACTGCCTGTGGGGCGGCGAGCGCGTCTCGCGCGGCGCCGCGCTGCACGGCGGCGACCGGCTGCTGACCGCGCTGCCGCTCTTCCACATCAACGCGCAGGAGATCACCTTCCTGGCGGCGCTGACCGTGGGCGGCACGGCCGTCCTGCTGGAGGAGTACCACGCCAGCGGCTTCTGGTCGCGGGTCCGGCACCACGGCGCGACCTCGGTGAGCCTGGTCGCGATGCAGGTGCGGACCATGCTGGCGCAGCCCCCGTCGCCGGACGACGCCGCGCACCGCGTCCACCGCGCCATCTATGCGATCAACGTCACCGGCCAGGAGAAGGAAGAGTTCGAGCGCCGCTTCGGCGTCGAGCTGATCAACGGCTACGGGCTGTCGGAGGGCGGCACGGTCGTCACGATGTCCCCGGTGTTCGGGGACCGGCGGTGGCCGTCCATCGGCCTGCCGAACTTCGACCGGCGGATCCGGATCGTGGACGAGGACGGGCGCGACCTCCCGGCGGGCGCGGTCGGCGAGATCCTCGTGTCCGGGGTGCCCGGCCGGACGCTGATGAAGGGCTACTTCAAGGACCCGGAGGCCACCGCCGCGACGGTCCGGGACGGCTGGCTGCACACCGGCGACCACGGCTACCTCGACGAGAAGGGCTACGTGTACTTCTTCGACCGGAAGAAGGACGTCATCAAGCGCGCGGGCGAGAACGTCTCCGCGAGCGAGGTGGAGTTCGCGCTGCTGGCGCATCCGTCGATCGCCGAGGCGGCGGTCGTCGCGGGCCACGACCCGGTGCGGGACGAGGAGGTCGTCGCGTTCGTCGTCCCCCGCTCGCCCGGTGAGCCGCCGTCCCGCGACGAGATCACCGAGCACTGCCGGACGCGTCTCGCGGGCTTCAAGGTGCCGACGCGGATCCAGGTCGTCCCCGAGCTGCCCAAGACCTCGATAGGCAAGGTGGAGAAGAAGCTGCTCAGGCGGCAGCTCTCGGAGCCGGCTCCGGGAGGTGGGCGATGAGCGCGCTGGACGAGGTGTGCGAGCGCGTGCGAAAGCAGGTCGGGACGGTCGTCCGCGACAGCCTCGGCCGCGTCTCCGCGACGGAGTTCCAGCGGTTCGCGGTCGCCGCGGGCGAGACCGACCCGGTGTACTTCGACGACGCGGCGGCCCGCGCCGCCGGGCTTCCCGGCGCCGTCGCGCCGCCGCTGTTCCTCAGCAGCGTGCTCGGCTGGGGCGCGGGCCCGTCCGACGGCGAGCTGGGCGCCGACGGCACCGGCGACGAGACCGCCGGGCTTCCGCTGGCCGGGCTCCGGCTGATGGGCGCCGGTCAGGACCTCGACTTCCACAACCCCGTCTATGACGGCGTGCGGGTCGTCCGCGAGACGTCGGTCGAGGACGTGGCGCTGAAGGACGGCCGCTCCGGCCCGTTCCTGGTCATCACGAGGCTGCGCCGGTTCCTGGACGAGTCGGGCACTCCCCTGCTGAGCTGCCGGGACAACCTCATCGCCCGCCCGGAGGCCGGCGAATGACCTCACGGAACTTCGAGGACGTCGCCGTGGGCATGGAACTCGACCCGGTGACGATCCGCCCGACCGCGACGCAGCTGTTCCGGTTCAGCGCGGCGACCTGGAACGCGCACCGCATCCACTACGACGCCCGGTACGCGGCGTCCGAGGGGTACCCGGACGTGCTCGTCCAGTCCCACCTGCACGGCTGCTTCCTGCTGCGGACCGCGCTCGGCTGGGCGGGCCCGGCTGCGCGGCTGCGCTCGTTCGGCTGGCGCAACCGCGGCATCGCCGTGCCCGGCGACACGCTGACCTGCACCGGCACGGTCACCGCCTGCCGGGTGGACGGGTCAGGAGCCGGAATCGTCGAATGCGCCCTGGAGGAACGCAAGGACGACGGGACGCTCTGCGCCCCCGGAACCGCCGTCCTGGAACTCCCGAGAGAGGACGTCCGACCATGACCGTCCAGCAGGACACCGACACCACCACGACATCGCGCCGGCTGTACCGGACGATGGCGCGGATCCGGCAGTTCGAGGTCGCCGCGTCCAAGCTGATGGCGACGGGACGGCTGCCCGGGACGCTGCACGTCTCGATCGGCCAGGAGGCGGTCGCGGCCGGGGTCTGCGACGTCCTGCGCCGCGACGACCACATCACCACCACGCACCGGGGCCACGGGCACTGCCTCGCCAAGGGCGGCGAGCCGAAGGCGATGATGGCCGAGCTGCTCGGCCGCGAGACCGGGTACTGCGGCGGCCGGTCGGGGTCGATGCACATCGCCGATCCGGCGGCCGGGATCCTCGGCGCGAACGCGATCGTCGGGGCGGGCATCCCGATCGCGCTCGGCGGCGCGTTCGCGGCCGCCCGGCAGGGACGCGGCGGCGTCGCGGTGGCGTTCTTCGGCGAGGGCGCGGTCGCGCAGGGCGTCTTCCACGAGTCGCTGAACCTCGCCGCGCTGTGGAAGCTGCCCATCGTGTTCGTGTGCGAGAACAACCAGTACGTCGAGCTGACCCCGGTCTCCGTGCACCTGGCCGCGAAGCACGTCGCGGACCACGCCGCCCCGTACGGGATCCCGGGCGCCCGGGGGGACGGAAACGACGTGACGGCCGTCCGGCGGGCCGCCGCGGAGGCGGTCGGGCGTGCGCGCGAGGGCGGCGGCCCGTCCCTGCTGGAGTGCCTGACCTACCGCTGGCACGGCCACTTCGAGGGCGACCCGCAGCGGTACCGGGACGCCGCCGAGGTCGCGGAGTGGAAGGCGGCGGACCCGCTGAAACGCCTGGCGGCAACCGTCTCCGGCGACCCTTCACAGGCCGCCGGGTTCACGGCCATCGAGGACGCCGCGCGGCGGGAGATGGCGGACGCCGTCGCCGCCGCCGAGGCGGACCCCGTCGCGTCGGCCGGGTCGATCACCGCGCACGTCTATCGCCGTCCTGTGCCCGGAGGTGCCCTCGCATGAGCACGGTGAAGTACTGGCAGGCGGTCAATACCGCGCTGCACGAGGAGCTGGAGCGGGACGAGTCCGTCCACCTGTTCGGCGAGGACGTCGGCATGCCCGGCGGCCCGTTCGCGGCGACGCGCGGGCTGCGGGAGAGGTTCGGCGAGTGGCGGGTCCGCGACACCCCGATCAGCGAGTCGACGTTCACCGGCATGGCGGTCGGCGCGGCGATGGCGGGGCTGCGGCCGATCGCGGAGGTCATGTACTTCGACTTCATCACCCTCGCCATGGACCAGCTCGTCAACCAGGCCGCCAAGATGTCGTACATGTCGGACGGCGCCTTCGCGGTGCCGCTGACGGTCCGGACTCTCTGCGGCGGCCACCGCGGCTCGGGCCCGCAGCACTCGCAGAGCCTGGAGGGCTGGCTCGCCGCCGTCCCCGGGCTGAAGGTCGTCTGGGGCGGCACCCCCGCCGACGCGAAGGGGCTGCTCAAGGCCGCCGTCCGGGACGACGACCCGGTGATCGTCATCGAGAGCCTGAGCCTGTGGACGCGGCGCGGCGAGGTCCCCGACGACCCCGACCACGTGGTGCCGATCGGCGCCGGGCTGATCCGCCGCCCCGGCGACGACGTGACGCTCGTGTGCTGGGGCGACACGGTCCCGTCCGCCCTGGAGGCCGCCGAGGCCCTCGCCGCGCGCGGCGTCGGCGCAGAAGTGCTCGACTTGCGGACGCTGAGCCCCGTAGACGAGGCGCTGATCCTGCGCTCGCTGGACAAGACGGGGCGGCTCGTCGTCGTCCAGGACGCGCAGGGCCCGTGCAGCGTCGGCTCGGAGGTCATCCGGCTGGCCGCCACGGACGGGTTCGCGTCCCTGCGCGCCCCGGCCGCGCAGGTCTGCCCGCCGTTCGCGCCGGTGCCGTTCGCGCCGGACCTGGAACGCGCCTACTACCCGGGGCCGGACGACGTGGTGTCGGCGGCTCTCGGCACGATCGAAGGGAGGGATGCATGACGGACGTCGTGGTGCCGAAGTGGGGGGCGACCATGGACGAGGCGACCATCGTCCAGTGGCTGAAGGGCGTCGGTGACCGGGTGGCCGAGGACGAGCCCATCGCCGAGATGGAGACCGACAAGGCGACCGCCGAGATCGTCAGCCCGGCCGCCGGGACGGTCGCCGAACTGCTCGTGGCCCAGGACGCCGACGTCGTCGTGGGCCAGGTCATCGCCAGGATCGACACCGGCGAAGGAGCGGCGCCGTGAAAGGGACGCTCGCCGAACGGATCGCGGAGTTCACCGCGGGCCTCGACCTGTCCGCCGTCCCGCCCGACGTCGTGGAGAAGGCGAAGGTCACGCTGCTGCACGACCTCGGCGTGGGCCTCGCGGGGCACCGTCTCGCCGGGACCGGCTTCGCGTTCGCCAAGGAGAACGGCGCCTGCGACCCGTCGCGCGGGGCGCGGCTCCCGGTCGACGGGACGGCCGTGACCGTCGAGTCCTGCGCGCTCGCGACCGGGGCGCTCATCCACGCGCGCACGCAGGACGACACCCAGGTCTCGGTGTCCACCCACCTGGGATCGACCACGCTGCCCGCGCTGCTCGCCCTCGCGGACCGCGCCGGCCTGGACGGCCGCGACCTGCTCACCGCGATGATCGCCGGGTACGAGGCGGCGTCGGTCATCGCGGAGGGGCGCGCGGGGCCGTCCACGGCCCGCGGGTTCCGCGCGACCAGCGTCTACGGGCCGCTCGCGGCGGCGGCCGCGTCCGCCCGGCTGCTGGGCCTCGACGCCGGGCGGACCGTGTCCGCGCTCGGGCTCGCGGCGGCGTTCGGCGGCGGCACGAACCAGACGTGGCTCGCCGGCACCCAGGAATGGCGCTACCAGGTCGGGGCCGCGAGCCGCAACGGCATGGTCGCGGCGCTGCTCGCCGCGCGCGGCATCACCGGTGCACCGGACGCGCTCGACGGAAGCGCCGGGCACCTGCGGGCCTTCTCCGGCATCGAGGACGCACCGGCGGCGGACCGGCTCGGCGACGACTGGCGGATCCGCCGCGTCACCTACAAGCCGTACCCGGTCTGCGCGATCAACCAGGTCCCGGTCACGGTGCTGACCGGGCTGGCGCGCCGCCACGGCGTCAAGGCGGACGACGTCGCGTCCGTCATCGCCGAACTGTCGCCGGACGACGCCGCCTACCCGGGCATCGACGCCCAGGGCCCGTTCCGCGACGTGGGCGGCACCCTGATGAGCCTGCCGTACTGTCTGGCCGTGGCCCTCCGCAACGGCGGCATCGAGCTGGACGACCTGCACCGCTTCGACGACCCCGCCCTGATGGACCTGACCCGCCGGATCACGGTGGCCGCCGCGGGCGACGTCCCGCAGGGCGGCTGCCGGATCACCGTCACCACCCGCGACGACGGGGAGCGCACCGGCGCGTTCGCCCCCGACGAGACCACGTTCAACTGGGACCGGGACGAGACCGCCGCCCGGCTGCGCGCCATGGCCGCCGAGACACCGCTGCCGCCCGCCCGGCTGGACGGTTTCATCGCGGTCGCCCTCGACCTCGACCGCCGTCCGGTCCGCGACCTGGTCGGCGCCACCATCGCCGATCCGAAGGAGTGATCAACAGATGCGAGCCACCCTCATCTACGGCCGGGGCGACGTCCGGGTCGAGGAGGTGCCCGACCCCGTCCTCGCGGCGCCGACGGACGCGATCGTCCGGGTGACCCGCGCCTGCGTCTGCGGCAGCGACCTGCACCGGTACCGCGGCATGGAGCCCGTGGCCGAGGGGCTCCGCATCGGCCACGAGTTCATGGGCGTCGTCGAGGACACCGGCGCCGACGTCCGCTCCGTGAAACGGGGCGACGTCGTGCTCGTCCCCTTCCTGTGGACCGACAACAGCTGCGACTTCTGCCGCGACGGCCTGCACGGCTCCTGCCGCAACGGCGGGCGCTGGGCGATGAACGGCCTCGACGGCGGGCAGGGCGAGGCGGCCCGCGTCCCCCAGGCGGACGGCACGCTGATCAAGCTGCCGGTCGGCGCCGACGACCCGGTGATCCCCTCGGTGATGGCGCTGTCGGACGTCCTCCCGACCGGCCATCACGCGGCGGTCACCGCGGCCGTCGGGAAGGGCTCCACGGTCGCCGTCATCGGCGACGGCGCGGTCGGGCTGAGCGCGGTGCTGTCGGCGGCGCGGCTGGGCGCGGAGCGGATCGTCCTGCTCGGCCGCCACCGCGCCCGCACCGACCTCGGCCGCCGGTTCGGCGCGACCGACGTGGTCCCGGAGCGGGGCGAGGAGGCCGTGGCCGCCGTCCGCGCGCTGACCGGCGGCGACGGAACGCCCCACGTGCTCGAATGCGTCGGCAACACGGCCGCGTTCGAGACGGCGCTGGGCGTCGTCCGCGACGGCGGCACGATCAGCCGGGTGGGCGTCCCGCAGTACGCCGAGGCCCGCCTGGACTTCGACGTCTTCATGCGCAACATCACCATCACCGGCGGCGTCGCCCCGGCGCGCCGGTACATCCCGGAACTGCTGGCCGAGGTGCTCGACGGCACGATCGCGCCGGGCGAGATGTTCGACCTGTCCGTCGGGCTGGACGACGTGCCCGCCGGGTTCAGGGCGATGAACGACCGCGAGGCCCTGAAGGTCCTCGTCCGCCCCTGACCACCAGGCGGAGCGCCCAGGGGCGGTCAGCTCGTGAGGAGTGTGCCGACCAGGCCCGCGACGGCGATTCCGACCAGGACAGCACGGTCACCGCCGCCCCGGGCTCGGGCCCGAGGGACTTGGTGATGCTGGAGGTGTGTTACCGGGCGTAACGGGTGGGGTACGGGACGATCAAGACATTGACTGATCGACAAAGGCGATTCACGCTGGTCACAACTGATCGATCAGTGTCCCCTCCCCCCTCGTTCATCAGGAGACCGGATGCTGTCGCGGGTGACGTCCCGCGCGGCGGCCGCCCTGGTTGCCCTCGTCATGCTCGTCGGCGTGCCTTTGCACGCGGACGCGTTCGGCGCGGGCTCCTCGGTGAGCCGCAACGCGCAGGCCAAGCACATTCCAGCGCCCCAGAGCTATTTCGGGTTCGCCATGGGCACGACCGGCAAGCTCGCCGGGTTCGACAAGATCAAGCAGTACTTCCGGCTCGTCGCCGACCGGTCCGACCGGGTGACCTACCAGGTCGCGGACAAGACGACGATGGGCAACGACTATCCGGTCCTCTTCGTGAGCTCGCCGCGCAACCTGCGGAACCTCGACCAGATCGTCCGGGACAACCAGCGGCTCGCCGAGCCGCGCGGGATCTCCGAGCAGGAGGCCCGGCGGCTGTCCGAGCGGAGCAAGCCGGTGTACCTCCTCGAGGGCACCCTGCACTCCACCGAGGTCGGCAATACGCAGGCGCTGGTGGACATCGTGCACCGGTTCGCCACCGAGGACTCCGACTACACCGAGACCGTGCTCGACAACGCGGTGCTGATGGTGATCCCGTCCGGCAACCCGGACGGCCAGCACCTCGTGGTCGACCACTTCAACAAGACCGCCGGAACCGAGTACAACCGCGTCTACCCGGACCTATACCACAAGTACGTCGGGCACGACGACAACCGCGACTGGTTCATGTTCACGCAGCGGGAGATCCGCACGCGGGTCCGGCTGGAGCAGGCGTACCGTCCGGTCGTCGGGCACTACATGCACCAGGCCGGGACGACGGGGCCGCGGCTGTGGACGCCGCCCTACGACGAGCCGCTCGGCAGCGGGGTCGACCCGATCACGCTGCAGTCGGCGACGTCGCAGGGCCAGCAGGCGGCGCGGGCGCTGACCGCCGAGGGCAAGAAGGGCGTCGGCACCGACGACGCGTACGGCATCTTCTGGAACGCCGACGTCATGGGGTTCTCGACGTTCCTCGGCACGTCGCTGTTCCTGACGGAGATCGCCAGCGCACGGGACCTCGCCTACCCCTACACCTCGCCGGACGGCAGGCCGCTCGGCTCGCAGAACCGGTCCATGCGGATGCTGCAGCCGTACGACAAGAACAGCTGGACGCTGGAGCAGATCGTCGCGTACGCGAAGACCGCCGCCTACGCGGGGATCGAGAACGTCGCGAAGAACCCCGAGTCGTGGCTGTTCAACAACCTGTACCAGACCAACCGCAACGGGGCGGCGCTGCCGGACGTCGAGCCGGGCACGCCGCACGCGTACGTGATCCCGGCCGGCCAGCGCGACCCGTTCGCGGTGCTGGAGATGATGCGGATCTTCGAGTTCGGACGGGCGGAGATCGAGCAGGCGAGGGCGCCGTTCACGGCGGGCGGCAAGACGTACGCCGCGGGCTCGTACGTGCTGCGCACCCGCCAGCCGCTCGGCCGCTGGATCGACCAGCTCCTCAAGATCGACAAGTATCCGGAGCAGGCGGCGCGCAAGTGCGGCCAGTGCCCGCTGATCATGCCGTACAGCGAGACCACCGACAACCTCGGCCTGCTGCTCGGCGTGGACGTCGACCCGGTCGAGCAGGCGTTCACCGCGTCGCTGCAGCGGGTGCACCGGGTGCTGCCGCAGCCGGTGCGGATGCCTGCGGAGCCGCGCGGCGCCTACCTGGTGGCGCCGGAGTCGTACGGCGTCGCGCACGTGCTCTCCCGGCTGCAGAAGGCGGCGGTGCCGACGTTCCGCTCGGCTGAGAAGTTCGAGGCCGCCGGACGGACGTTCGCGCCGGGCACGGTCGTCGTCCCGCCCACGGCGGCGGCGAGGCAGGCGCTGCAGGGCGTGTCGGCGGACACCGGCCTGCAGGTCCACGGCTCGGACGAGCTGCCCAAGGTGGACGGCTTCACGCTCAAGCAGGGCACCAAGGTCGGGCTGATCCGCGGCGCGAACAACATGCCCGGCGGCTGGATGACGTGGATGTTCGACCATTACGGCATCGACTACAAGGTCGTCTCCGCGGACGACTACGGCGACCTGGCCGGGAAGTACGACACGATCGTCCTGGCCGACGGCGTCTCCAGGAACACCATCGTCAACGGCCTCGACCCGGCGAAGAACCCGCCCGAGTTCAGGTGGGCGCGCGGCGTCGGCGAGGAGGGCTGGACGCGGCTGGCGGACTACGTCTCCGGCGGCGGCAACCTGGTCGCGATCGGCAGCGCGGCGGAGACGGCGCGGCAGCTCCTCAAGCTGCCGATCGAGAACGCGGCCCCGTCCGACCCGGCCAAGCTCAACGCGCCGGGCGCGCTGCTGCGCGCGACGTACGACCCCGAGGTCCCGGCGGCGTGGGGGATGCCTGAGTCCGGCGCGGTCTGGTTCAACCGGGACGCGGCGTACAAGCTCACCGGCGACGGTCAGGTGGCGTCGAGGTATCCCGGTGAGGGCGACCTGCTGGTCAGCGGGTACGCGGCGGGCACGGAGACGCTGAACGGCCTCGCCAACGTCGCGACGTTCGAGGTCGGCAAGGGCCATGCCACGGTCGCGGGCAGCGAGATCACCTTCCGGAGCTGGCCGCGGCAGACCTGGCCGATCGTCGTCAACTCGATCTATCAGGGCCCGTCGAAGCCGGGCCGATCCGGCGAAACGGACGAAAGGAACTGACGCCGTCGATCGCGGCCGGCGGAACAGCGCGTCCCACCGGCCGCGATCGTCGCAATTTTTCGCGCCATCCTCCCGCTTCACCACCGGTTCCGGTGAAGCTGGACGGGGCTTGGCGGAAATAGTGTCTTGATCACCATTCCTCGGCACCGGGACAGATGGCATGATCGGCAAAGCGAAACCGACGCTGATAGAGCCACTGGACAACCATTCTGGTAACGATTCAGGCGGGGCGGGTACAAATCATGCCGGTCGGGCTGGATGCTATGGGCATGGGCGGGACCCGTGGTCTACGGACCTGTCTGGCCGAGAGCGTGGTAGAGCAGCTGAACGGTTGGCCGGCGCTGAGATTGTGCCGTGCCGACTGCGGCTTCGGCCGGGCATTCGCATGCGGCGGCGATCAGATCATCCATCTGCACGGACGTGATCAGGCCGAACTGTATCTGACCTGGCCCTGCGTCCGGCGAATGCACAAGACGCTCCGGGAGTGCGCCTCGGTGCGCACCCGTCCCGGCAGCGGCTGGGTGGGCGTCTGGCTGGGCTGCGACGACGACGTCGCGCTGCTGGTCTCCCTGGTCAGCATCGCCATCAAGGCCAACCTGGCGACGCTGGACACCGTCCAGCCCCGGTTGGGCCCGTGCTCGCTGGGCTACTCCCACCTGGCGGAGCAGTTCATGCCCCAGCCGCCCCCGGGGCGCGGGGGCTTACCGATGACGCCGTCGGGGAATCCCGTGGAGCGCGAAGAGCACGTCATGCGCGAGGTGACCGACCGCCTCCTGCGCAGGCTCGGCGGCAGCCTCCAGCCCACGCAGGTGAACCAGGTGATCGACGCGGTCTACCGCCGCTTCGACGACCGGCCCGTCCGGGACTTCGTGCCCGTGCTGGTCGAGCGGTTCGCCCGCGAGAGGCTCACCCCAGGACCGACTGCCGACCCGCCCGGCCGAACCGGCTGAACCGGCCGGGCCCGGTTTCAGGCGCGGCGCCAGAACGAGGCCGGAAGGGTCTGGATCTCGGCGGCGGCCTGCTCCAGCTCTTCGGCGAACGCAAGCAGCGACGTCTGACCGCCGCCCGCCATCTGCCGGATGATGGCGGCCTGGCGGCGGGCCCGTCCGATGACGTCGTCGGCGAAAGCGGTGCGGTCGCCGTCGTAGCCGTAGCTGTCCAGCAGGACGTGCAGCCGCCGCGACCGGTCGTCGAACGCGGTGAACCCCTGGAACTCGGCGACGTGCCGGGCGTGCAGCGGCACCCACGTCAGCGCCAGGTGGGCCAGGTCGAACTCCCGCGGCGACGGCCCCGCGGTGTCCCAGTCGACGAACCCGACGAGACCGCCGCCGTCCCACACCGCGTTGTACGGCGAGGCGTCGTGATGGCCGATGATCAGGCCGGGCTGCCAAGCGCCGGCGAGCCAGGTCGCGCCGTCCGGCGGGACGAACGCCGCCGTGATGTCGTGCAGCCGCCGCATCCACGCGGCGACCTGGCGGAGCGCCTCGTCCGAATGCGGCCACGCGGGCCAGGGGTGGCGCTCGCCGATGGTGTCGCCGTGCAGGAACGTCAGGACCTCGCGCCCCTGCTCGTCGAAGCCCAGCACCCGGGGAGCGCCCTCGAAACCGGCGGCCTCCAGATGGCGCAGAACCGCGTGCACGGTGGACGTCCACGGATTCGCCCGCCGGTGGACGGTGTCGCCGATCCGGACGCCGCCCACGTGCCTGCCACCGGGCAGCGGTTGCTCTTCCACCCGGGCGTTGTATCCCACCGGCCCCGGCCCGCGCACCCGGATTTCCGCGAGAGCGGTCCCCTATCCCTCGGGGGTCAGCCTTCTTCGGCCACGCGGGCCGGTGGGCGCCGCTCGCCGGGGAAGACGGCGGCCAGCCGGCTCGGCACCTGGCTGCGGTGCTGGTCCGACAGCTCGACGACGGCGGCCCGGTCGCCGCGGCGGAGCGCGTCGACGATCGAGGCGTGCTCGTGGACGATCCGCTCCCGCGCCTCCGCCTCGTACAGGTACACCGACCGGTACGCCTCGGTGAGCGACCAGATGCGGCGCAGCTCGTCCACGATCAGATCGAGACCGGACGTCCGGAAGATGTAGAAGTGAAAGTCGTTGTTGAGCCGCTGAATGGTCAGCACATCGGCGTCGTCACCGGCCTGCTTGATACGGACGTTGATGTCCTCCAGCTCGTCGAGCTGCTCGGCCGTCAATTCGGGCAGGGCCGAGATGACCTCGCGCTCCAGCACCCGCCGCATCAGGTACGCCTGTTCGAGATCCTGGACGGTGAGCCGTTTCACCGAATAGCCGACATTGCGCTGGTAGTCCAGCACGCCCTCGCTCTGCAGAATCCCCAATGCCTCCCTGACCGGCGCCCGGCTGACGCTCAGCCGCGACGCCATGTCCTCCTGCCGGATCTGCTGGCCCGGCAGGAGTTCCATGACGGTGATCATCTCGCGGATGCGCGCCACCGCCCATCGGACGGAGCCCGCATCGGACGTCGACTTGGCCATTTCTCGGGAGCTCTCCGCGTTACCGGAAGGCCGAGATCCCGGTCACGGAGCGCGCGATGCTGAGCGTGTGCATTTCCTCCGTGCCCTCATAGGTCATGACCGTCTCCAGATTGTTCATGTGCCGCATCACGGTGTGGTCGAGCGTGATGCCGGCTCCACCGAGAAGGCTCCGCGCGGTACGGGCGACCTCTGCCGCGGCTCGGACGTTCGCCAGCTTACCGAAACTGATCTGTTCCGGTTCGATCTCGCCGGCGTCTTTGAGCCGCCCGAGGTGGAGGGCGTTCAGCGCCGCGCTGTTGACCGCGACGACCATTTCCGCCAGTTTCGCCTGCACCAGTTGGAACGACGCGAGTTGGCGTCCGAACTGCGTCCGCGCGGTGCAGTGGCGCAGCGCTTCGAGATAGCACGCGCGGGCCGCCCCGACGGCGCCCCAGAGAATGCCGAAGCGCGCCTCGTTCAGGCAGGTCAGCGGGCCGGACAGGCCGCGGGCGCCGGGCAGCGCGGCATCGGCGGGGACGCGCACGCCGTCGAGCGCCAGCTCCGCCGTCACCGACGCGCGCAGGGACAGCTTCCGCTCGATCTTGGCGGCGGTGAAGCCCGGCGTGTCCGTGGGGACCAGGAAGCCGCGGATGCGGCCGCCGTCCGGGCCGCCGGGGTCGGCGGGGTCGGTGGCCTTGGCCCATACGACCGCGACGTCCGCGAAGGTGCCGTTGGTGATCCACATCTTCGACCCGTTGATCACCCACGCGTCGCCGTCGCGGACGGCGGTCGTCCGCATCGAGCCGGGGTCGCTGCCGGCCTCGGCCTCGGTCAGCCCGAAGCATCCGATGAGCTCCCCGGTCGCCATGCCGGGGAGCCACCTCGCCCGCTGCTCCTCGCTGCCCCAGCGGTGGATGGCGGTCATCGCCAGCGATCCGTGCGCCGACACGAAGCTGCGGAGCCCCGAGTCGACCGCTTCGAGCTCGCGGCAGGCGACACCGTAGGCGGTGGCGCTCAGCCCGGCGCAGCCGTAGCCGGTCAGGTGCATGCCGAACAGGCCGAGCTTGGCCAGGCCCTTCGCGACCTCGATCGGCAACCCTCCGGTCTCGTACCACTCGCCGACGTACGGCGCGAGTTCCGCCGCCGCGTACGAGCGGACGGTGTCGCGGACGGCGCGCACGTCGGCGTCCAGCTGGTCGTCGACGGCGAGGAAGTCGCCTGGATCGATCGCCATCTGAGTCGTGTCTCCCTTCGTTCCCGGGCTAGGCGCCGGGGCTTCGCTCGAATTCCTGGAACCGCTTTTCCGAGGCGCGTTCGCACCACTTCCGGTATTCGGTGAATCCGCCGGCGTAGGCCACCGCCTGCCGTTTGGCGCCGGGGGCGATCCGCGACATCCACCAGCTGTCGGTCTGCGGGATCAGCGTCTGCTCGTACACCCAGTCGACGTGGCGCGACCAGGCGTCCTCGGCGTCGGGTCTCGGCTCGACCCGCGACCCGTCCTTTCCCAGGTGGTCGATGAGGCGGCCGATGAATTCCGATTGGTAGTCGGCCAGCAGCGGCGGCGAGAAATGGGCGCACGGGCTCTGGTGGCCGTTGATGAAGAACAGGTTCGGGAACCGCGTCGTCATCATGCCCAGGTGGGTGCGGACGCCCCAGGCCCAGTGTTCGCGCAGCGGCAGCCCGCCGCGGCCTCGGACGTCCATGCGCAGGACGGCGCCCGCCCCGCCGTTGAAGCCGGTGGCGCAGATGAGCACGTCGAGCGGGTGCCGTTCGCCGCTCGCCAGCACCAGGCCGCCGGCGTCGCACCGCGCGATCGGGTCCGACCTCACGTCCACGAGGACGACGTTGTCGCGGTTGAACGCCGCGTAGTAGCCGGATTCGCCCGGCGGGCGCCGGGTGAACGGACGGTAGGCCGGGATGAGCAGGTCGGCGACGTCGGGATCCTTCACCGTCTCGCGGATCTTCCTCTCCAGGAAGGCGCGGACGGCGTCGTTGGCGTCCTCGTTGCGGGCGAGGTCGCGGAAGATCCGTCCCCAGTGGGTGCCGCCGGCCTCCCACAGCTCCTCGAAGGCGGCCTCGCGCGCCTCGGCCGAGAGGTCGAGCGCGCCGCGCGTCTCCGGGAGCATGACGCGCTTGCCCACCAGCACCATGCCCGGCCCCCTGGTAGTGTGCTCCAGCCGCCGGATCTCCGCGTAGTTCTCCTTGACGAACCGCTCGTACTCTTCGGGCATCGGCTCGTTCTGCAGCGGCACCGCCCAGCTCGCGCTGCGCTGGAACACGGTCAGCCGCGCGGCCGTCCGCGCGACGGTCTGGACCACCTGGACGCCGCTCGCGGCCGTGCCGATGACGCCGACGCGTCCGCCGAGGTCGACGTCGTCGTGCGGCCACGCCCCGGTGTGGATCAACCGGCCCTGGAACTGGCCGAGGCCGGGGATGTCCGGCAGCTTGGGCGCGGACAGGAAGCCGGTCGCCATGACGCAGTAGCGGCTCTGGACCTGCTCAGGTTCGCCGTCCTCGCCGTCGTCGACGGTGAGCGTCCACAGCCCCGTGCCGTCGTCGAACGTCGCGCTGAGCACACGGCGGCCGAACTCGATGTCGCGGCGGAGGTCCAGCTTCTCGGCCACCCACCGCAGGTACCGCAGGACGTCGTGCTGCGCGGCGTACCGTTCCGGCCAGTGCCATTCCTGCTGCAGCTCGTCGGAGAACGCGTAGGAGTACTCGACGCTCTCGATGTCCACCCGCGCGCCCGGGTACCGGTTCCAGTACCACGTGCCCCCGACGTCCTCGCCGGACTCCAGCACCTTCACCCGCAGGCCGCGTCCGCGCAGCCGGTGCAGCGCGTTCAGCCCGCTGAACCCGGCGCCGACGATCAGCACGTCGTACTCGGGATCGGTCATCTCATCGCCTCCACCGTCCCGGATCACGAGGTCGCCGGCTTCGCCCACTGCAAAAACTCTTGCAGGACGCGGTTGAATTCCTCCGGCGCGATCTGCGGCACCGCGTTCTCCAGGACGTGGTAGTCCGGCCACGACGCCGGGATCTCGACGCCGGGCCGCAGCGGGGTGTTCAGCCCCTTGGACGCGATCAGCCGCTGCGCCTCGGGCGTGAGCATCCAGGACGCCCACAGCTTCGCCGCCTCCATGTGCGGAGCGCCCTTGATGACGGCGGAGGACCCGTACAGGAGTGACGACAGCCCGGGCACGGCCTTGAAGGCCACCGGAGCACCGGCCTGCGCCTTGAGCAGGTGGCGCATGTGCGACGCCCAGGGCATCATCGTCGTCTCGCCCGTGACCAGCCGGTCGTAGTAGGGCCGGGTGGAGTCGACCAGCTTGCCGTTGCGCTTCAGCCCGCGCATCTGGTCGAGGGTCAGCTTGTTCGCCTTGTAGATCGGCATCAGCGACTGGGCGCTGATCACGCCGAGGCCCGGGTCGTCCAGGACGAACCCCTTCAGCTTGCCCGAGACGAGGTCCGCCATGCTCGCCGGGATGTCGGCCTCGGACATCTTGTCCTTGTTGTACATGAAGCCGTAGACGTCGCCGTAGGGCACGTAGAAGCGCTGCTTGGAGTCGCGGTACCGGGCCGGGAGGTCGTCGACGGTCGCCGGTTCGAACGGCTGCAGCAGCCCCTTGTCCGCGGAGACGCTCACCGACTCCAGGCCCAGCATCAGCGCGTCGCCGACCTGGCGTCCGCTCGACACCTCCGACTGGACGGCGCTCACCGTCGCCCCGGGCGGCTGCACCTTCGGCACGATCTTGATGGACGGGTACCGCTTGGTGAAGTCCTGCCAGATCGGACGGAACAGCTCCGCGTACGCGCCGTAGACCACCACCTGGTTCTGGCCCGCCTTGGCGGCGCTCTTGCAGAGTTCGGCGAGCGCGCTCGCGTTCTCGGCGTTCCCGGCCCAGGCGGTGTCGCCCGACGCGCTGGACGTGCACTGCTTCGACGCCTCCGCCGTCCCCGCGGTGCCGCCGCACGCCGCCGCGGTCAGCGCGAGCACGGCGACCGCCGCCGCGCCGGTGACGCTCCGCCGGCCGCCGGGGCGGGCGAGGACGGCGACCCTCCTGCGGCCGCCGGGGTCGTCCGGGCAGGCCGCCGATCTCCAGCCGAATTCAGTCATGGCACTCTCACCTCGACGTTGGAACGGGGATTTCTCCGGGCGGCGCCCGCCGTCACCGTGAGCACCGCGGAGCGGAGCACGAGGTAGGCGATCCCGAGGGCACAGATCAGCGCGGTCAGCAGCACGAGCAGCGCACACGCCTGCGTCGGCACGGCCGAGCTGTAGAAGAGGCTGTAGGACAGCGTGGCGACGTTCGAGTGCGTCGCCGGGAGGAGCATCAGCGGGACGTCCAGCACCCCGGCCATGATCACGCTGCACACCAGCCAGCCGGCGAGGAAGCTGCGCAGCATCAGCGGCAGCACGATGCCGCAGAACGCCCGGAGCGCGGACGCCCCCGACGCGCGGGCCGACTCCTCCAGGTCGGCGCTGATCTGCACCAGCGCCCCGGCCGCCGACCGGCTCGCCACCGGCACCAGCAGGATCACCAGGCCGATCACGCAGAGCCACGTCGTCCCGTACAGCTGCCGCAGCCCGGGCACGGCCAGGTAGCCCCAGGTCAGCGCCGCCGCCAGCACGACGCCCGGCAGCACCAGCGACGCCAGGCTCAGCAGGTCGACGTACCGGCCGAGCCGCCGGCTCGTCTTGGCGCCCGCGTAGACGAGCAGCGTCGCGAACACCATCGTGCCGAGCCCCGCCGCGACCGACAGCGACAGCGTGAGCTGGAAGGCCCCGACCGTCTGCGGGTCGTCGAACACGGCGGTGTAGTTCGCCAGGGTGAAGCGGCTGTACATGCCCAGCACGCTTTGGAAGGACGTCAGCACCACCTGCGACGCCGGGAGCAGCACCCCCACCAGGACGAGCACGGCGATGGAGGCGGTGCCGAGGTATCCGGCGCGCCCCAGCGCCCACCGGGTGGACGCGTAGTCCTTTCCGGTGACGGTCGCGAAGCTCCGCTTGCTCGTGTACCGCCATTGCAGCCAGATGAGCACCACCATGGCCAGCATCATGATCATCGAGATGCCGCTGGCGGCGGAATAGCGGGCGGGGGTGGACGCCGCGATGTAGAAGAAGATGCGTGTCGACAGCGTGTCGACGCCGGCGTTCTCGCCGATGATCTGCGGGACGTCGAACGTGCCCATGCAGTAGATGCCGACGAGGATTCCCACGCCGAACAGCGTCGGCGCGAGGGAGGGCAGGTCGATGGAGAACAGCGTCTTCCAGCGGCTCGCGCCGGACGTGAACGCGGCCTCCTCGTAGCTGCTGTTCAGCGTCGAAACGGGGCCGAGCAGAAGGAAATAGCAGAACGACGACAGTTTCAGGCCCTGGACGAATATCAGCCCCGGCCAGGAGTAGACGTTCAGCGGGGAGGCGCCGAAAAGGGCCTCGAACGGCTTGTTGAGCAGGCCGACTTCCGGGTTGCCGAGCAGGCTCCAGCTGATGGCGTACAGCAGGGTCGGGAGCGCGAGCATGAGCAGCATGACCGGCGTGATCAGGCCCCGGGCCGGAGTCGTCGTGCGCGCGGAGAGGAACGCGAAGTACCCGCCGGCGAGCAGGGCCACCGCCGTCGCGCCCACGGCGAACAGGATCGAGTTCAGCAGGGCGTCATAGGTGCGGGCGTCGCCGAAGACGTCCGGGAAGGCGGACAGCGTCCACGAACCGCTCTGCCCTGGCGGCGCGCTCCGGAACGCGCCGACGAGCAGCATCAGCAGGGGCCAGCCGAGCAGCAGTGTCGCGAAGCCGACCAGGATCAGGGCGGGTGCGCGGCGGCCCGTGAACCAGGGGCGCGTTCGTATGCCGGTCGCGGCCGTCACAAGGCACGTCCCTTGGCGGCGGCGGGCTCGTCCATGGCCCGGTCGTCGGCGGGCTCATCGGTCGGCCCGTCCGTCGTCGGGATCAGTGCGATCCGGCCCGGCTCGATCGAGATGACCGCGTCGCCCGCGGGACGGGCCCCGCCCATGATCTGCTTGGCGACCAGGGGCGAGCCGAACGCGGCGACCTCGTGCTCGGTCGCGGTGCCGAGGAAGGTCGAGCGCAGCACCTTCGCGTCCAGCCGGTTCGGACGCCCCGCGGAGTCGTCGAAGACGATCGCCGTGCTCCGGACCGCGAGCCAGACCCGGTCGCCCGCCGCGAAGCCGGCGGCGCGGGCGCAGGTCAGGCCGGTGTCCCAGCCGTCCGGCCGCACGCGGGCGGTCCCGTCGCCGGCGGTCTCGACCCGGCCCGGCAGGATGTTCTCGTAGCCGAGGAACTCCGCCGCCCAGCGCGAGGACGGAGCGTCGAACACCTCGCGCGGCGACCCGATCTGGACGGCGCGGCCGTCGTGCATGACCGCGATCCGGTCGGACATGCTGACCGCTTCCTCCTGGTCATGCGTGACGTAGACCATGGTCGACCCGGTCTGCTCGTGGATGCGCTTCAGCTCGACCCGCATCTGCGTCCGCAGCGCGGCGTCGAGGTTCGACAGCGGCTCGTCCAGCAGGAGGACGCTCGGCTCGCGGACGAGCGCCCTGGCCAGCGCGACGCGTTGCTGCTGCCCGCCGGACAGCGCCGACACGGACCGGGACGCGTAGCCCGCCAGCCCGACCAGTTCGAGGGTCTCCATCGCCCTGGCATGGGCGGCCTGCTTGCGCTGGCGCTTCAGGCGGAGCGGGTAGCTCACGTTCTGGATGACCGACATGTGCGGCCAGAGCGCGTAACTCTGGAAGACCATGCCGATGTCGCGCTTGTGCGGCGGCAGCTCGTAGCCGCGCGAGCGGTCGACCACGGTGCCGGCGCCGAGCCGGATGCTGCCCTCGTCCGGCGACTCCAGGCCGGCGACGCAGCGGAGCGTGGTCGTCTTGCCGCAGCCGCTGGGGCCGAGCAGCGCGACGAACTCGCCGTCGCCGATGTCGAGGCTGACCCGGTCGACGGCGGTGACGCCGCCGAACCGCTTGGTCAGGTCGTCGATCCTCACGATGCTCATGGCGCGCCGCCGATCGCCCGGTCGTCGGTCAGCCCGAGGCGCTCGCGCAGCCAGTGGACGATGCGCTCGTTCTCCGCCCGCGCCCCCTCGACCCGCTCCGGGATCTTGAGGAACTCGTGGTCGGCGTTCGGGACGACCGACAGCGTCACCGGCACGTCGGCGTCGGCGAGGCGTCCGGTCATGGCGAGCGAGTCGCCGAGCAGGGCGTCCTCGTCGCCGCAGGAGACGTACGTGGCCGGCAGGACGTGCAGCTCCGGGCTGTGCACCGGGCTGACCAGGGGGTCGCGGAGCCGTCCGCTGAAGTTCGGGCCGAGGTAGGCGGCGAGCGTGATCTCGGGCTCCCCCGCGTAGTACCGCGGGTCCGAGATCCACCGGTGGGCGTCCAGGAGCCCGAACAGCAGGACGAGCCCGCTCAGCGCGACCGGCAGACCCGCGAGATCACCGCCGCGGACGTCGGTGCTGAAGGTGCCGTGCACGCCGGTGCCGGGGCCGGACCCGTGCAGGACGAGCGCCGTCCCGGCCGCGAGGTTCGCGCCCGCGGAGCTTCCCGCGATGGCCATCCGCGCCGGGTCACCGCCGTACGACGCCGCGTTCTTCGCGGTCCAGCGCGTCCCGTACACGCAGTCCTCCAGCGCGCGCGGGAACGGGTGCTCGGGGGCGAGCGCGTAGCCGACGCTCACCACGAGGAACCCCTCCGCGGCGATGGACGCGCAGTACCGCCGGTCCATCGAGGGCGAGCCGGTGTACCAGCCCCCGCCGTGCACGTACACCAGCACGGGGTGCGGGCCGGGCCGGCGGGGCTGGTAGATCTCCGCCGCGAGGCCGCCGTCCAGCCCGCCCAGCTCCACGTTCTCGTGGAGCAGCACGCGTGCGGCCTCGTCCTCGGAGAGCGCGGGCGGAGCGGGCGCGCGGCGCCTGCTCACCAGTTCCTCGACCGACCGCGGCGGAGGGATGTCCGGCACCGGCTCCCCGCGGAACAGCGACTGCCAGTGGGTCTTACTGGACTGGGGCATGTCCCTCCTCTGCTCGGTCGGCGGCCTGCGCCGGTTCCGCAACCCGCTGCGCGGGCTTCATGGCGACGAGCGCGCCGCGTCCTACCAGGTCGGCGATCGCCGCGTCGTCGTAGCCGAGTTCGCGCGCCACCTCGACGGTGTGCTCGCCAAGGCACGGCGGGTGCCGCGTCGCCGCCGTCGCGCGGTCGCCCATGTCGACGGGAGACCGGGCCATGCGGAGCCGTCCCGCGGACGGGTGGTCCACCGATTCGAAGAAGCCCGTCGCGACCAGATGCTCGTCGTCGAACAGGTCCTGAATGGCGTTGACCTTGCTGGACGCGATATCGGCGCGTTCGAAGACCTCCTGCCATTCGGCGGTGGTGCGCCTGGTCAGGTGGTCGTCCATCAGGGAGTACAGATCGTCGATGTGCACCGTGCGGGTCCCGATGGTGCGGTAGCGCGGGTCGTCCGCGAGGGCCGGTTCGCCGATGGCGGCGAAGAACGACCGCCACTGCTCGTCGGTGTAGACCATGACGGCGAGGTAGCCGTCCCTGGTGCGGAACGGTTTGCGGTACGGGGACTCGGTGCGCGGATAGCCGGTCGGGCCGCTCGGCGGATCGAAGATCCAGCCGCCCTGCTGCTCCAGCAGCATGAACGACGCCATCGACTCGAACATCGGCACCTCGATCGCCCGCCCGCGGCCGGTGACCGTCCGGCCGTGGACGGCCGCCAGAACGGCGGCGGCGCCGAATATCCCCATCGTCTTGTCGGCGGCGGCCGACCGCCAGTACGCGGGCCTCTCACCGTTTACGCCTTGGACGGCCGCCATTCCCGACGCGCCCTGGATGACGTCGTCGTAGGCGGGCCGGTTCTCGTACGGGCCGCCCGAGCCGAAGCCGCGGAACGCGCAATAGACGAGCCGCCCGTTCAGCGCCAGCATCCGCTCGGGCGTCAGGCCGAGTCTCGCGGCCGCGCGCGGGCGGAGATTGTGCACCAGCACGTCGGCCGATTCGACCAGGCGGGCGAAGACGTCCCTCGCGGCGCCGTCCTTGAGGTCGATGGCGATGCTGCGCTTCCCGCGGTTCGCGTTCAGGAATATCGGCCCCATTCCGGGGACCTTCGCGTCGCCGACATAGCGGAGGACGTCGCCCTCGGGAGCCTCGGCCTTGATCACGTCGGCGCCCCACTGCGCCAGGATCGCCGCGCAGTAGGGCCCCATGAACGTGGTGCTGAGGTCCACGACCCGGAGGCCGGCCAGCGGGCTCGGCTCGTTCCCCGTCAGGACCACGGTTCCTCCACGGTGGGATTGCTTCCCAATATTGGCTCCAATATCGCATGCAGAACCACCCCACACAAGACCTACGGCGACAACGTGCCTGCTTACGAGGGGTATGGACGGGCGGTCAGCCCGGGTGTCAGGAGATCCAGCCGCCGTCGCGCGCCTCGTCGAGCGCCTTGTCGGCCTCGCGGCTGTCGAGCATCTCCAGGCCGCGGACCGCCCAGAACCGGAGCGACTCGTCCGTGCCCTCCAGCTCGTCGCGGAACACCTCAAGCGCCTTCGCCGAACGGGCTTCGGCGATGAGTTCGAGGAGCCGGCAGCGCAGGCCGTGGTCGTCGCGCTCGGCGGCGAACTCCGCGATGAGGTCATCGACGTACGTGTCGGCGTGCTCGCGGAGGAAGTCGAACGCGTTCTCCCGCGTCTGCGGCTCCGTGGCCCGCATACGTTGCATGGCGTGCTCGAAACGGCGCCGCGACATGTCCCCGACCTTACTGACGCCCACCGACAGACCTCAACGGACCGCACCACCTGGCGGAATTCCTGAAAAGGCCAGCATGGGGCTGGAGCCGGGCTCAATCCTTTGCACGATTCCCACAACTCGGGCCGCCCAGCATGCGACGTCTCCGACATGGCGCCGCGGGGCCCGAGGCGGGAGGGTAAGCATGGTCGGGGGTCCCCCGTGTCCCTGCGCCGGCATCGTGGTCTAGAGGAGGGCTCGGTCCGTTGTTCAGTCGTGTCGCCATCGTCAATCGTGGTGAGGCCGCCATGCGCCTCATCCATGCCGTACGGGACATCGCCGCGGAGACCGGGACGCGGATCGAGACGGTCGCCCTGCACACCGACGTCGACCGCGCCGCCACGTTCGTCCGCGAGGCGGACCTGTCCTACGATCTCGGGCCCGCGTCCGCCCGCCCCTACCTCGACCTGGAGGTGCTGGAGCGCGCGCTGGCCGACACGGGGGCCGACGCCGCGTGGGTCGGCTGGGGCTTCGTCGCGGAGGACCCGGCGTTCGCCGAGCTGTGCGACCGGATCGGCGTGACCTTCGTCGGGCCGAGCGCGGACGCGATGCGCAAGCTCGGCGACAAGATCGGCGCGAAGCTGATCGCCGAGGAGGTCGGGGTGCCGGTCGCGCCGTGGAGCCGCGGCGCGGTCGAGACGCTGGACGCCGCCCTGGCCGCGGCGTCCGACATCGGCTACCCGCTGATGCTGAAGGCGACCGCGGGCGGCGGCGGGCGCGGCATCCGGGTGGTCACGAGCGCGGACGAGCTGACGGACGCCTACGAGCGCACCAGCCAGGAGGCCGCGCGGGCGTTCGGCAGCGGCGTCGTGTTCCTGGAGCGCCTGGTCACCGGCGCCCGGCACGTCGAGGTCCAGGTGATCGCGGACGGCCAGGGCACCGCGTGGGCGCTCGGCGTCCGCGACTGCTCGGTGCAGCGGCGCAACCAGAAGGTCATCGAGGAGTCGGCGTCGCCGGTGCTGTCCGCCGGGCAGGCCGCCGAGCTGAAGGCGTCCGCCGAGCGGCTGGCCGTCGCCGTCGGCTACCGCGGCGCGGCGACGGTCGAGTTCCTCTACCACCCCGGCGACCGGCTGTTCGCGTTCCTCGAAGTGAACACCCGGCTCCAGGTCGAGCACCCGATCACCGAGGCCACCACCGGGTTCGACCTGGTCAGGGCGCAGTTGTGGGTGGCGTCCGGCGGGCGGCTCGAAGGCGGCCCCCCGGCGGAGCGCGGCCACGCCATCGAGGCCCGGCTGAACGCCGAGGACCCCGACCGCGACTTCGCGCCCTCCCCCGGCCGCATCGCCCGGCTCGACCTGCCCGCCGGGCCCGGCGTCCGGGTGGACACCGGCGTCCGCGAGGGCGACACGATCCCCGCCGACTTCGACTCGATGATCGCGAAGATCATCGCCTACGGCCGGGACCGGGACGAGGCGCTCGGCCGCCTCCGCCGGGCGATGGCGCAGACCACGGTGATCATCGAGGGCGGTGCGACGAACAAGAGCTTCGTGCTCGACCTGCTCGACCGGCCCGAGGTGATCGAGGCCCGCGCGGACACCGGCTGGATCGACCGCGTCCGCGCCGAGGGCGACCTCGCCGCGCACCGGCACTCCGGCGTCGCGCTGATCGCCGCCGCGATCGAGACCTACGAGGACGAGGAGCGCGCCGAGCGGCGGCGGCTGCTGTCGACGGCGTCCGGCGGGCGGCCGCAGGTCCGGCACGAGAGCGGCCGGCCGCTGGACCTCAAGCTCCGCGGCGTCGCCTACCGGCTGCGCGTCGCGCGGGTCGGCGCGCACCGGTTCCGCGTCGGCGTCGAGGCGGGCGAGGACGTCCGCACCGCCGTCGTGGAGCTCGACCGGTTCGACACGCACACCGGGCAGATCGTCGTGGACGGCGTCCGGTACCGGCTGGTCACCGGCACCCACGGGCCGATCCACATGGTCGAGGTGGACGGCGTCACGCACCGGGTCAGCCGGGACGAGGGCGGCGTCGTCCGCTCGCCCGCGCCCGCGCTGGTCGTCGCGACGCCCGCGAAGGTCGGCGCCGAGGTCGAGGCGGGCGCGCCGGTCCTGGTGCTGGAGAGCATGAAGATGGAGACGGTGCTGCGGGCGCCGTTCAGGGCGCGGCTGAAGGAATGCGTCGTGTCCGTGGGCAGCCAGGTGGAGACCGGGGCGCCGCTGCTGCGGCTGGAACCGCTCGCCGACGACTCCGGGGACGGGGCGCTCGCGGAGTCGTCCGCGCCGGTCGACCTTGACCTGGCCGCCGCGCCCCGGACGGCCTCCGCGCGGGAGCGCGCCGCCCGCTGCCAGGAGGATCTGCGCAGCCTGCTGCTGGGCTTCGACGTCGACCCGCACGACGAGCGCCGGGTCCTGGACGACTACCTCGACGCCCGCCGGACGGCCACGGAGGGGGGCCACCGCCCGCTGGCCGACGAGCTGGGCCTCGTCGAGGTCTTCACCGACCTCGCCGAGCTGAGCCGCAACCGGCCGGCCGGCGACGGCGCGGGCGCCGGACCGGGCGGCGACGGCACCGGCGACGGCAGCCACGTCCACAGCGCCCGCGAGTACTTCCACACCTACCTGCAGAGCCTCGACGTCGACCGGGCCGGGCTGCCGGACGGTTTCCAGGCCAGGCTCGCCAAGGCGCTCGGCCACTACGGCGTCACCGACCTGGAGCGCTCGCCCGGGCTCGAAGCGGCCGTGTTCCGCGTGTTCCTCGCGCAGCAGCGCACGTCCGCCGACGCCACGATGATCGCGACGCTGCTGCGGACCTGGCTGCGGGAGCCGCCGCCGGAGCAGGCGCTGCGCGAACCCGCCGGTCTCGCGCTGGAGCGGCTGGTCGCCGCGACGCAGGTGCGCTTCCCGGTCGTCGCCGACCTCGCCTACGGCGTGGTGTTCGCCTGGTTCGCGCAGCCGCTGCTGCGCCGCAACCGCGCCCGCGTGTACGCCGACGTCCGCAGGCACCTGCGCCACCTGGACGCGCACCCCGACGCGGCGGACCGCGCCGGGCGCATCGCGGAGATGGTGCGCAGCACCGAGCCGCTGGTGCGGCTGCTCGGCCGCCGGCTCGTCCGCCAGGACCGGGACAACGCGGTCATGCTGGAGGTCCTGACCCGGCGCTACTACGGCAACAAGGGGCTCACCCGCGTCCGGACCGGCGAGGTCGCGGGCTGCTCGTTCGTGATCGCCGAGCGCGCGGGCTCGTCCGTCGTCACCTCCGCGGTGAGCTTCGAGGCGCTGGGCGGCGCGCTGCGCGGGCTCGCGGAGCTGGCCGCCGGCGAGGACGCGGTCGACGCCGACATCTACCTCTCCTGGGAGCGCCAGCCCGAGGACTTCGACGCGATGGCGGCGGCGCTGCAGGAGGTCGTCAACGCGCACCCGCTGCCGGGGCAGGTCCGCAGGCTCACCGCGACGGTCGCCGGGAGCGGCGGCGCGGTGATGCACCACCACTTCACGTTCCGGCCGTCGTCCGGCGGCGGGATGGCGGAGGAGCGGCTGATCCGCGGCCTGCACCCGTACATCGCGCAGCGGATGCGGATGGAGCGGCTGAGGAGGTTCGACCTCACCCGGCTGCCGTCGTCGGACGAGGAGGTCTACCTGTTCCGGTGCGTGGCGCGCGAGAACCCGTCGGACGAGCGCCTCGTCGCGTTCGCGCAGGTCCGCGACCTGGCCGGGCTGCGCGACCACGACGGCAGGCTCCTCACGCTGCCGACCGCCGAGTACACGGTCGCGTCCTGCCTCGACTCGATCCGCAACGCGCGGTCGCGGTGGCCGTCGAAGAAGCGCCTCAGCACCAACCGGATCGTGATCTACGTCTGGCCGCCGAGCGACATCACCCGCGCCGAGCTGGAGATGATCGCCGGACGGCTGCTGCCGATGACCGCGGGCGCCGGGCTGGAGGAGATCGAGATCATCGCGCGGCGGCGGGACGCGCGGACCGGCGAGCTGCACAAGATCGCCGTGCGGGTCTCGTTCGACGCGACCGGAGGCACGGAGCTGACCGTCGGCGAGCCGTCCGAGGAGCCGGTCGAGCCCGTGGACGACTACCGGCAGAAGGTCCTGCGCGCGAGCGCCCGCAACACCGTGTACCCGTACGAGCTGACCGGCCTGCTGGGCGACTTCGTCGAGCACGACCTCGACGACGACCACGCGCTGGTGCCCGTCGACCGTCCGAAGGGACGCAACACGGCGGCGATCGTCGCCGGTGTCGTCACCACGCCGACCCGGCGGCACCGGGAAGGCGTCACCCGGGTCGTGCTGCTCGGCGACCCGACGAAGTCGCTCGGCGCGCTGTCGGAGCCGGAGTGCCGGCGCGTGATCGCCGCGCTCGACCTCGCCGAGCGGATGCGGGTGCCGCTGGAGTGGTACACGCTGTCGTCCGGCGCGCGGATCTCCATGGAGTCCGGCACGGAGAACATGGACTGGGTCGCCGCGGCGCTCAAGCGGATCGTGGAGTTCACCCAGGACGGCGGCGAGATCAACGTCGTGGTCACGGGCATCAACGTCGGCGCGCAGCCGTACTGGAACGCCGAGGCGACGATGCTCATGCACACCAAGGGCGTCCTCGTGATGACGCCCGACTCGGCCATGGTGCTCACCGGCAAGCAGGCGCTCGACTTCTCCGGCGGCGTGTCGGCCGAGGACAACTTCGGCATCGGCGGCTACGACCGCGTCATGGGGCCGAACGGGCAGGCGCAGTACTGGGCGCCGAACCTGGCCGCCGCGCGGGACGTCCTGATGGCGCACTACGACCACACCTACGTCGCGCCCGGCGAGGACGGGCCGCGCCGCGCCGCGACGACCGACCCCGTCGACCGCGACGTCTCCGACTTCCCGCACGCGGTCGAGGGCAGCGACTTCACCACCGTCGGCGAGATCTTCTCCGCCGAGGCCAACCCGGACCGCAAGAAGCCGTTCGACATCCGGACGGTCATGCGGGCGCTCTCCGACCAGGACCACCCGGTGCTGGAACGCTGGGCGGGGATGGCCGACGCCGACACCGCGGTGGTGCAGGACGTCCATCTCGGCGGCATGCCGGTGTGCCTGCTCGGCATCGAGTCCCGCGCGGTGCCGCGGCGCGGCTTCCCGCCCACCGACGGCCCGGACGCCTACACGGCCGGGACGCTGTTCCCGCAGTCGTCCAAGAAGGCGGCCCGGGCGATCAACGCCGCCAGCGGCAACCGGCCGCTGGTGGTGCTGGCGAACCTGTCGGGCTTCGACGGCTCGCCGGAGTCGATGCGGAAGCTGCAGCTGGAGTACGGCGCCGAGATCGGCCGCGCGATCGTGAACTTCCGCGGCCCGATCGTGTTCTGCGTGATCTCGCGGTACCACGGCGGCGCGTTCGTGGTGTTCTCCAAGGCGCTGAACCCGGACATGACGGTGCTGGCGCTGGAGGGCTCGTTCGCCTCGGTGCTCGGCGGGGCGCCCGCCGCCGCGGTGGTGTTCTCGGGCGACGTCAACGCCCGCACCGCGGCCGACCCGCGCGTCCGGGACCTGGAGGCCCGCGTGGCCGCCGCGACGGGACCCGAGCGCGCCGCGCTGACCGCCGAGCTGGACGAGCTGCGCGCCTCGGTCCGCGCGGAGAAGGTCGGCGAGGTGGCGGCGGAGTTCGACCGCGTCCACGACATCCGGCGCGCGGTCGAGGTCGGCTCCGTCGACGCGGTCATCCGCGCCGCGGAACTGCGCCCGCGCATCATCGCGTCAATCGAGTCGCGCACGCGCTGACGACCTGCCAAGAAACCGACATAAACGGGAAATATCGTTTCAATCTCGCTGATCATAACAGATCAGAATCATTACCTTACTCTGCGTTGAATCCAGCGCTTAGGTGGCATTCCCTTCTCATCCGTCACACATATGCACTAGAGTCCCGTGCCCAGGCGTGCCCGGACGGCCCGTCTCGCTTGCCCGCTCTCCGACGGCTGCTCCCACGGCCACCTCACGAGGAGGTCACATGCGCGGGGACCTGGAAAACCTCTATGACGCCCACGCACACCGCCTGTACGCACACTGCTGGTCGCTGCTCGGCGACCAGGGCGCGCCCGAAGCGCTGAAAGACACGCTCAACGAAGCGGTGCGGCATCCGCCGCCGGGCGACACGGTGCTGTGGCTGCACCATCTGGCCCGCACGGTCTGCGCCGAGCGAGGGGCGTTCAGCGGCCACAGCCGGCCCGTCTTCGCGGGCGCCGACGCCGACCCGCTGCTCACCGCGGCGCGGAACCTGCCCGCCGACCACCGCGAGGCGCTGCTGCTGTCCGCGGGCGAGTGGCTGGCGATCCGCGACATCGCCGGCGTCCTGCGCGTCTCGGCGGACGCCGTGCGCGAACGGCTGCACGAGGCGCGCACCGCGCTGGAACGCGTCGTCCTGGACGCCCTCATGCGCCGCACCACCGACCCGACCGAGCACATGGACGTCATCGAGGCGTTCGAGAAGGGCCGGCTCCCGAACCTCCTGGCGCGCCGCGCGCCCGGCTTCGCGCCCGCGCCGCTGCGCGGCCACGTGCTGGGCGAGGATGACGAGCGCGACGAGATCGGCCACACGCCCTCGGTGCCCGTCCCGCCCGCTGTGCCCCCGGACC
>NZ_VCKW01000130.1 GCF_005889715.1 Actinomadura soli
CGATCACGTGTCCCCGCCGCGCCCCCGCCGGAACCGCTCCCGGAGCGCGGGTTGACAGAGCCGCAGGTCAACCCCCAAAGTTGATATATGAACAGATCTTCAGACGATCAGCTCGTGCCCGCGGACGGCTGTTCGGTGCGGGTCGTGGACGCCCCCAGGGTCGCCTCGGTCCTGGAGCGGATGCCGGCCGAAGGCGACCTGGCCGACACCGCGGAGGTGTTCGGGCTGCTGGCCGATCCCCGGCGGCTGCGCATGCTGGTGGCGTTGCTGGACGGCGAGCTGTGCGTCTGCGATCTCGCCGCCGTCAGCGACATGAGCGAGTCGGCGGCGTCCCACGCGCTGCGGCTGCTGCGCGCGCACCGGGTGGTCAGCGCGCGCCGCTCGGGACGAATGGCCTACTACCGCCTGGCCGACGCGCATGTGCGGATGCTGCTCGACCTGGCGGTCGCGCACATCGAGCACACCGAGGCCGTCCATCCGGAACGGGAGTCCTGATGGGCGCTGGTCACGGGCATGGGCACGGCCCCGCTCAGGTCGCCGGGCACGCCACCCACCGGCATCGCTGGCGGCTGGGCGCGTCCTTCGGCCTGATCGGGTCGTTCTTCGTCGTGGAGCTGGTCTACGGGCTGGTCTCGGGGTCCCTGGCGCTGCTCTCGGACGCCGGGCACATGGCCGCGGACGTGCTGACGCTGGCCGCCGCACTGGTGGCGACCAAGATCGCCACCCGTCCGGACCGGACCGGGCGGCGCACCTACGGGTCGTACCGGGCCGAGGTGTTCGCCTCCGGGTTCGCGGTCCTCGTGATGCTGGGCACGGCCGCGTACATCACCATCGAGGCCGTGGGACGGATCGGCCGCGACGTAGAGGTGTCCACCGGCCCCATGGTGGTGGTCGGAGCACTCGGCCTGCTGGTGAACCTGGCCGCGCTGATGCTGCTGCGCGGCGGCGCGTCCGAGAGCCTGAACGTCAAGGGCGCCTACCTGGAGGTCGTCGCCGACACCGCCGGGTCGGTCGGGGTCATCGCCGCCGGGATCCTGGTCGCCGCCACCGGGCGGCCCCTGTTCGACACCCTCGTCGCGCTCGCGATCGGGATGTTCGTGGTGGTCCGCGCCGTGGCGCTGGGCCGGCAGGTCGTCGCGGTGCTCGGCCAGCACGCCCCCGAGGGGCTCGACACCCAGGCGGTCGCCGGTGACCTCGCCGCCGTCGGCGGGGTCCAGGACGTCCACGACCTGCACCTGTGGACGCTGACCTCCGGCATGCACGTGGCCACCGCCCACCTGGTCACCACCGACGCCGCCGACGCCCACGCCGTCCTGGACCGTGCCCGCGAGCTGCTCCGCGACCGCCACGCCATCGCCCACGCCACCCTTCAGGTCGAGCCGCC
Source organism: Actinomadura soli (assembly GCF_005889715.1). Lineage (GTDB taxonomy): Bacteria > Actinomycetota > Actinomycetes > Streptosporangiales > Streptosporangiaceae > Spirillospora > Spirillospora soli. Next base: position 1,385 of record NZ_VCKW01000130.1, read on the forward strand.
CGACCACGTCGGCTGCGACGAGCTCGGCTGGTGACCCGCCCCCTCTCCCGGCGGACGGCACGTGGAAGGCACCGGGGTGCAATTCGTCCGTCCAATTGGGGTGGGGTTTGCTCGGATCGCGGAACAGGGTCCTCGGGGCCGGTAGCGGCGTTGACCGGCAGGCGGGCCGGTCTGGCGGGCCGGTCCGGCAGGCGAGGAGGAGAAGGGTGAGCGAGATGGCCGACGCGGCGGTGGCCGACGAGGGCGGGCTCAAGATCATGCCCGGGGATCGGCGGTTCGCGGCGCTGTGCCGTGGATTCAACCCGAGATGGCGGGCCAACCCGGAGTACGTCCGGGTGGTGCGGACCAGCGAGGAGACCAGGGCGGCGCTCGAAAAGGCGGTGAACGAGCAGGTCACCGGCACGCGCGACCGGATCACCGTCCGTTCCGGTGGGCACTGCTACGAGGACTTCGTCTGCTCCGACGACGTGCGGGTCATCATCGACGTCTCGCTCATGGACCGCATCTACGAAGACCCTGACCGGGGCGAGGACGTGGTCTGCGTCGAGGCCGGGGCGACCAACGGCGACCTGCGCAAGGGGCTGTTCCTGCAGACGGGGCGGGTCCTGCCGGGCGGTTCGTGCCCGTCGGTGGGAGTCGGGGGGCACGTGCCGGTCGGCGGGTTCGGCCTGCTGTCTCGGCAGTTCGGTCTCACCGTGGACTACCTGTACGCGGTCGAGGTCGCCGTCGTCGACGAGGACCGCAGGGTGCGGCTGGTCGTCGCGACCGACGAACCGAGGGACCCGAACCGGGACCTGTGGTGGGCGCACACCGGCGGCGGTGGCGGCAACTTCGGGATCGTCACCCGATTCTGGTTCCGCGCGCTCCCGCAGGTGCCGGAGCGGGTGCTGCTCACCGCCAGCGGGTGGAAATGGTCGCAGATGAACCGGGCCCACTTCGGCCGCATCATCGACAACTTCGGCGAGTTCTTCGCCACGACGGACCCGGCCGCCCAGCAGCGCTACCGGCCGCTGTTCGCGATCCTGCTGCTCAGCCACCGCAGCCAGGACAAGATCGGCTTGATCGCGCAGATCGACGCGTCCGTCCCCGACGCCGAGGCCCGGCTCAAGGAGTTCCTGCGGGCGATGAGCCAGGAGGTCGGCCCCGTCCGGGAGTCGCTGAGCGAGGCGTACGGGGAGTATCCGGCGCTGGCGGGCCTGGAGAGCCCGGCCATGCTGCCGTGGAGCACCGTGGACAAGCTGCTCGGACCGGTGGACAACCTCCGCTGCGGCAAGCACAAGTCGGCGTACATGCGCGAGCCGCTCCCGCGGGAACAGATCGACGAACTCTGGGCGGCGCTGGCGCTGGAGGACCCCGACATCGTGCGGGACGCGGTCATCCAGATCGACTCCTACGGCGGCGAGATCAACGACAGGTCGCCGATGGACACCGCGGTGATCCAGCGCAGCTCGGTGCTGAAACTGCAGCACCAGATCTACTGGCCCGCGGGCCAGGACGGCGACGACCACCTGCGCTGGATCCGCGAGCTGTACCAGCGGATGTACCAGGGCACCGGCGGGGTACCGGTGCCCGACGGCCACCAGGGCCAGCACACCACCGACGGCTGCTACATCGGCTATCCCGACGTCGATCTGAGCGACCCGCGATGGAACACCTCGACCGTGCCCTGGTCGGAGCTGTACTACGGAAGGCACTACGGCAAGCTCCAGGACGTCAAGCTGCGCTGGGACCCGCTCGACATCTTCCGCCACCGCCAGTCGGTCCAGCTTCCGATCGAGCCGCTGCAGCCCGGGTGACGGCCACGGGCCACGGCCCGCCGCAGGAATTTCGGGCGATCGGGGCGAGGTGATGTCGAGGCGGCCGGGTCGGCTCCGACCTTCTCGTGACGGCACCGGACCGGTGCCGGAGGCCCGAAGGAGGACCCGATGTCCAAGGTTCGCGTTCACAACTTCACGATCTCGCTCGACGGCTTCGGCACCGGCGCCGGACAGTCCGAGAACGCCCCGTTCGGTCACGCCGGCGAGCGCCTGCACGAGTGGATGTTCGCCACCCGGTTCTGGTACGAGATGGGCGGCGCCGAGGGCGGCACCGTCGGCGCCGACCACGCGTTCGCCGCGATGCACGGTCACGGCTTCGGCGCCGAGATCATGGGCGCCGGCAAGTTCGGCCCCCCGGGATGGCAGGACGACCCCGGCTACAAGGGCGCGTGGGGGGCGAACCCGCCCTTCCACACGCCGGTCTACGTGCTGACCCACCGGCCGCGTCCATCGATCGAGATGGAGGGCGGCACCACGTTCCACTTCCTGGACGCCCCGCCCGCCGAGGCGCTCCAGGTGGCCCGCGAGGCGGCCGGCGGCCAGGACGTGCGCCTGGGCGGCGGGCCCTCGGTGGTACGCGACTTCCTCACCGAGGGCCTGGTCGATCACATGCACGTGGTCCAGGTGCCGATCCTGCTCGGCCGCGGTGTCCGGCTCTGGGACGGCCTGGAGTCGCTGGAAGAGGCGTACGACATCGAGGCGGTCTCCACGCCGAGCGGTGTCACCCACCTGACGTTCACCGCCAAGCGACGGTGACCGCGAAGGCGACCGGGCGACGTGGCGAACGGCGGCGCGGCGCTTCGTCTACCTGGTCCTATGATCAGCGACATGGCACTGCGACTCGTTCAGGTGAACTTCAAGGCCGGGGACGACTCGGCACTCGGCCGGTTCTGGGCGGACGCGCTGGGCTGGGGTGTCGCCAGCGAGGGACCCGGTGTGACCAACGCTGAACCCCCGGGGTTCGTCTGGCCGGACCCCAGGGCCTTCTACATCGATTTCGTCACCGTCCCGGACCCCGAAACGGTGAAGGACCGCGTGCACCTCGATCTGGCCACCACCTCTGAGGCCCACCAGGCGGAGCTGGTCGCGCGCCTGAAGGATCTCGGTGCGACGCCCGCGGACGTCGGCCAGGGCGACGTCCCCTGGACGGTCCTGGCCGACCCGGAGGGCAACGTGTTCTGCGTGCTGGAGCCCCGGGAGATCTACCGGGACACCGGGCCGATCGCCGCGGTGGTGGTCGACTGCGCCGATCCACAGGCCATGGTCCGGTTCTGGGGCGAGGCCGTGGACGTGACCGTGCACGAGGTGACCGACGACCATGTGCTGATGCGTTCCACCGAGGGGACCGGACCGTATCTGGAGCTCCACCGCATGCCCGGCACGAGGACGTGGTGGAACCGCGTCCATGTCGACCTGCTGCCGCAGCCCATCGACGGCAAGGAGGCGGAGGTGGACCGGCTGCGGGCTCTCGGCGCCACCGACCTCGACGTCGGCCAGGGCGATGTGCCGTGGACGGTCATGGCCGACCCGGAGGGCAACGAGTTCTGCGTCCTCGGCCGAGCCTGACCCGTCCAGAGGAGGCGCTTCCAGATGAGGCGCTTTCAGATGGGGCGCTTTCAGGTGGGGCGCTTCACCTCGCCGCTGCCGACGCCATGACGGTGTGGCGGGGGTGAACGGCATTGTCGCCGAATGGCGTGTAGGCGGCAACGGCGGTGGAGGAACAAGCGGTGCAGGGGGTCGGTGTGAAAGCCGAAAGGGGGCCGTCATGCTGCACGGCGTCGACGTCTCATCGCACAACCCCTCCTTCGAGTCCGAGGGACTGGACTTCGTCATCGTCAAGGCGACCGAGGGTCGCACCTATACCAACCCCGCCCGGGCCCGGCAGGCCGAGCAGGCCCGCCGGGACGGCTGCGTGGTGGGGTTCTACCACTTCCTGCTCGGCCGGCGGGGGCTGAGCCTGGCGCGGATCAAGGCGCAGGCCCGGCACTTCGTCGAGAACTGCGGCGCCGCGGACGGCGACTTCCTCGCCCTCGACTGGGAGACCGACCCGAAGGGGCGGCTCGCCACCAGCGCGCAGAAGGACAAGTTCCTGCGCGAGGTGAAGAAGCTGCGCCCCGGGCACCGGCTGATCCTGTACGTCAACCGCGACCTGTGGACCAGGAAGGGCACCGGCGGCCACAAGGCCGACGGGCTCTGGATCGCCGACTACCGCGAGGCCGGCGACCCGCTCATCAAGGACAAGTGGCTCTTCCACCAGTACACGTCCAAGCCGCTGGACAGGAACGTCGCCGACTTCAAGAGCAAGGGCGCGCTCAAGAAATGGGCGTCCAGCGCCTGACCGGCGCGCTTACGGGCGCATAGGGAGGGCGCCGGTCACCGATAGTGGCCAGTTGTGACGGATTCCCTTGAAGAAGGTGATCGCCGGGACCAGGGTGGTCCTCCGGCCCTCCCTTCCGTAGGTGATCTGATGTCGATCGTTCTGGTGCATGGAATCGGCAGGCAACTGGACGGCTCCGTCACTCTGCACGCGCGGCTGTTCCCCGCGCTGAGCCAGGGCCTGGCGTTCGCGGGACGGGACGTCGCTCCAGAGGACGTCACGGTCGCCGCTTACGGCAGGCTCTTTCGCCCGGAGGCGGAGGTTCTCGGACCCGAGACCTACTACGACGCCGACGACATCGACGAGGGCTACGAGCAGGACCTCCTCCGGGTCCTGTGGGAGCGCGCGGCGGAAGTGGACGACCGCGTCGTGCCGCCCGGCGAGGAGACACTCTTCCGGAGCCCGGCGTGGGTGCAGCGGGCGCTGTACGCGCTGAGCATGTCGCGGTTCTGGAGCGGGGTGGGTGAGCGGGCCTTCATCGGTGACCTGAAACAGGTCCGCCGGTACTTCACCGACGACGCCCTGCGCGCCGCGGCGCAAGCGGAAGTCGTCGCGGCCGTGACGCCCCGGACACGCGTCATCGTCGCGCATTCGCTCGGGTCCGTGGTCGCCTACGAGGCCCTGTGCGCGCACCCCGAATGGCCGGTCATGACGCTGGTCACCCTGGGGTCGCCCCTCGGGCTGCGGCACCTGGTGTTCGACCGGCTGCGGCCCGTCCCAGTGAAACAGGACGGCGTCGCGCAGGCGTGCTGGCCCCGCGGAGTGGGGAACTGGACGAACATCGCCGACGCGGGCGACCTGGTCGCGGTCGTGGAGGACATCCGCCCCTTCTTCGGCGACCGGATCAAGCAGATCCGCGTGCACAACGGGTCGCGCGCCCACGACATGCTTTCCTATCTGACCGATGCGGCCACCGGCAGGGCGATCGCGGAGGGCCTGAGTGGATGAGCGGAGCGGCCGGAGACACCTCATAGCCACGGGCGTCACCGCCGGGCTGGACGAGAGCGGCGACCGCATCGTGGAATCCGTCGCGGTCATGGCCGATCTGCTGGTCGGGGAATTCGGCTACGACCGGGTTCCGGGGCTCGGGATCGATCCGACCAAGGACGAGATGGAGAAGGGCGTCCGGGACTTCTGCGGGCGCTGCGCACCGGACGACCTGCTGGTGATCTACCACACCGGGCACGGCGACTTCGTGAGCGGGCGGCACCGGCTCTGGATGGGGGACGCCACCGGGGACAGGCTCATCGGCACGATCCCGACGGCCGACCTGGTCGAGGCGGCGCTGCTGGACACCGAGCTGAGAAGCCTGCTGCTGATCATCGACGTGTGCTTCGCCGGACGCGGGGGCGCCCAGTCCCTCGTGGCCGGAATGGAGGCCAGCAGCCGTTCCACCGACAAATCGCTGACGGTGCTGACGGCGGCCCACCCTCTTGAGCAGATACGCGCGGGCGACTTCGCGGCATTGTTCACGGAGGCCGTCCACCATCAGGCGACCGCCGGGCATGAGCCGCGTTACCTCACGCCGGAGGCGCTCGCCGAATACATGAAGTCCAGTCCGAACAGGAAAACGTGGCAGACCATCTCGTGCAGCACACTTTTCGGCTCCGCCCAGAACCAGCGCTTCTTCGTCAATCCGCGCTATGACCCCCGGCTGCACGGCTTCGACGTTCTGTCCCAGCTCATCATCGCGGAAAGGACGGCGCGCGAGGAGGACCTGCGCAGCCATTTTCTTCCCAGGGCGCGGGGCGTGGACGTCCCGACCGAGGTCGCCTGGCGGTTCGTCGGGCGGCACGCGGCGCTGGGCGAGCTGACCCGGTGGCTGTCGGACGCGGCCGCGGGGACGCTGCGGGTCGTGACCGGCGACCCCGGCTCGGGCAAGTCCGCGGTGCTCGCCCGGTTGGCCGTGCTCAGCGAACCGGAGTGGCGCTCCACGGTCCCGCTCGACGGGGTCCCGGACGAGACCGTCCCCGCCGCCGGGTCGATCGGCGTGGCCGTCCACGCCCGCGGCAAGACCGCCGGCCAGATCCTCGCCGCGCTGGCGGCCGCGGCCGAGGCGAACGCCTCGACGCCCGGCGAGCTGCTGCGGACCGTCCGGCAGGGCGGGGGCCTGGCCGCGATCATCGACGCGGTGGACGAGACGGTCGATCCCGAGCACGTCGTCTCCTGGCTGCTCCAGCCGCTGATCCGCGGCGCGGAGGCGGCGGGGCTCCGGCTCGTCCTCGGGACGCGCAAGCATCTCGTCCACCGGCTCGGGCCGCCGGAGCAGACGCTCGACCTGGACGCGCCCGAGTACGCCGACCGGCCGAGCCTGCGCCGGTACGCGAGCCGGTGCCTGCGGGAGAGCACCCCGGACTCCCCGTTCCGCGACCTTCCCGGCGAGGTGGTGGAGCCGGTCGCGGCGGCCGTCGCGGCGGCGGCGGGCCGCTCCTTCCTCGTCGCGCTCATCGTCTCCCGGACGCTCGCCGCGGGTGACCGGATCCCCGACGCGGCCGATCCCGCCTGGCGGGCGTCGCTGCCGGGGACGGCCGCGGACGCCATGCAGCAGGACCTGGAGACCCGGCTGGGCGCGGAGGCTGAGCGGGCGAGGGAACTGCTGCGTCCCCTCGCGTACGCGCACGGGGCGGGCCTGCCCTGGGCGGGGACATGGGCTCCTCTGGCCTCAGAGCTCAGCGGAAAGCTCCACACGGACGAGGACATCGTCTGGCTGATGAGGAACGCGGGCGCGTACGTCATCGAGGCGTTGGAGGAAGGCTCATCGGTTTACCGCCTCTACCACCTCTCGATGGCCGAATACCTGCGCACGGGCCAGTCGAACGGCGACGTCCATGCCGCTTTCGTCACCTACCTGGAGGGCCGGGTCCCCGACCTCGCGCCGGGACACCGCGACTGGACCCGCGCGCCCGCCTACACGAGGGCGCACCTCGCGACGCACGCGAGGGCGGCGGGGGCGTTCGGCCGGTTCGTCACCGACGGCCTCTACCTCGCGATGGCGGGCCCGGCCGCCGTGATCGCCGCGCTCCCGGCGCTCACCGGCGCGGCGGAGGCCGCGGCGGCCGCCGTCTACCAGCGGACGCTTCATCTCATGCGGGGCGCCACCGTCGCCGAACGGCTCTCCTACCTGGAGCTGTGGGGGCTTCGTCTCGGCGCCGACGCCCTGGTCGCGCACGTCCGCGGCTGCCCGGTCACCCGCCCCTGGAGCACGGACTGGGGGCAATGGCCCCTGGAGCATCCTCACCGGGTGCTGCCGGGCCACAAGGCCGCGATCTCCTCGGTCACGGTCCCGGCCTTGGAGCCGCCCACGGCGATCACCGTCGGAAGGGACGGCGCGCTCTGCGTCTGGGACCTGAAGACCGCCGAGCCGCTGGTCGTCCGGGACCTCGGCGGCGCTTCGCTGCTCTCGGTCCGCACCGTCGTCCCGCCGGACGGGCCCGGGCTCGTGGCCGTCCTCGGCGCCGACCTCAAGCTGCACCGCATGGACGTGGGCACGTGGACGCCGCGTGAGACCATCGCGGCCGCGCCGTGGCCGCGGCGTGCCGCGGCCCGGCTGTCCGACCCGTCTCCGGTGCTGATGTGCGGGCGCCTGGCGGACGGGCGCCTCGCCGCGTTCGTCGGCGGCAAGGGCTGTCCCGCGGCGGTCTGGGACCTGCGCTCGGGAGAACGGCTGAGCGTGCTCCGCGGCGCCGGCCCGTTCTGGACGCCCGTCGCCTTCGCGGAGACGCGCGACCGCCGCCCCGTCCTGCTGATGCGGCGGTCGACCGGCCCGCAGGCCGCCTTCCAGTACTGGGACGTGACCACCGGACGGTCGCTGATCCCCGTGGCGGGGCGCACCACCGGCAGCGCGACGTTCCATGCCGCCGACGCGGTGTACTTCCGGGACGCGGCGGAGAGACCGGTCGCGGTGATCGGCTTCGGCCGGCGGGTGCGATGCTGGGACCTGGTCCGCGGTGGCGAGATCTACAGCGCGGACGGGCTTCTCCCCGGAGCCGGGACGGCGGAGATCCAGGCGGTCACGAAACGCGTCCACGAAATCGTCGCCCGCCGTTATCCGGACGCGGAACCCGTGGTGGGAAAGCGTGAGCGTCCTGGGGAACTGGCCATCGACCGTGTGACCGACGGGACGGCCGGGCGATGCGGCATCAACGGCGTCTACACCGACGACGACGGCCAGGTCCTGCGCATCGATCTGACCGTGAACGGCTCGGAGCCGGAGATCACGCTTTCCGGGCACACGGCCCGGATCGCGGAGGTCGCCGCGGCCGCCGTCCACGACCGCACCGTGATGGTGACGGTGAGCGCTGACGGCTCGGCCCGCCTCTGGGACCTGGACGCCATCGCGCGCCTCGCGCCGGGTGAACGGCTCGGCCGGTCGTCGTCCCCCGTCTACCGGGTCGCCGTGGGCGGCCTCCCCGGCGGTGACCGTGTCCTGCTCACGCTGGGCGCCGCGGGCGTCATCCTCTGGGACGCCCGGCTCGGGACCGTCCGGGCCGAACTCGCGGGTCCCGGCGCGTCGGGGTCGTCCGCCGTCACGCTGGTGGACGACGGAACCGGCCGCCTCTCCGCCGCCGCCTTCGGGGCCCACGGCGTCGCGGGCGTCTGGGACGCCGAGACCGGTGAGCCGATGGGCGCCGCCGGCATCCATCCCCTCGGATGGACCATCGGGACGGCCGCCCTGAAGCGCGATGACGGAACGGTCGCACTGGTGACCACGGGCCACGGTGACTTCTCGCTCGCGTGGGAGCTGCCGGCCTGGTCGTTGCGCAAGGTGCTGCGCGGGCACGCGGGCTGGTCCGCCGACGTGGACTGCGGGCGGGATCACCGCGGACGGCCCATCGCCGTGACCGCCGGAACCGACGGCCGTGTCTGCGTGTGGAACCTCACCACCTTCCGGGGCCCCCGGCGGCTGCGCTCGTTCCGCCGATGGCGATCCCTCGCCGGCCGGACGTCCCTGCACGCCCTCGCCGTCCGCCTCCTGACCGGTGTCTTCCCCGCCCGGATGGCGGCCCTGCTGCTGGCGGACGGCGGCGTGCAGATCATCGACCTCGGCACCGGACGGTTCACGGGCGGGGTCCGCGCGGACGCCGCCCACCTGGCGACCGCGGCGCTCACCGATGGGCGGAGCGTCATCGTCACGGCGACGGACCGGGGCCTCGTCACGGCCTGGGAGGTGTCGGTGCGCTCGATCGGCCGGCGGCCCGCCGTGCGGCTCGAACCGGCGGCGCGGATCGACCTTGAGGTGCCCCTGAACAGCGTCGAACTGGAACCCGACGGCCTGCTGGTGGTCGGCACGGCGCACGGCATCTCCTGCCTGCGGCTCCCCCTGGAGCCCGATCCGGCGCCGCGCTAGCGCCAGCCGTACACCCACCGTGTCACCCGGATCGCGGCGAAGGACGCCACGACACCGATCACTCCCGCCCAGCAGGACACGCCGAGCAGCCGCGAGGTGACATCGGCGGCCAGGTCGCCGAGCCAGGGCGGCCCGCCCCGCCGCATGTCGTCCGGTCGCCCGAACAAGGCGACGCCCACGATCAGCACCAGGGTGAGGCGGAAAAAATCCCGGAGATTCCACTCGGGGCGGCCGAACGGGAGGGCGATGTAGAAGACCAGGATGAGCGAGCAGGCGGTGAAGCCGGACGCCACGAGATCCATGCTGTGCCGGTCGATCGTCTCCGACCCGTCCAGTCCGGCCCGGACGATGAGCAGCGACCAGAGCAGGCACGCCTCGACCAGCAGCACCAGCGGGGCGGCGTGCGCCGCCCACAGCGGGGTCCGCCACCGGAAGGGATCGCTGAAAAGCCGGCCGAGCCCCAGAGGTCCGGCGGACTCGCTCTCGTGAGATCTGAGGGACTGGCCCCTAAGGGAGTAGAACCGCCAGCGCATATCGGCGATCGTCTTCCGGGCCGCGTAGAGCACGAACAGCATCAGCCCTACGGATTTCAGCACATCGGGCCAGCTGTCCCAGCCGAAGACGGCGGACATCTCGTCTCGCGCGGATACCGGAAGAGTGAGCGGCTCCGGTGGGGCGGGCAGATCCGGCATGGCGAACCCCAGCCAGCCGAACCCGCCGATGCCGCAGGTGAGATACCAGGCGATGCCCCACGGAAGCAGAGCCAGCAGCAGGGCCGTCGCCACGACGATCGGAGTCAGCTCGATCAGCCGGTGAGACGCCGCCGCCGACACCTCCGCATCGATGCCCGGCGCGCCGTCCTCCACCCTTCTCATCGCGACGCCGGCCCAGAACGCCGTGCCGAGCACAAGCGTGAGCATCATGCCCATGAGCAGTCGGTCGGCCGGCACTCTCCACCACAGCGCCAGGCGTGTCCGGAGCGATGCCCTGACCGCGCGGCTGTCGAACGCAACGGAAGTGGAGTCCATGAGACTACGCTCGCGGTCGAGACGCATGAGTGACCTCCACCCAAATGCGGACCACAAGTGTAACGAGAATCAGGAACAGAGAACCTACCAGCAGGAAGCGAAGGGGCGCGCTATCGGGCAGTATCCCGGCCAGGACCGAAACCGCGGCGCCAAGCCCTGTGACAATCGTCAGGGAGACCGTGAAGATATAGATGCGAACGCGGTTCTTCGTCCAGAACCACACGCCATTGACCGGATCCTCTCGCCGGGACGGCCGAGGCCGGGTCCGCAGATTCTCCAAATACTGGGAATCCCAAAGCAGCGCGAGAAGCAGCACCGGAAAAACTTGAGCGATGGTGGTATAGAACTCCTGATGCCCCATGACCCCGCCTCCCACGCTATGACCGGCGGAGTTCGAGGTGGTAGAGCCCGTCACTGCTTGAGCAGGCGATCCGGGTGCCGTCCGGGCTCCACGCGCAGCCGCTCACAAGCGAGTCGCATCTCGTGCCGGCTATGGGACGACCGTCGGCGGCGCTGAAGACGCCGATCTCGCCGCCCTGCGAAACGGCCGCGAGCATCGTCCCATCCGGTGAGAAGGACAGTCCGGTAATGGAGCTGTCGAGGGTCACGAGTGCGCGTCCGTCGTCGGGATCCATGCCCGGCCAGGCCATGACAGTGCCGTCGGTGGCGCCTGAGACCAGGAGGGTTCCGTCCGGCGAGGCCGCAAGCGATCCGACCGCGCCCCGCCGTGGCCGCTCACCGGTCCAGTGTGTGAGTGAGGAGCGCTTGGACACCGTTCCGTCTGCGCCGTTGATGGTCCAGATGCCGACATCTTCGTGCCAACCCGCGACCGCGAGAGCTCCGCCGCCGAGTTCGGCCAGCGCTTGGACACCGAGGCTGATCTCGCCTTCCGTTTGGATGCCGCTGGAGAACCTCGCCCGCAACGTACCGTCCCTTCCCCAGACACGGACCGTTCCGTCGCCGGCCCCGGCGATGATTCGGTCTCCGTCGCCCGCTATCCGCACCGCGAAATAGCTCATGTCTTCGGGGCCGTCCGCGAGAGTCGCCAGCAGATAGCCGTTGGCCAGCCAGAGCCGAACCCTTCCATCAGCACAACCGGTGGCCAGCCATGTCCCGTCCGGCGCGATGGAGACGGAATTCAGCAGGCCGGTCACTTCGGGAACCACCGCCTTGACGGAGCCATCGGATCGGCAGACGAGAGGGCCGCCCGGCTCGCCCGCCACGGCCAGCCAGGTGCCATCGGGCGAGAATTCCGCATCTCGCGTGAACCGGGCCGGGCTCTCCGCGGCCTGGTGCTGCTCGGTCTGCCCGCGGTAATCCCAGATCCGGACGGTGGAATCTATGTCCGCTGCGAGGATGCGGTCGGCGTTGTCGATGAATTCGACATGTACGAGGGACGTACGCAGGTGGAGGGGCACGCGGAGAGGTACGTCAGCGGACGCGTCACGCGATGCACCGAGCGGGCGAACGTAGAGCTTTGTGCCTCCACCAACGGCAAGAAACTTACCGTCCTGAGCGTGGGCCACGCGGAATCCGAGAAGCCCGGCCTCGTCGGCGCCGTCCAGTACCTCGGCTACCTCGACACGCCCCGACTCGAAGTCGGCCACGACGAGTTCGCCGTCACCATCGATGACCGCCAGCCTTTTTCCGTCCGGAGCGAAGGACAGAGCGGGTCTGAGGCCGGCGACCCTGCGCCGGAACGTCTTTCGCAGCCGCCCTGTCCTCGCACACCACAACTGGATGCGGCCGCGGCCGTCCACGGTCGCGATGCTCTCACCCCGCGGCGAGTAACCGGCGGCCGTGATCCACGTGCTCTTCGCGTGCTCGAGGTTGAGCGGCCTGCGCCAGCACGCGAACGGCCAGAGCATTCCCGCGAGTGAATAGCACCCGAGCGGGCCGAAGATGAGCACGGCACTCAGCACTGATTCCAACCCGAGAAGGTAGTTCGCCAGCACGCTCGCGGCAAGAATGACGGACTGATTTCGGATGAAAGAACCGTCGCCCTTCGACCCGAAAAGCCTGTTGAGCAAGCGAAATGAAAGCGGAGCGTCGAAGGTGGTCTCCGTCAGATCGGCGTCGTAGAGCCGGATGCCCTTCTCGACGTGCATCAGGCGGAGTCCGGCCGGGTCATAAGCGATCTTCACCATCGCGCCGCGGGCTTCGGTCGTGACGGGTGGAGCCTCCGGCCGAGCGGGATCCCATACCTCGATCCGCTCGGAGTCGGCCGTGGTGACGCGCCCGTCGGCCGGGCTGACGTCCACGGACCACAACGGGCCGCTGTGGCCCTGACGCCTCGCCACGCACTGTCCGCGCCGCAGGTCCCAGACGGCCACGCTGCCGTCAGAGTGACCGGACACCAGACGTTCACCGTCGCCGAGCACCTTGACCGACTGGACTCCGTCACCTCCCAGCGACAAGGTACGGACCAGGCCCTGGTCGGCCGGAGCGGGCAGCGGCAGAGTGCTGTGCAGCCAGCCGGTGCCGAGCGCCTTCTCCGCCGCGTGCACCAGGTCGGCGCCGTCCGGCCGAGCGCTGAGCTGCAGCATGATCACACCGGCGTTGACCCGCCAATCCTTATCCGGTGACCGGATCAGATGGCGGTGGCGCAGAATCACGTCCCGGATCACGGCAAGGCCGGGGACGCCGTCCATCGCCACGTCATGGTCGACGTCGCCCACGTCGGCCAGACTCAACCGGCGGGCCCAGTACTGAACCGATCTCCCCAGCCGCGCGAGCGTTTCGTGATCGCCGCTCCTGTCGGCGCGGAGCAGCACTTCACGCAATGCGAACTCCACGGAGGCCGCGTCGTCCATTTGTGTTCCCATGCCTCGGCCTGGACCAGCGTGCATTGTTAACATGTTCCGGCACGTCGCGCTGCGCGTCAGCGACTTTCAGATTCGGGCGGAAATCGCGGGGGGCCGCTGTGCTGTTCGGGATCGAAGGCGCGGTGCTGGGCTGGCTCACCGCGCGCTACGGCGAACGCGTAACGGGTGCGGCTTCCAGGCGCGTCCTGGGCACCGGCCAGGAGCGCGCCTTTCGCAAAGTGGTCACCGAAGCGATCGACCAGGCGGTCGGCACCGTCGCCGGTGACCTCGACGACCGCGCCCGGAAAGATCTGATCAAGCGGCTACGGGAAGGCCGGCCGAACTCGGTGATCCGGCACGCTTCCCGGAACTGGCCGCCGTTGTCGACGACCACCTCGCCGAGACGGGCGCCCTTCCGGTCGACCGGACGGCGTTGGCCGAGGCACTGGCCTACTGGATCACCGACGGCGTCGCACGGGACGCCACCACCGGCGGACCACTCGCGGCGCTCGCGACGCACGCGAGGTTCGGGCGCCTGTTCGACATCAGCGAGAGGTCTCTCCAGATCCTGTCCCGCTGGGAGCCGCTGCCGGCGAAGCTCGATGAGACTCTCGCCCTGGTGCAGGCGCTGAACGAACGCTTCGCCGCCCCCGACCGGGCACCGGCGCATTCCAGCGCGGCCCTCGTCGCCGAACGCGCCCGCTCATTCGTCGGGCGTGGATGGGTCATCGCCCGGCTCGATGAGATCCTGTCCGCTCCCGGGTTCACCTCGGGTTACGTCCTCATCACCGGCGAGCCCGGAATCGGCAAGACCTCCCTGCTGTCCTATCTCGTCAGCACCCGCGGCCTGATCCACCATTTCAACAGCCGCGCCGAAGGCCCCACCTCGGCGACCGCGTTCTTCCGCATGGTCTCGGCCCAGCTCGCCGCGCGGTACGGAGTTCAGGAAGCGACCTTCTCCGACACGTCGATGAGCGGCGCCCAGTTCTCCGACCTGCTCTACAGGGCGGCGATGTCGGCATCCGCCGAACGGCCGCTCGTGCTGGCGATCGACGCCCTCGACGAGGCCGAAGTCCCTTCTCCGGGGGCCAACCGGCTGTTCCTTCCTCGCGTGCTGCCACCGCATACCTATGTCGTGGCCACGTCCCGGGAGCTGGACGACCAGCATCTTCGCGTCGACCGGCGGGAGGTCGTCCATATACCGGACGACGCCCCGGCCAACCTCGCCGACATCACCGAGTACATCCGCAGTTCGAGCAGTGGCCCGAACGCCGCCGCCTTCGCCGCTCGCAGGAACGCCTGGTCGATGACGGAAACCGAGTTCGAGTCCTTCCTCGCGTCCAGGAGTGAAGGCAATTTCCTCTACATCTCCTACATGCTCGCTGACATCGCCTACGACCGGCTGCCGGAAGCTGCGCTGTCCGATCCGTCGCTGCTTCCGGTCGGCCTAAAGGAGTACTACAAGAACCATTGGGACGTCATGAGACAGCGATGGCCCCAGACCATGGCGGGCAAGTACGAGGCCGCGCTCCGCTGCCTCGCCGTGATGCGGGAACCGGTCCCCATCCAGACCTGGACGGATTTCGCACCGGAAGAAGTCGACGAAACCGTGGCCCGCCACGTCATCCGCGAATGGCGCCAGTTCCTCAACACCCGATGGAGCGACCACTACAACACCTTCCTGTACGTGGTCTATCACTCCACGTTCGTCGACTTCCTCCGCGACGAAGGCCCGGGGCTTGAGCCCTATGAGCAGCACGTCTACGAGAGTCAGCGAGACCTCGTCCTCGGCGTCCTCACCATGGTCGACCGGCACAGGCCGGCGTCCGGTTGACGCGGCGGGCCGCGTCTCAGCCCTGCCGGTCGGCGGCGGCGTCGAGGATGGACGCGGTCACCGCCTCCGGCTGGGACGCGGCGATCGCGTGGGACGCGCCGGCGATCTCACGCGTCCCCCGCGAGGAGGCCCGTCCGGCCGTGAACCGGATCAGCTCGGCCGGGATGTTGAGGTCACGGTCGCCGAGGACGAACCAGGACGGCGTGGTGCGCCAGGCCGGCTCGCTCACCTCCAGCCCGTCGGTCAGCGCCTGCTCGGTCACCGGACGCTGGGTCGCCGCCATCAGCGCGGCCTCCTCGGCGTCCAGGTCGGCGCAGAACTGGGCGTGGAACTTCTCGTCGGCGATCCGGAACTCGTTGCCACCGGAGGCGAGCGGATAGGCGGCCAGCGCGCCGCCCAGGGTGCTGCCCTCGAACTTTCCGGACAGCTGCAGTGCGCTCTCGCCGGTGTCCGGGGTGAAGCCGGCGACGTACACCAGGGACTGGACGGCGGGCAGCCCGGCCGCCGCCTGGGTGATCACCATGCCCCCGTAGGAGTGGCCGACGAGGACGACCGGCCGGCCGATCCCGTTGATCACGTCGCGCACGTAGGCGGCGTCGCCCGCCACGCTCCGCAGCGGGTTGGCCACGGCGACGGCCTGGAGCCCATGGCCGTGCAAGCGCCGGATGACGCGGTTCCAGCTCGCCGATTCGGCGAACGCTCCGTGGACCAGGACGACGATGGGCTGCTCATTGGTGGTCATCGGATCTCCCCCGTTGGTGTGAAGGGCGAACGTGAGGGCGGCCACGGCTACTGGCGCCTGCTCCTCGCGATCCCCCGTCGCTTTCTCGATCCCTACCCACTACGGTCGCCGGATCGCGGGCCGGGGGTCAGGCCGTGCGGAGGGCCTCGGTCGGGGAGAGGCGGGCGGCGCGCAGGGCGGGGATCAGGCCGGCGACCGCGCCGATGACGATGGCCGAGCCGATGCCGCCCGCCCACGCTTCGGCGGGGATGACGACCGTCCAGCCCTTGACCCCGGCGTACACCGCGGTCGCCAGGGCCCCGGCGGCCACGCCGACCAGACCGCCGAGCACCGCCAGCATGATCGCCTCCGACAGGAACTGCGTGCGGATCTGTCCCCGGGTGGCCCCGAGCGCGCGGCGCAGGCCGATCTCCGAGCGGCGCTCCAGGACGGAGATGATCATGATGTTGGCCACGCCCACCGCGCCCACGATCAGCGCCACCACGCCGAGTCCGAGGAACAGGCTGTTGAACGCGCCCTTCGCCGCGGCGCGCGCGGTGAGCGCGTCGGACGGCTGGCTCACGTTGACCTCGTTCGGCGCCTCCGGGTTGGCGGTCTGCGCGAGGACCGACCGCACCTCGCCGACCGCGTCGGTGTCCGCCCGGACGTAGAGCGTGCTCGGCGGGCCGTCCGCCGGCTCGCCGCGGGCCATGCTGAGGTGGCCGAGGTAGCGCCGCGCCGCCGGGTACCCGACCAGGGCGCTGGTGTCGACGTCCGGTGCGAGCGTCGCCGGGGTGAGGATTCCGGCGACGTAGAACCACTGCCCGTCCAGCCACACGCGCTGCCCGGGATGGACGCGGCCGATCCCCAGCCGCTCCGCGGCGGCGGCGCCGAGGACGACGGCGGGCTGCGTCGCCGTCGCCTCGTTGAGCCAGCGGCCGTGGGCGACGGCGGCGCCGGCCACGCCCGGCAGGTTCAGGCTCGCCGCCTGGACCTTCAGCCCGTTGGTGTTGATCGCGGGGATCAGCGGGCTCCGGTACACCTTCGCTTCGCCGACCGTGCCGGTGTGCGCCACCTCCTCGACGGCCCCGAGCCGCGACACCCGGGCGGGCGCGGCGACCGGCATGACCGCCTCCTCCTGGGTGAAGCTCTGGCCGGTCTTGGCGGTCAGCAGGTTCGTGCCGAGCCGGTCGATCTCCGCCAGCAGACCGGCCTGGGACGACGCCGACAGCCCGAGCACCGCGACGATCGCCGTCGTGCCGATCGCGATGCCGAGCGCGGACAGCAGCGCCCGCAGCGGCCGGGCGCGCAGCCCGGTGCTCGCCACCCGGGCCTGGTCCCCGGCGCGCAGGCGCGCAGGCGCGAGATCGGATGAGATCCCCACGTCACTCCACCCCTCGTGGCCCGTTGTGGGCAGCGGCGACGGCGGCGGTACCGCTGTCGGAGATGATCCGGCCGTCCAGGACGTGCACCTGGCGGGGCAGCCGCGCGGCCAGGTCGCCGTCGTGCGTGATCATGACGATCGTCGCGCCCTCGGCGTTGAGCTCGCGCAGCAGGTCGAGGATCGAGGCCCCGGTGGCGCTGTCGAGGTTGCCGGTCGGCTCGTCGGCGAGCACGATCGCCGGCCTGCCCACCAGCGCGCGGGCGATGGCCACGCGCTGGCGCTCGCCCCCGGACATCTTCGTCGGACGGAAGTCGCGGCGGTGCGCGAGCCCGACCCGGTCGAGCGCGTCGGCGGCACGGCGCCGCCGCTCGCCCACCTCGACGCCCGCGTACAGCAGGCCGTTCGCGACGTTCTCCAGGGCGGTCGAGTGCTCGGCCAGGAAGAACTGCTGGAAGACGAACCCGATGCTGCGGGCGCGCAAGGCCGCGAGCCGCCCCTCGCCGAGCCCCGCCGCGTCGACCCCGTCGATCCGGACCAGCCCGTCCGTGGGCCGCTCCAGGGTCCCCATGACGTGCAGGAGCGTCGTCTTCCCCGATCCCGACGGCCCGACGATGGCGACCAGTTCGCCGTGGCGGACGGTGAAGCTCACGCCCCGGAGCGCGGGCACGGGCGGCTGCCCTCCGTAGATCTTGGTGACGCCCGCCAGTTCGAGCGCGGGAGCCCGGCCCCGGTGGTCGTGAGTCGTGCTCGTGAGGCTCATGAGGCCGGCACCACCACGTGATCTCCGGCGGCCAGGCTCCCGGACACCTGCACGAGCCCGGTGTCGTTGTCGAACATGCCGAGCGTCACGGGAACCAGGCGGCGCCCCCGACCGCCCGCCGGGTCGGCCACCTCGACGACGTAGCCGCCGCCGGCCCTGCCCATCAGCGCCGTCACCGGGACGATCAGCGCCTTCTCGACCCCGTCGGTCGTGATCTGCACCCGGACCGGGGCCTCGTCCAGCTTCCCCGCGTCCTTGGGACGCGTGAGCGTGATGTACACCGGGATCGTGGCGCCGGACGAGTCCTTCTCGTCGGCACCGGTCTTCGCGACCGTCCCGATGCGGGTCACCCTGCCCGGGGTCGTCCTGTTGTCCGGAAGCGTGATCCGGGCCCGGTCGCCGACCTTGACCTGGGACTGCTGACCGGGGTCGAGCTCCACCGTCACCTGGCGCCTGGCCGTGGTGGCCTGGGCCGCCTGGGCTCCCGGCGCCGCCCGCGTCCCGGCCTTGGCCGTCGCCTTCGTCACCCGGAGCGGACCGGGCAGGAACACGGCGTCCCCGAGGTCCAGCCTCCCGGTCTCCTCGACGCCCAGCTTGTCCTGCAGCCCGGCGACCGCCTCCGCCGTCTCCGAGCCGTAGCGGTCCGAACCGGGATCGAGTTCGGACTTCTCGGCGTACCCGAGCTTCACGAGGTTCGCGTTGAGGTCGCGCACCTCGCGGCCCTCGTCGCCCACCGACAGCGCGCGGAAGGCCGGTGTGCCGCCGCAGATCAGCACGACCGGTCTCTCGTCCACCCGGTACAGGGTCTTGCCGCAGCCGATCTCCTTGCCCTCGCCGGGCACCCAGGTGTAGATCCCCTTGGCCTGGTTGACCACGGCGTATGGGGTCCCGTCACCGTGGGCGGCGTACGAGAGCGTCCCGCTCTGCGTTATCTGCGTGGAGAGCGGCCCTTCCCGCACCCCGACCAGCGATGTGCCATCGGACGAGGCCGCGGGCTGGGCGTCCTTGTCATCGAAAGGACCTATGACCGCGGTGGCGACACCCGCGGCGACCAGCAGCACCAGGACCCCCGTCCCGGCGAACGCCTTCCGGCCTCGGCGCCGGCGCGGCTTCCGGCCCCCCGGGACCGCGATGCCAGGGGCGGTGTCCTCGGGGCGGGACGTACCGGAAGGCGCCGCGTTGACGTCGGCGCTCATCCCCCGGCACCCGCCGGGCGCAACGACTGGCATTTCTGATCCGCGGCCTTGTACTGCGGCGAGTCGGGGTCGACGCCACCGGTGTCCAGTTTCCCGTCCTGGGGGTCAGGGAAATCGGGCAGCCCGTTCTTGCGCATGCACTGCGCGTACTTCAGCATTTTGGCCTGCAGGGCCGGGTCGTCCGGGGCGCGCCATTCCGGCGGACGCACCGGCTCGCATTTCCGCTCCGCGGCCTTGAACCCCGGCGAGTCGGGGTTGATCTTCCCCATCGGCATACGGAACTTGTCCCCGTCAATGGGGTCGGGCCAGTCCGGAACTCCGTTCGCGCGCATGCATTGTGCGTACTTCACATACCGGTTGTCGCTCTTCCCAGTGGTGCCACCGCCCGCCGCCGCACCCGAACCGCCCGAACCGCCCGAACCGCCGGCGGAGCCGCCCGAATCACCGCAGGCCGCGAGCACCGGCAGGAAGATCGCGAGCGCCACGAGCGGCAGCGTCAGGGTCCGTCTCGGCCTGGCCTTGGACATGCATGGTCTCCTTCGCCTCGGTGGATGGGCGTTGGAGGTCGTTTCTAGGCAACGGGCGGTCACGCCACGGTCCGAGTTCCTGTGACCCGGCTGTGACCGCGGCGATGGATAACCTGATCCGACGATGAGAGTGCTGGTGGCAGAGGATCATGCCGAGCTCGCGGCGTCCGTGGCACGCGTCCTGCGCCGCGAGGGGATGGCCGTCGACGTGGTGCACGACGGCGAGGCGGCCGTCGAGCGGACCACCCTGCTGGACTACGACGTCGTCGTCCTCGACCGGGACCTTCCCACCGTCCACGGCGACGAAGTGTGCCGGTCGCTGGTGAGCCGGACGCGCCGTACCCGCGTCCTGATGCTGACCGCGTCCAGCACCATCGCCGACCGGGTCTCGGGCCTGAGCCTGGGCGCCGACGACTACCTGCCCAAGCCGTTCGCGTACGCCGAGCTCGTGGCCCGGGTCCGGGCGCTCGGCCGCCGGGCGCAGCCCGCGCTGCCGCCGGTCTTCGCCCACGGTGACCTGCGGCTGGACCCGGCCCAGCGGATCGCGACCCGCGCGGGAATGCGCCTGGCACTGAGCCCGAAGGAGTTCGCGGTTCTGGAATACCTTCTCGGCGCGGGCGGCCGGGTCGTGTCCGCCGAGGAACTGCTGGAACGGGTGTGGGACGAAATGGCCGACCCGTTCACGACCACCGTCAAGGCCACGATGAACCGGCTGCGATCGAAGCTCGGACCGCCACCGGTGATCGAGACCGTCCAGCAGGGCGGCTACCGAATTGGTGATGCCCATGAGCCTTAATGACCAGTTCCGCCCGCACGCGTCCTCCCACCAGTCGCTCCGGACCGTGCGGATGCGTCTCACGGCCCTTTACAGCGCACTGTTCACGATCTCCGGCGCGGTCCTTCTCACGATCACTTACTGGCTCATGCGCCGCTCCAAGTGGGTGATCATCACCTACGACGACAGAGGCCCGGAAATCCGCCGGCATCTGGAGCGGCTCCGGGAAGCACAGCTGCGCGACCTTCTGATCCAGTTCGGGATCGCTTTCGCGGCCATGGTAGTGATCTCGATCGTGCTGGGCTGGCTGGTCGCCGGACGCGTCCTGCGGCCGCTGCGCACGATGACCGCCACGATCCGGCAGATCTCCGCCCGCAACCTGCACGAACGGCTCGCCGTCACCGGCCCCCGCGACGAGCTGAAGGACCTCGCCGACACCGTCGACGGCCTGCTCGGCCGGCTGGAGACCGCCCTCGACTCGCACAAGCGCTTCGTCGCCAACGCCGCCCACGAACTGCGCACGCCGCTCACCCTGGAACGCGCGCTCCTCGAAGAGACGCTCACCGACCGCGAGGCCACGCTGGAGTCCTACCGGGCGACCTCGGAGCGCCTGCTCGCGATCAGCAAGGAGCAGGGCCAGCTGCTGGAGGCCTTGCTCACACTGGCGGGCAGCGAACGCGGCCTCGATCACCGGGAGCCCTTCGACCTGTCCGATCTCGCCCGCGAGGCCCTCGACTCGGCCCGCATGGAGGCAGGCGCGCGCGACCTGCGCGTCCACACCCACTTCGCGCCCGCCCCGTCGGCGGGCGACCCGGCGCTGGCCGGACGCCTGGTCGCCAATCTCATCGACAACGCCGTGCACCACAACGTGCCCGAGGGCCACGTGGAGATCACGACCGGAAGCAGGGCCGGGCGAGCGCTCGTCGCGGTGGCCAACACCGGACCGGTCATCTCCCCGCAGCAGGTCGGCGGGCTCTTCGAACCCTTCCAGCGGCTCGACGGACGGACCGCGCGCGGCGACGGCCACCACGGCCTCGGCCTCTCGATCGTCCGCGCCATCGCCACCGCCCACGGCGCTGACCTCACCGCCCGCACCCGCCCGGGCGGCGGCCTCTCCATCGAGATCGGCTTCCCCGCCGCCGCCGTCCCCGGCCATCAGCCTCCGCACATCCCCGAAAACCCGCGCCCACGCACCCCACTACCGGCGACCCGTCCGGACGGCAATCGCCCGACTGACTAACGCCGGTACGCGCTGACGCCGACGGGTACCCGGCCGTCCACCGCCCGGATGACCGGCTCGGCACCCTCGGGCCCGGAACCGCCGTACAGCTCGATCAGCTGCAGGTCGCCGGCCATCGTTCCGGCCACCTCGCCCGCCGCGGCCTCGTCGGGCACCGCCACGAGGGTGGTCCTGCCGCCGTCAGCCCTCTCGTGCGTCACCACGTCGGCCGATGGGTCGGCGCCTTCGTGCACGATGAGGAACGCCTCCGACAGCACGTCCCCGGCCTCGAAACGCGCCTTGTACGAGGCGACCCCGGTAAGCGACTCGAACCCGTAGTAGATGGCCCCCACGGGCACCTTTCCACCGGCCGCCCGGCCGGCTGCGGCGTGCCACACCGCACCGAACGCGCCGCACAGCTCGATCTGGGTCACCCCTTCGCCGACCAGCCGGGATATCAGTTCGACCATCTGCTCCTGCTTGCCGACGGCCCGCACCCGTGTGCGTCCACTGCCGTTATGGATCGTCATGACGTCGGTCTCGGGGTCGCCGCCGGTCTCCTCGTAAATGATCACTCGGTCTTCGCTCATGACCAGCACGCTGCCACCTCAACCGAACTCGAGGTCAACAAGCGCGTTCTCATCAGCCGCCTTGGACGATCCGCCCCGCCGGGGTCCCGAAGTACCAGTAACGCCCCGGGGCAGCAGGGGGAAGCGTGCCGGCGACCAGCAGGCCGCCACCTCCTCTCGGCGGACGCCGCCGCGGGCACGGCCAGGGCGGCGCCCACGATGGCATGGTTCAGCAGGTCCTGCTCCACCTCCGCCCACCACGCGGGCCGCGAGTCCGCCGTCGCCTCCGCGCCGACCCGCACCGCCTCGACGAACAGAACCCCGAGCGCGACGTCGTAGGCCCAGAAGCCATCGCCGGACCTGACGGCCAGTGGATCGCTCCCCCGGTTTCGGACGAGGAATGCCTCGTCACCGCCGACATCGACCCCGCCGCCGTCCGCGCCGAACGCCACAACTTCGACCCCACCGGCCATTACGCCCGGGCCGACGTCCTGCACCTTCAGGTCGATCGCCGCCGCCCCGGTGCCGCGGAATTCCTCGATTGAGTACGGGGGGCGATCAGCATGCTCCACGCCTCGGTGGCCGCGCCGCAGGAGAGGTGGGGCCCGTCGGCCGTGGTCAGCAAGATGGGACCGGGGTCG
>NZ_VCKW01000131.1 GCF_005889715.1 Actinomadura soli
GAACTACGCCGCAACTGGAACCAGGACCGCCGCTGGGAACCCACCTGGAACGACGACCAGCGCCGCCACGGCTACGCCGGCTGGAAGAAAGCCGTCACCCGGACCCTCGACTGGGTCGACGTCGACTGAACGATCACCGGAGTGGCGGTCCTTCGTGGACCCGCCAGGGAGGAACCGCCGCATGACCAGACATCTCGCCGCCGTCGCGCTCGCCGCTCTCGCCGCTCTCGGCGTCGTGGGAGCGGGGACGCTCACCGCCGCCGGTGCCACGCCCGCCGGCGGCGCCGCGCCGGCCGCCGCCGCCCAGGACCGGCCGGGGCAGAAGGGCCGGGCCGAGGTCGACTTCACCGGGATCGTCGCGCTGAGCAACTGCTCGGGGTCCCTGGTCCGCGGGCCGCGGTCCCGCGACACCGACGCGGCGCTGGTCATGACCAACGGCCACTGCCTGGAGACGGGGATGCCGAAGGCCGGCGAGGTGATCGTGGACGAGGAGTCGTCCCGGACGTTCACGCTCCTCGACCGGACGGGCCGTAAGGACCTGGGCACCCTCCGGGCCACCAGGATCGAGTACGCCACCATGACCGACACGGACGTGACGGTCTACCGGCTGGAGGCCACCTACGCGGCCATCAGGAAGCGGTACGGCGTGCCCGCGCTGCGCCTGTCGGCGGCCAGACCCCACGACGGCACCGGGATCAGGGTCGTGTCGGGCTACTGGCGGGAGATCTACGGCTGCAAGATCGACACGACGGTGCACCGGCTCCGCGAGGCCGGCTGGACGTGGAAGGACTCCATCCGGTACGCCTCCGAATGCGCGACGGTCCACGGCACGTCCGGGTCGCCGGTCGTCGACGTCCGGACGGGCCAGGTCGTCGGGGTCAACAACACCGGCAACGACGACGGCGAACGCTGCACCCTGAACAATCCGTGCGAGGTCGACCGCGGCGGCGAGGTCACCGTCCGGCGCGGCGCTGACTACGGCCAGCAGACGTACCTGCTCGCCCGCTGCCTCGGCAAGGACAACGACGTCGTGCTGGGGAAGGCGTGCGCCCTGCCGAGGCCGTGACGGGCGCGGGTCAGGCCGCGTCGAGCGCGAGGAGCCGTTCCACCACCTGGACGAGGTCGCCGCCGGTCACGTCCGGCGGCGCGAAGACGTCGCCGTAGCGGCCTTCGAGCCGGCCGGTCCAGCCGGTGACCAGGCCGGCGCGCTTGGCGCCGTGGCAGTCCCAGGCGTGCGCCGCCACCAGCGCGAGCCGGCCGGCGGGCACGCCCGTCGCGGTGGCGGCGTGCGCGTAGACGGCCGCGGCCGGCTTCCACCGCCGCACCTCCTCGATGCTGATCACCCGGTCGACCAGGTCGGTGAGGCCCGCGCCGTCGAGGAACGCCATGGTGGTGGCGCCGGCGCCGTTGGTGAGGCACACGGCGGGGACGTCCGCGGCCGCGAGACGGCGCAGCGCGGGCTCCACGTCCGGGTGGGCGGGGAGCGACGCGAGGCCGTCCAGGACGTGCTCGACGGCGGCGTCGTCCAGCACGCGTTCCGCGGCTGCCCCTGCGCGCCGCGCGGAGACGGCGCGCAGCGCCCCTGCGGCGACCCGGCGGAACGGCTGGAAGTCGCCGGTCGCCGTCAGGGCCATGCCGTCGCGCAGCGTCCGCGCGTACCAGATGCCCAGGGCCTCGCCGGGGAGGCCGGCGTCCTCGAAGCGGGCGCGCAGCGGATGGAGCATCATCATCGTCTCCATCACGTCGAAGGCGACGATGCGGGGCCTCCGCGTCACCGCTCCGCCAGCAGCCCGGCGCGGAGCCTGTCCAGCGTGGCGCGGAGCAGGCGCGAGACGTGCATCTGGGAGAGGCCGATCTGCTCGGCGATCTGCGTCTGCGTCTTGTTGCCGAAGAACCGCAGGAGCAGGATCGTCCGCTCGCGCTCGGGGAGGTCGTCGATCAGCGGGGCGAGGGCGTGGCCGTCGATGAACGCGTCGAGGGCCGGGTCGTCCGAGCCGAGGTACTCGCCGACCGTCCCGTTGTCGCCGGACGCCGACCCGTCCGCCGGCGCCTCCAGGGACAGCGGGCGGTAGGCGTCGCAGGCGACGATGACCTCGACGGTCTCCTCCTCGCTGATCTCCATCAGCGCGGCGATCTCCGCGGTCGTGGGGGAGCGGCCCCGCTCGCGGGTGAACTCCTGGACGGTGCGCTGCAGCACCGGCCGCAGCTCCTGGATGCGGCGCGACACCCGCACGCCCCACGTCTTGTCGCGGAAGTGCCGCTTCACCTCCCCGGTCACCACCGGGTAGGCGTAGGTGACGAACCGGTCGCCGATCCCCGGGTCGAACCGGTTGATGGCCTTGACCAGCCCCAGGTAGGCGACCTGCTGGAGGTCGTCGAGCGGCTCCCCGCGGTTGGCGTACCGGCGCGCCACCGCCCGGACGAGCCCGGCGTGCATGTCGACGATGCGCGCCCGGAGCCGCTCCCGCAGGGGATCGTCGTCCGCCAGCCGGTTCATCTCCGCGAGCAGCGTCTCGGTCTGTTCCTCGTCGAGCCGGCTGGTGGTGGTGGGCTGCGCAGGCGCCATGCGTGTCGTCTCCCTCCGTGAGCGGTCGCTGAGGCGGGGGGCGATCGCTCGATCCAGTCCCTTTACCCGGTGATCGGCGCGTGACACGGGGTCGCCCGCACCCGTCCACCGGCCGGATAAGGGGCGCCGTCGCGGGTATCCGAGCCGGTGACGCATGAGGGGGAGACCCGTGAGCACGATCACCGAGTCGGTCAACGTCACCGTCCCGATCCGCGCCGCCTACGACCAGTGGACGCAGTTCGAGACGTTCCCGGAGTTCATGGAGGGCGTCGAGGAGATCCGGCAGCTCGACGACACCACCGTCCGATGGCGGACGCGGATCGCCGGCGTGACCCGCGAGTTCGACGCGCGGATCACCGAGCAGCTTCCCGACGAGCGCGTCGCCTGGAAGTCCCTGGACGGCCCGGAGCACGCCGGGGTGGTGACGTTCCACCGCCTGGACGACACCACCACCCGTGTCACCGCGCAACTGGAGTTCGCCCCGGAGGGCCTGGCGGAGAAGGCCGGCGACCGGATCGGCGCGCTCACCCATCGCGTCAAGGGCGACCTGCGGCGCTTCAAGACGTTCATCGAGTCGCGCGGCGTCCAGACGGGCGGCTGGCGCGGGCAGGTGGACCGCCCTGGGCCCTGACCTGCCAGGCCGTGGGTAAACTTGCGGGCCGCCTGTTCGGGGAGTGTGCCCATGACCGCGCCCGATCGTCCCAACGTCGAACCGCGCGTGCCGGGGAAGCGGCGCGCCTCCTGGGAGACGCCGGCGGCGGTGTCGGCGGGCGGCGTCCTCGGGGCCCTCGCGCGGTACGGGCTGGTCACCGCGTTCCCGTACGGTGCGGGGGACTTCCCCTGGGCGGTGTTCTGGATCAACGTTTCGGGCTGCCTGCTCATCGGCGTCCTGATGGTGCTGATCACCGAGACGTGGCGGGCGCACCGCCTCGTCCGCCCGTTCCTCGGCGTGGGGATCCTCGGCGGGTTCACCACGTTCTCCACCTACGCCGTCGACATCCAGCAGGCGGTGGAGCACGGCGCGCCGGGGGTGGGGCTCGCGTACCTCGCGCTGACGCTGGTCGCGGCCCTGGCCGCAGTCGTCGCCGGGATGCGCCTCGCGCGGGCGCTCGGCCGGGCGCTGCCCCGCGGGCCCGTGGAGGAGGACGGCGAGTGACGGTCCTGCTGATCGCGCTGGGAGCCGCGCTGGGAGCCCCGCTGCGCTATCTGACCGACCGTGCCGTCCAGGCCCGGCACAACTCCGCCTTCCCGTGGGGGACGCTCACCGTCAACGTCACCGGGTCGTTCGTCCTGGGGCTCTTGGCGGCGCTGCCCGCAGGCAGCGGGGCCATGGCCTTCGCCGGGACGGGCTTCTGCGGCGCCCTCAGCACGTACTCCACGTTCGGTTACGAGACCGTCCGGCTGGTGGAAGATGGTGCGCGGTTCTACGCCGTCCTCAACGCCGCGGCCAGCGTGGCGGCGGGGCTCGGCGCGGCCTACTGCGGCATGGCCGTCGCCCAGGCGATCAGCGCGTGAGCGGTCGAAGAGCGCACGAACAGGCGAAACGTGGTGCGGCCCAGGCTCGCAGTCCGGGGCACATGGCTCCGAACCGACGAGTGGGCCGCGACGTGACTTTGCCCATCCGGCCGTTTCGGTAAACCGGTAGGTGTCTCAACTGTCACGGCGCGGGGACATGGGACGGGCGGTCGCGGGTAGCACCCACCAGAGAGCACCCCGGCCGGCCAAGAGCGGCCGGGGCCGGAAGGCGAAGGGCGGCCGGGGAATGCGCGTCCTGGTGACCGGATGGCCGAGTCTCGGGAACGGCGAGGCCACGGCGGGCGACGTCCTGGCGATGGAGGCCGTGCGGCGCGGGCTCGCGGACGCGGACGTCGAGTGCGACCTGGCATGGGGCCCGGTCCTCCGGCCGGACGGGCCGGACCTCGACGGCGCCGACCCCGGGCGCTACACGCACCTGGTGTTCGCCTGCGGGCCGCTGCACGGCCGGCAGATCGAGGAGCTGCACCGCCGGTACGGGGGCTGCGTCCGCGTCGCCGTCGGCGTCTCGGTCACCGACCCGGACGACCCGGCGGTCACCGGGTTCGACGCCGTCCTCGCGCGGGACACGCCCGCGGAGGCGCCGCGGCACGACCTGGCCGCGCTGCCGATGACCCCGTCCACGCCGGTCGTCGGCGTCGTGCTGGCGTCCGGGCGGCGCGAGGACGTGGAGCGGCGGCCCGACGACCGGGTCGAGCGGGAGCTGACGGAGTGGCTCGCCGGCCACGAGTGCGCGCGGCTGCCCCTCGACACGCGGCTCGATCCGCACGACTGGCGGCTGTTCGGGACGGCGGCGGAGCTGGAGTCGGTGCTGCGCAGGCTCGACCTGGTGGTGACGACGCGGCTGGACGGGCTCGTCCTCGCCCTGAAGAACGGGGTGCCCGCGCTCGCCGTGGACCCGGTCGGCGGCGGGGCGAAGGTCGCCGCGCAGGCGCGGGCCTGGTCGTGGCCCGCCATCGTCACCGTGCCGGAGGACGCGTCCGGGCGGCGGCTGCTCGACCCGGACGAGCTGGAGCACTGGTGGGAGTGGGCGCTGTCGCCGGAGGGGGCCGGGCGCCCGTCGGCGCTGCCGCCGTCCGACGCGGTGATCGGCGAGCTGCTGGACGTGATCGGCGCACGTTAACAGTCCGACAGATCGGGCATTCTCTGCATTTCACGGGGCATTCACGAGGAAGGGAGCGTCCGCCATGCGCCACGAGGAGTTCATCGGCCAGGTCCAGAACCGCGGCCGCCTCTCCGGCCACGGCGAGGCGGAGCGGGCCACCCGCGCGGTCCTGGAGACGCTCGGTGAGCGGATCCCGGAGGGGCTCGCCGACAACCTCGCGGCGCAGCTGCCGCACGAGATCGGCGAGCACCTGCGCCGGACCGAGGTCTACGGCGGCGCCGGGAGCGGCGAGCGGTTCGGCAGGCACGACTTCATCGAGCGGGTCGGGGCCCGGGCCGGCGCCGACGACCCCCGGGCCGCGTTCCTGACGCGGGTCGTGCTGGAGGTGACCGACGAGGCCACCCACGGCGGCGTCGCGCACAAGGTGGCCGGCAGCCTCCCCGCCGACCTCAGGGACCTGGTGGCGTCCGGCAGCACCGGCTGACCGGCCGCCCGCCGGGCCGGGCGCGCGGCGCCGGGATCCGGCGTGCGGTCATCACGGCCACGACGGTTCGCGCGACGGGCAGACGACCATCTCCCGCACCTCGCAGCCCGGGGGCTGGGACAGCGCGAACGCGACGGTCGCCGCCACGTCGGCGGGCCGGTTGAGCTCGGCGTCGGGGCCGGGCCGGTACCTCGCGGCGCGGCCGTCGAAGAACGCGGTGTCCATGCCGCCGGGCATGACCATCGTCACGGCGACCTTCCCGGCCAGCTCGGCGGCGAGGGCCCGGGTGAACCCGACGAGGCCGAACTCGGACGCGCAGTACGCGCTCGCGTGGCCCACGGCCCGGAACCCCAGCGTGGACGCGACGGTGACGACCCGTCCCGCCGGCTCGTTCTCCAGGTAGGGGAGCGCCGCGCGGACGACGGCGGCCGTGCCGAGCAGGTTCACCTGGACGACCCGCTCCCAGTCCTCGGCGGGGACGTCGCAGAGCGTCCCGGGGGCGTCGATGCCCGCCGCGGCGACGACGGCGTTGAGGCCGCCGGCGGCACGGGCCAGGCCGTGCACGGCGCGTTCGGCGCACCGGCGGTCGGCCAGGTCGGCCTGCATGTGCTCGAAGTCGTCCTTCGGCGGGTGCCGGTCCAGGATGAGCGGGCGGCCGCCGTCGTCGGCGACCTTCCGTGCGACGGCGGCGCCGAGCCCGGAGGCTCCGCCGGTGATGAGGACGTTCATGAGCGTCTCCCTTCGTGATGCGTCATGCGGCCACCTGCCTCACCGCGGCGGCATGGCGGTAGACGTCGGCGGTGCCGGCGGCGACGCGGGACCACGCGTGGCGATCGCGCGCCCGTTCGAGTCCCGCGAAGCCCATCGCCGCCCGCTTCGCCGGGTCGTCCAGCAGGGCCCGGATCGCCCTGGCCGCCGAGTCGGGGTCGCGGGGCGGGACGAGGACGCCGGTGACGCCGTCGGCGACCGTGTCGAGGTGCCCGCCGACGGCGCTCGCGACGACCGGCACGCCGCAGGCCATCGCCTCCAGCGGCACCATCCCGAACGGCTCGTACCAGGGCAGCGTGACGACCAGGGCCGCCGAGCGGAGCAGCGCGGGGACCTCGGCGCGGGCGAGCCGTCCGAGGAACTCCACACGCCCGGCGACGCCCGCGTGCCGCGCCACCGCGCGCAGCCTCCGGATCTCGGGCTCGCCGCCCGGGCCGCCGGCGACGGCCAGCTCGGCGTCCGGCAGGTGCGCGAGCGCCCTGATCGCCGTGTCCACGCCCTTGCGCTCGACGAGCCGTGACACGACCACGAGGCGGTGCCGGCCGCGGCGCCCGGCCGTCCGGTCCTCCGGGGTGAACAGGCCGAGGTCGACCCCGTAGGGCACGACATGGACGCGGTCGCCGGGCACGCCCATCGCGGCCAGCTCGGCGATCTCGTCCGAGCAGGTGGCGATCACGCCGTCGGCGGCGCGCCCGATCGCGCGCTCCAGCCGGACCCGCGACGCCGGGCTGGCGTCCCGGCCGCACTCGTGGCGGCGCATGACGGCCCCGAGCGCGTGGTAGGTCTGCACGACCGGCACGCGCCGCGCCCCGGGGGCCTGCGCGGCCTGGATGGCGGCGAGGCCGCTCATCCAGAAGTGGGCGTGCGCGACGTCGGGCGGGTCGGCGGCCCAGCGCCGCCCCAGGTGGCGGCCGAAGTCGTGCATCCACGGCAGCAGGGCGTGCCTGGCGATGGGCTCGGCCGGCCCGGCGGGGACGTGCTCGACGGTCACGCGGGGCGCGAGCCGCACCCGCTCCCGCAGGGCGGGGGAGTCCCGCCGCGTGTAGACGGTGACGTCGTGGCCCTGCCTGCCCAGCTCGGCCGCCAGGTCCGCGACGAACACGTGCTGCCCGCCGCCCGCAGCGTCCGGTTCCTCCTCCACGGCGGCGAGGGGGCTGGCGTGCTCGGAGATCATGGCCACCTTCATCCCGTCACCTCCTCGACGGACGCCGCGACCTCCCCTGTCATCACGATCTCGACGGCGGCGGCGACCTCGTCGGCGCCGACGGACGCCAGGCAGGGGTGGCCCTCGACCGGGCATTCGCGGGCGCGGCTGTCCTTGCACGGCGCCCGCTGGTCGCCGAGCAGCGCCATCGGCACGCCGAACGGCGCCCACCGGGCGGCCGGCACGGTCGGCGCGAACAGCGACACGACGGGGGTCCCGACGGCCGCCGCGAGATGCGCGGGCCCGGTGTTCCCGGCGACGACCGCGCGGGCGCCCTCCAGCACGGACGCCAGCTCCGGCAGCGTCGTGCGCCCGCCGAGGTCCAGGCCGTCCTCGCCGGCGACGAGCGCGGTCAGCTCCTTCTCGTCCGCGTGGCCGGTGACGGCGACGCGGTGGCCCGCCGCGCGCAGCAGGCGGACGGCGGCGGCGCAGCGCTCCGGCGGCCAGGCCCGCGCGGGCGCGGACGTCCCCGGGTGCACGACGACGTAGCCCGGCCCGCCGGTGAGGTGGCCGGTGTCGGGCAGCGGGCCGCGGACCCGCAGGCGGTCGTCGCCGGTGGACGGGAACCCGGCGTCCTCGGCCAGCGCGAGCATCCGCAGCGGCTCGGGCATGTCCTCGCCGGGCCGGTGCCGCAGGTCGAGCAGCGAGCCGGGGTGGTCGGCGCTGATCCCGCCGATCCACGGCGTCCCGGCGAGGCGCAGCAGCAGCGCCAGCGGCAGCGGCGACTGGTGGGCCGAGGTGAGGATCAGCGCGCGGTCGAACCCGTGGAGCCTGCGCGTCAGCCCGTCGATCTCGCTCCGCCTGACCGGTTCGCGGCCGGGGCCGATCCACGGGGCGGACCACCCGATGACGCGGTCGACGCCCGGCAGCAGGTCGGCGGCGGCGCGCCCGCGCGGGCCGCACAACAGCACGACCTCGTCGGCGCGCGCGGCCACCGCCCGCAGGGCGGGCCCGGCGAGCAGCACGTCCCCGAGGCCGTCCTGGCGGGAAACGAGGACCCTCATCGGCGCCGCTCCGCCGGATGGTGAAGGATCGCGTTGATTCCGGGCACGCGCATGTGAGCCCCCGTTTCGGCGCAAACGTCGGGTGAATGGCTATGCCCTCGTCCTGGACATCCGCCCTGGGCGTACTTGCCGGAGACAAATCCCGTATGGGTGATTTCGACATTGCCGCTAGCCGGGGCCCTAAACGCACGAGTCGGAAAAGTCACCGGTTGCCGAAGTGGCCCCTGGGGTCATGGTGAAAGACGCCGCGCCCGACCGCCACCGCTGACGGCGGTCAGTGCCGGGCCCGCGCGGCGATCACGATCAGGTCGATCGCGGCGATGACGGCGACGACCGCGCACACCGCCGCCGCGGCCCAGGCGCCGTCCCGACCAGCGCCACCGCGGACAGGATCGCCCGCAGCCGCAGCGGGCTGCGGGCGTCCAGCGGCTCCCTCCCCGCCGGCTGCCGGTGCCGGTACGGCCCGCGCGAACCGGGCCCGCGCCTTTCGGGATCTTCCTCCATGCGCTGGTCGTGCCCGGTCAGGCCCGGTCGATGCGCCCGGCCCGGCGATCAGTGGGCGCTGGACGCCGCCCAGATGTTGATGCCCGCCTCCACCGCGTCCCGGTCGATGGCGGCGAGCTCGTCCGCGGTGAGGCCGAGCCGGTCGAGCGCCGCTAGGTTCTCCTCCAACTGCGCGACGCCGCTCGCGCCGATCAGCGCCGAGGTGACCCGGCCGTCGCGCAGCGACCAGGCCAGCGCGAGCTGCGCCAGCGTCTGCCCGCGGCCCTTGGCGATCTCGTTGAGCGTCCGGACGTGCCGGACGTTCTCCTCGGTCAGCAGGCTCGCCGAGAACGACGTCCCCCGGCTGGCCCGCGACCCCTCGGGCACGCCGTCCAGGTACTTTCCGGTCAGCATCCCCTGCGCCAGCGGCGAGAACGCGATGCAGCCGACGCCCTCCTCGCCGAGCGTGTCGAGCAGCCCGCCCTCGATCCACCGGTTGAGCATGGAGTAGGACGGCTGGTGGATCAGCAGCGGCGTGCCCATCTCCCGCAGGATCGCCGCCGCCTCGGCGGTGCGCTCGGCGGAGTAGGACGAGATCCCCGCGTACAGGGCCTTCCCGGACCGGACGGCCCGGTCCAGCGCCCCCATCGTCTCCTCCAGCGGCGTCTCGGGGTCGAAACGGTGGCTGTAGAAGATGTCGACGTAGTCGACGCCCATCCGGCGCAGCGACTGGTCGAGGCTCGCGAGCAGGTACTTGCGCGACCCCCACTCGCCGTACGGGCCGGGCCACATGTCGTAGCCGGCCTTCGTCGAGATGATCAACTCGTCCCGGTAGGGCGCGAAGTCCTCCCGCAGGATCCGGCCGAAGTTGGACTCGGCGGAGCCGTAGGGCGGCCCGTAGTTGTTGGCGAGGTCGAAGTGCGTGACGCCGAGGTCGAACGCGCGCCGCAGGATCGCCCGCTGGGCGTCCAGCGGACGGTCGTCGCCGAAGTTGTGCCACAGCCCCAGCGAGATCGCCGGGAGCCGCAGCCCGCTGCGCCCGCACCGCCGGTAGGGGATCCGCTCGTATCGTCCGCTGTCCGCCGCGTAGGTCATGGCGACGAGTATTTCAGCGCCGAAGGTGGCAATAAGACTCAGAGATATCCGGACGAGGAGGTCCCCAGTGGTCGTGCTGCGCAGCTATGTGTCGGGTTCCTGGCAGTCTCCGGACGACGAGGGCGTGCCATTGCGCGACGCGGTCACGGGGGAGGAGGTCGCGCGGATCTCCTCGGCGGGCGTCGACATGGGCGCCGCGCTCGAACACGGGCGGAGGGCCGGCGGCCCGGTGCTGCGCGAGCTGACGTTCCACCAGCGCGCGGCGCTGCTGAAGGCGCTCGCCTCGCACCTGCGGGAGCATCGCGAGGAGCTCTACGCGCTGTCGGCCCGCACCGGCGCGACCCTGGGCGACGCGAAGTTCGACGTGGACGGCGGCATCGGCGTCCTGTTCGGCTACGCGAGCAAGGGCAGGCGGGAGCTGCCGAACGACACCGTGCTGGTCGAGGGGAACGTCGAACCGCTCGGCAAGGGCGGCACGTTCGTCGGGCAGCACCTGTGCACCCCGTCGCACGGCGTCGCGGTGCAGATCAACGCGTTCAACTTCCCGGTGTGGGGCCCGCTGGAGAAGCTCGCGCCCGCGTTCCTCGCCGGGGTGCCCAGCCTGATCAAGCCCGCGAGCCAGACCGCCTACCTGACCGCACGGCTGGTGGAGCTGATCGTCGAGTCCGGCATCCTGCCGGACGGGAGCGTGCAGATGGTCTGCGGCGACCCGCGCGACCTGCTCGACCACCTCACCGAGCAGGACCTCGTCGCGTTCACCGGGTCGGCGTCAACCGCCCGGCTGCTGCGCACGCATCCCGCGATCGTCGGCAACGCGGTCCGGTTCAACGCCGAGGCCGACTCGCTGAACTGCTCGATCCTCGGCCCGGACGCGACGCCCGGCACGCGGGAGTTCGACCTGTACGTCAAGCAGCTCGTCGCGGAGATGACCGTCAAGGCGGGCCAGAAGTGCACCGCGATCCGCCGCGCCCTGGTGCCCGCGGCGCTGATCGGCGACGTCGCCGACGCGGCGCGGGAACGGCTGTCCAGGGTCACGGTCGGGAACCCGGCCGACCCGGACGTGCGGATGGGCGCCCTCGCGAGCCTCGACCAGCGCGAGGAGGTGCGGCGCTCGCTGAAGGCGCTGCTGGACGCGGGCCAGGCCGTCTTCGGCGACCCCGGGCACGTCGACGTCGCCGGCGCGGACGCCGAGCGCGGCGCGTTCATGTCGCCGGTCCTGCTGCGCGCCGACGACACCGGACGCGCCGAGCCGCACGAGGTCGAGGCGTTCGGGCCGGTCAGCACGCTGCTCCCCTACGACGGCGCTGAGCGGGCGGTCGAGCTGGCCGCCCGCGGGCGGGGCAGCCTCGCCGGGTCGGTCGTGACGGCCGACGCCGACTTCGCCCGGCGGGTCGTCCTCGGCACCGCGCCGTGGCACGGCCGCCTCCTCGTCCTGAACAGCGAGAACGCCGCCGAGTCGACCGGGCACGGCTCGCCGCTGCCCGCGCTCGTCCACGGCGGGCCAGGACGCGCCGGAGGCGGTGAGGAGATGGGCGGGATCCGCGGCGTCGTCCACCACATGCGGCGCACCGCCGTCCAGGCCGGGCCCGCGATGCTCACCGCGATCACCGGGCGGTGGGTCCCCGGCACCGACCGGACGGTCACCGACGAGCACCCGTTCCGCAGGTACCTGGAGGACCTGCGCGTCGGCGACACCGCCGCCGGAGGGCCCCGCGTC
Source organism: Actinomadura soli (assembly GCF_005889715.1). Lineage (GTDB taxonomy): Bacteria > Actinomycetota > Actinomycetes > Streptosporangiales > Streptosporangiaceae > Spirillospora > Spirillospora soli. The sequence goes on from NZ_VCKW01000131.1 coordinate 11,960, forward strand.
GTCACCCTTGACGACGTGGAGCACTTCGCCGAGTTCACCGGCGACACCTTCTACGCCCACATGGACGAGGACGCCGCCCGCGCCAACCCGTTCTTCCCCGGACGCGTCGCGCACGGGTACCTCGTCGTGTCGTTCGCGGCCGGGCTGTTCGTGGACCCCGCGCCCGGGCCCGTCCTCGCGAACTACGGGCTGGAGAACCTGCGGTTCCTCACACCGGTGACGCCCGGCGACGAGCTGTCGGTCACCCTGACCGCCAAGCAGATCACGCCGCGCGAGGGCGCCGACTACGGCGAGGTCCGCTGGGACACCGACGTCACGAACCAGGAGGGCGCCTCGGTCGCCAAGTACGACGTGCTGACTCTGGTGGCCAAGAGGCCCGAACACGATTAATCATGTGGAGAAGGCGTCCGCGGGGGAGACGCCGCCCGCCAGTGGAACGGGGTGCGCCATCGCATGATCAGTCCCCTGCACATCCAGACGGTGCGCGAGGTCGTCCGCACCGGCTCGTTCGCGGACGCCGCCCGCAACCTCGGGTACACCGCCTCCGCCGTCTCCCAGCAGATCGCCGCACTGGAGCGCGCCTGCGGCCTGGTGCTGTTCGAGCGCCGGGCCCGCAGCGTCCGGCCCACCAGCGCCGCGTTCCTCATGGTCAGCAAGGGCAACGACGTCCTGTCGGCCCTGGACACCCTGGAGCGCGAGCTGCGGACGGTCGCGAGCGGCGAGCGCGGCGCGCTGCAGCTCGGCAGCTTCCCGACCGCCAGCGCCCGCATCCTGCCGCGGGTGCTGGCGGAGCTGTCCCGGGTCCGGCCCGGCATCGAGATCAAGCTGTCGGAGGGCGAGCCGGACGAGCTGCTGCCCGAGCTCCTCGACGGCGACCTCGACCTCCAGCTCGTCTACCGGTACGACCTGTTCCCGCGGACCTGGCCCGACCAGATCGTGGAGACGCCGGTCATGGACGAGCACCTCGTCCTGTGCGTGCCGGAGGAGCATCCGCTGGCGGGCGGGCGCACCGTCCGGCTCCGGGAGCTGCGGTCGGAGACGTGGATCGCGAGCCGCCCGGAGAGCTCCGGCTCGCAGGCGCTGCTGCGGTTGTGCGGCACCGCCGGGTTCACGCCGAACATCGCGTTCCGCAGCAACGACTACGCGGTCGTGTGCGGGCTCGTCGGCTGCGGGCTCGGCATCGCGCTCGTCCCGGCGCTCGGCTGCGTGCCCGCGCCCGGCCTGCGGATGCTGAAGCTCAGCCGCCGCACCCCGCAGCGGCACGTCACCGTCCTGCGCCGCGTCACCAACACCAACCCGCTGGTCAAGGACGCGATGCGCGGGCTGACCGAGATCGCCCGCGGCGTCGAGGCCGAGATCAGCGACGCAACCGGCCCTTGAGCTCCATCGCCGCCCGCACCCGCCGCCGCGCCAGCGCCAGCGCCGCCTCGTGGGTGGTCGTCCCCTGCGCGCGGGCCGCCGCGAGCACCGTCTCGGTGTTCTCCCGCATCTTCGCCGACACCGCCGCGAACACGGCGTCCGGTTCGGGGCGGAACGCCGAGTAGCGGGCGTCCATGGCGAAGCCCGCCGCGACGACGCCGCCCGCGTTCGCCACGAAGTCCGGCACGACCGTGACGCCGCGCGCCGCGAGGACCCGCTGCGCCGCCGGCCCGGTCGGCAGGTTCGCGCCCTCCACCACGATGCCCGCCTGGACGTTCGCGGCGACGTCCGCGTCGATGACGTCCTGCAGCGCCGCCGGGACGAGGACGTCAGCCGGGACGAGCAGCTCCGCGCCCACCTCCAGGAGCCGCCCGCCGCCGTACTCCCGCACGACCGCGTCGCCCGCCTCCGCCCGCAGGCCGAGGAGCCGCCCGACGTCCAGGCCGCCCGGGTCGTACAGCGCGCCGCGCGCGGTCGAGACCGCGACGACCACCGCGCCCAGCTCGTGGAGGCGGCGGGCGGCGGCGTGCCCGACCGCGCCGAACCCCTGCACCACGACCCGCGCGCCCCGCAGCGACGACCCGGCGTGCCGGGCGGCGGCGTCGGCGGCCTCCGCGACGCCGTAGCCGGTGACGCCCAGCTCGTCGTACGGCATGCCGCCGAGGACATGCGGGGTGCCGACCGCCGCGCCCCGGTCGGCCAGCTCGTCCTGGACGATCGCCGCGTCCCGCTCGGTCAGCCCCATGTCGAGGCCCGCGACGTACTGCCGGGGGATCTCCTGCGAAAGCGCCCGGACGAACGACCGCAGGATCGCCTCCCGGTCCGGCGACCCCGGGTCGGCCATGATCCCGGCCTTCGCGCCGCCGAAGAACAGGTCGACGCCCGCCCACTTGTAGGTCATGACCCGCGCCAGCCGCGCCACCTCCGCGACCGTCAGCGACGCGCTCATCCGCATGCCGCCCTTGCCCATCCCGCGGGCGGTGTTGTCGATGACCAGGACGCCGCGCATCCCGGTGCGGGAGTCGGACACGCACACGACCCGCTCGGGGCCCCACTCGTCCATCAGTGAGAGCACGTCAGACACGGTTCAGCTCCGGGCGCGGGCCGTCCCCGGCGAACCGGTCGGCGCTGAACGGGGACACGTCGGTGAACGGCTCCCGGCCGAGGTACAGGTCGCGGACGACCTCGCCGACCGCCGGGCCCTGCAGGAACCCGTGGCCGGAGAAGCCCGTCGCGTACAGGAACCGGGACACGCCGGCGTCCTCCCCGATGAGCGCGTTGTGGTCGGGCGTGACCTCGTACAGGCCCGCCCAGCCGCCGGTGAGCCCGACGTCGAGGAGCCGCGGGGCGCGGGACCCGATCGCCTCGGTCAGGCGGGGCAGCCAGGCGTCCGAGCGGTCCAGGCGGAACCCGGGCCGCTCCTCCGGGTCGGACATCCCGAGCATCAGGCCCTCGCCCTCGCCGTGGAAGTAGAACGACGTCGCGAAGTCGATCGTCATGGGGACCGGGCGCGGCAGGTCCCGGATCGGCTCGGTGAACACGATCTGCCGCCGCAGCGGCTCCACCGGCAGCTCGACGCCCGCCATCGCGCCGACCGCCGCCGACCAGGCCCCGGCCGCGCAGACGACCGCGGACGTCGCGATGCGGCCCCGGCTCGTCCCGACCGCCCTGATCCCGCCGCCGTCCGTCTCGATGCCGGCGACCTCGCAGTGCGTGAGGATCGTCGCGCCGTGCCGCCGCGCGCCGCTCGCGTACCCGAGGACGACCGACTCCGGCGTGCAGTGCCCGTCGTCGGGGGAGAACGCGGCGGCCAGCAGCCCGTCCGTCTCGATCAGCGGGGACAGCCGCCGCGCCTGCGCCGCCGGGATCATCCGGCTCGGGACGCCCAGGTCGTTCTGCAGGGCCACGCCCCGCTCGAACGCCGCCACGTCCTCGGGCCGCGACAGCAGGAACAGGTAGCCGACCCGGCGGAGGTCGATCTCCTGGCCCGGACGCTCGCCGAACCGCGCGAACGCATCCAGGCTGCGGGCGCCGAGCCGGATGTTGACCTCGTCGGAGAACTGCGCCCGCACCCCGCCGGCCGCCTTGCACGTCGACCCGGAGCCCAGCTCGCCGCGCTCCACCAGCACCACGCGCCGCACCCCGGCCTCGGCGAGGTGGAACGCGATGCTCGTGCCCATCACGCCGCCGCCGACGATGACGACCTCGGCCCTGCCGTTCAGGGGGGTCCGCACGGGCCGCTCCTACAGCCGGAAACCGAGGTCGGGGCTGACCTCCAGGACGTCCATCTGCGCCTTCTGGAGCCGTCCGGAGTGGTCCCAGTTCATCGACTGCCAGCGGGTGAACTGGTCCAGCACCCACACGCCCGACTGGCGGCTGCCGTTCCCGGACCGGCCGTTGCCGCCGAACGGCAGGTGCGCCTCCGCGCCGGACGTCGAGTTGTTCACGCTGACCATCCCTGCGGAGATCCGCCGCCGGAACGCGAACACCGCCGCCGGGTCCGTCGTGTAGATGGACGCCGACAGCCCGTAGCCGGGCGCGTTGGCGAGGGAGATCGCCTCGTCCAGCGTCCGGTACTTCGCGACGCCGATGACCGGGCCGAACGTCTCGTTCATGAACAGCTCGTCGGCGGGGCCGACGCCGTCCACGATCGCCGGGTGGTAGTAGAGGCCCGCCTCTGCGTCGCCGGTGAAGCCGGCACGCGGCGCCGCCGCCGTGATCCGGCCGGTCGCGGACGAGCCGTGCACGGTGTGGTGCGGGCCGATCCAGCCGAGCGCCTTCTCGAACCCGTCCGCGAACCGCTCGTTGATCAGCGGCCCGTACAGGACGTCGCCCGTCGGGTCTCCGATCACGGCGGCGCGCGCCGCCTCGTCCAGCAGCCGGACGAACTCGCCGTGCACCGACTCGTGCACGATCGCCGTGCCCAGCGATGTGCAGCGCTGCCCGGCCGTCCCGAACCCGGAGAACAGCGCGCCCTCGACGGCGAGCGGCAGGTCGGCGTCCCCGGTGACGACCATCGGGTTCTTGCCGCCCAGCTCCAGGCACGGCGACTGGAGGTGCCGCCCGCACAGCTCGCCGATCCGCGACCCGACCTCGGTGGACCCGGTGAAGCCGACCTTGTCGACCAGTCCCTGGCCGAGAGCCCGCTCCAGCCCCTGATAGGTCTCCGGGCCGTCCGCGTAGACGACGTTGAGGACGCCGTCCGGCACTCCCGCGTGCGCGAACAGCTGGTAGAACGCCTCCGCGCACGCCGCCGCGTACTCGGCGGGCTTCCACACGACCGCGTTCCCGCACAGCAGCGCCGGGACGATGTACCAGGACGGCACCGCCACCGGGAAGTTCCCCGCCGTGATCACCGTGACGACCCCGACCGGGTCGCGGAACGTGAACAGCTGCTTGTCGGGCATCTCCGACGGCACCGTCTGCCCGTACAGCCGCCGTCCCTCCCCGAGGAAGAACGCGCAGGTGTCGGCGATCTCCTGGACCTCGCCGAGCGCCTCCGCGTACGGCTTGCCGACCTCGCGGGTGACGACGCGGGCCAGCGCCTCCTTGTTCGCCTCGACGAGCCGTCCGACCGCGGCGACCACCTGGCCGCGGACGGGCGGCGGCACGTCCCGCCAGGCGTCCTGCGCCGCGCGGGCGGCGGCGCAGGCGCGGACGAGGTCGCCCGCGTCCGCGAGGGACACCTCGGCGACCACCTCGGCCCCGCGGGACGGGTCGGTGGAACGGTACGGGCGCGCTCCGGCCGGGATCCGGGCGCCGCCGATGACGGAGGAGAGCACGAGTCCAGCGTGAACAGGCGAGGCCCCTCGCGCCAAGATCGGGAAGAGCGCGGCTTCCTTACCGCGAGGCCAAGCCCGGCTGAGGCTCTCCACGGGACGCCGTTAAGCGTTCCTTGGCCAACCGCCAACCTGTTCGGGGGCTTGCGGAGTCGACCCCGGCACCGGCGGCGTCCCATGCTCGAACCGCGCCACGATCCACGCAGGAGACCGCATGCCCGAGCCCGCCGACGTCCACTTCCTGGAGAGGGCCGCCGCTCTCAGGCCGCCGGCCGCGCCGGTCCCGCCCGGCCCGCCGGGCGGCGAGCGGCTCCTGGAGCTGTTCGACGCCCAACTCGGCAGCAGGCACCTCGACCTCGCCGCCCGGTGGCTCCGGTCCGAGGGCAGCGGCTTCTACACGATCGGGTCGTCCGGCCACGAGGGGAACGCCGCCGTCGCCGCCGCGCTCCGCCCGGACGACCCGGCACTGCTGCACTACCGGTCGGGCGCGTTCTTCCTGGAACGCGCACGCCAGGTGCCCGGCGGGGAGCCGCTCCGCGACGTGCTGCTGGGCCTGGTCGCCGCGGCCGAGGAACCCATCGCGGGCGGGCGCCACAAGGTGTTCGGAAGCCACCGCCTGCACGTCATCCCGCAGACGTCCACGATCGCGTCGCATCTCCCGCGCGCGCTCGGCGTCGCCTTCGCCATCGAACGCGCCGCCCGGCTCAGTGTCGAGACCCCATGGCCGCGCGACGCCGTGGCCGTGTGCAGCTTCGGTGACGCGTCCGCCAACCACTCCACGGCCACGGGCGCCATCAACGCCGCCGTCAACACCGGCTTCCAGGGCCTCCCGCTGCCGCTCCTGTTCGTCTGCGAGGACAACGGCATCGGGATCAGCGTCCGCACGCCGCCCGGCTGGATCCACGCCGCCTACGGGTCGCGTCCAGGGCTCGCCTACTTCCAGGCGGACGGATGCGACCTCGCGGACGCCCTCGCGGTCGCGTCGCAGGCCGCCGGCTGGGTGCGGGAGCACCGCCGCCCCGCGTTCCTGCATCTGCGGACCGTCCGGCTGATGGGCCACGCGGGCTCCGACGTCGAAGCGTCCTACCGGGCCCCCGCCGAACTGGCCGCCGACCTCGACCGCGACCCCCTGCTGCGGACGGCGCGGCTGCTCGTCGACACCGGCGTGGCGGCGCCGGACGAGATCGTCGAGCGCTACGAGGCGAAGCGCGCCGAGGTGATGGCCCTCGCCGGGAAGGCGGCCGGGGCGCGGCGCCTCTCGTCCGCCGCCGAGGTCATGGCCCCCCTCCGCCCCGCCGCGACCACCCGGGACGCGGCGCCGCCGAGCGGGGAGCCGGTGACGTTCGCGCAGGCCGTCAACCGGACGCTCGGCGACCTGCTCGGCGAACGCCCCGGCCTGGTCGTGTTCGGCGAGGACGTGGCCCGCAAGGGCGGCGTCTACGGGGTCACGCGCGGCCTGCTGAAGCGGGCCGGGGCGGCGCGGGTGTTCGACACGATCCTGGACGAGCAGTCGATCCTCGGCCTCGCGCTCGGATTCGGCCTGGCCGGGATGCTGCCGGTCGCGGAGATCCAGTACCTCGCCTACCTGCACAACGCCGCCGACCAGATCCGCGGTGAGGCGGCGACGATGGGGTTCTTCTCGTCGGGCCGGTACCGCAACCCGATGGTCGTCCGCGTCCCCGGCTACGCCTACCAGAAGGGCTTCGGCGGCCACTTCCACAACGACAACGCCGTCGCCGCGCTGCGCGACATCCCCGGCCTCGTCATCGCCTCACCGGCACGACCCGACGACGCCGCGGGCATGCTGCGCGCCTGCGTGGACGCCGCCGAGGAGGACGGGCGCGTCTGCGTGTTCCTGGAGCCGATCGCGCTCTACCACGCCCGCGACCTGCACGACGACGGCGACGACGGCTGGCTGGCACCGTCCGGCGGGCTCGTGCCGATCGGGCGGGCCCGCACGTACGGGGAGGGACGCGACCTCACCATCGTGACGTTCGCGAACGGGCTGCGGATGAGCCTGCGCGCCGCCCGCCGCCTGGAGGCGCGCGGCGTCCGGTGCCGCGTCCTCGACCTGCGCTGGCTCGCGCCGCTGCCTGACGGCGACCTGCTCCGCGAGGCCCGCGCCACCGGCGCCGTCCTGATCGCGGACGAGACGCGCCGCACCGGCGGCGTGTCCGAGGCCGTCCTCACCGCGCTCGCCGACGCCGGCTTCCAGGGCCGCACGGCGAGGGTCACCAGCGAGGACAGCTTCATCCCCCTCGGCGACGCCGCCCAGCACGTCCTGCTCTCCGAGGAGGCCATCGAGGAGGCGGCCGGACGCCTCCTCACCGGGAGTCGGTGACCCCGCTCATTGCGCCTCGATGGCGGGGTCGCCGCCGAGGTAGGCGGCCTTGACGCGGTCGTCCTGCGCGAGCTCGGAGGCCGGGCCGGACAGGACGATGCGGCCCGTCTCCAGCACGTACGCGCGGTCGGCGAGGCGGAGCGTCTGGTGGGCGTTCTGCTCGACGATCAGGATCGTGGCGCCCTGCCCGCGGATCTCCCGGATCACGCGCAGCACCTGCTGCGCCATCTGCGGGGCGAGGCCCATCGTCGGCTCGTCCAAGGCGAGGAGGCGGGGGCGCAGCATCAGCGCGCGGCCGATCGCGAGCATCTGCTGCTCGCCGCCCGACAGCAGCCCGGCGAGCTGGCCGCGCCGCTCCCCGAGCCGGGGGAACATCTCGTACACCTCCTCCCGGCGGGCCGCGACGGCGCTCCGGTCGCGGCGGCGGAGGTAGCCGCCGAGCAGCAGGTTCTCGGCGACGTTCAGCGCCGGGAACACGCGCCGTCCCTCCGGGACGTGCCCGAGCCCGGCCGCGACGACCTTGTGCGCGTCCAGCCGGGTGATGTCGCGGCCGTCGAACTCGACGCGTCCGGACCGGGCCCGGTGCAGCCCGGTGATCGTGCGGAGCGTGGTGGTCTTGCCCGCGCCGTTGCTGCCGAGCAGCGCGACGATCTCGCCGTCGCCGACCTCGAACGAGATCCCGGACAGCGCCTCGACCTGCCCGTACCGGCTGTGCAGGTCGCTGACCTGGAGGAGCGTCACCGCAGGACCTCCGTGACGAGGTCGGTCTCCGGGTCGTCGGGGACGCCGAGGTAGGCGGCGATGACCCGCTGGTCCTCCTGGATCTCGGCGGGCGGGCCCTCGGCGATCGTCCGGCCGTACTCCAGGACGGTCACCCGGTCGGAGATCGACATGACGAGCGCGACGTCGTGCTCGATCAGCACGACCGCGGCGCCGAGCGCGCTGATCCGGGCGATCAGCTCCATCAGCGCCCGCTTCTCGGTGGGGTTGGCGCCGGCGGCGGGCTCGTCCAGCAGCAGGACGCGGGGGTCCCCGGCGAGGGCGCGGGCGATCTCAAGGCGGCGCCGGTCGCCGTAGGCGAGGCCGCCCGCGGGGCGGTCGGCGGCGTCCAGCAGGCCGACGAAGTCCAGGCAGCGGCGGACGGTGTCGGCGTCCTCGCGGGAGAGCGGGCGGAGCAGGCCGCGGTCGCGGGCGAACCGGCCTATCAGCACGTTCTCCGCGACCGTCATCTCGTCGAACAGCCGGATGCTCTGGAACGTGCGGGCGAGCCCGGCGGCGGCGACCCGGTGCGGGGCCTTGCCCCGGACGTTCCGCCCGGCGAGCACGACGGTCCCGGCGGACGGCGGGATCATCCCGGTGATGCAGTTGAACGCGGTGGTCTTGCCCGCGCCGTTCGGGCCGATGACGCTGACGACCTGCCCGGCGTCCGCGCGGAGCCCGAGCCCGTCGACGGCCGTGACGCCGCCGAAGCTGCGGGACAGCCCGCCGACCTCCAGCAGCGTGCCCTTCGCGGACGGGAGCGCGGGCGCTGGCCCGGCCTTCTCGGGGAGGCGGAAGCGGCGGGGACGGTAGGGCCACACGCCCTGCGGGCGCAGGAGGACGATCAGGATCAGCAGCAGCGCGAAGAACAGCCCCCGGTACTCCTGGACGCTCCGCAGGATCTCCGGCAGCGCGATGATCACCACGGCGCCGATCACCACGCCGGGCCGGCTGCCCATCCCGCCGATGATCACCACGAGCAGGATCATCAGCGAGGTCAGGAACGTGAAGCTGGACGGGTCGACGGTGCCGAGCTGCGCGGCGTTCAGCGGCCCGGCGACCGCGCCGGTCATCGCGCCGAGGACGTAGGCGAGCAGCTTCACCCGCCGCGCCGGGACGCCGACCGCCTCGGCCGCGGTGTCGTCGGACCTGATCGCCCGCCACGCGTACGCGAGCCGGGACCGGGCGAGCAGCGCGGTCAGCGCCAGCACGACGACGAAGAACGCCAGCGACAGGTGGTAGAAGTCGCGCGGCATGACGATCTCGCGCCCGCCGAGCGTCACCGGCGGGATGCCGGTGAGGCCGTTCGGCCCGCCGGTGACCTCCAGGTTGATCACCGTGAGCCGGATGATCTCGCCGAAGCCGAGCGTGACGATGGCGAGGTAGTCGCTGCGCAGCCGCAGCGTCGGATACCCGATCACGACGCCGGCGACCGCCGCGGCGGCCACGGCGGCGGGCAGCGTGAGCCAGAAGTTCCACTCCAGCTCCACCATCAGCAGGCCCGCCGTGTACGCGCCGATCGCGAAGAACGCCGCGAAGCCGAGGTCCAGCAGGCCCGCGTACCCGACGACGATGTTGATGCCGAGGCCGAGGATCGCGTAGATCAGGATCGTCGCGCCGACGGTCAGGCCGTAGTCGTCCATCACCTGGCCCGCGACGAGCGCCACGACGATCAGCAGCGGCCAGCCCCCGTACCGGGCGGGCGTCTCCCAGCGCCCGAGGCCGGGCAGGCGCTCCCTCACGCGGGCCTTCACGCGCGCTCCACGACGCGTTCGCCGAACAGGCCGGTGGGTCTCAGCGCCAGCACCCCGATGAGCAGCCCGAAGATGATCACATCGGTCCAGCGGGACGAGACGTACCCCGCCGAGAACGACTGGACGAGCCCGATGGCGACGCCCGCGACCATCGTCCCCGGCAGGTTCCCGATGCCGCCGAGCACGGCGGCGGTGAACGCGCGCAGCCCGATCAGGAACCCCATGCCGAAGCTGATCTGCACGTAGTACAGCCCGTACATCACGCCCGCCGCGCCCGCCAGCAGCGAGCCGATGAAGAACGTGACGAGGATGAGCCGCTCGACGTTGATGCCCTGCAGCCGGGCGGCGTCCCGGTCCATCGCGAGGGCGCGCATCGCCGTCCCGGTCACCGTGCGGGTCACGAACAGCCACAGCCCGGCCATCAGCGCCACCGAAAGCACGACCAGCGCGAGCTGCCCCCAGGTGACGCGGACGGACCCGCTGAAGATCTGCCCGCCGTCCAGCGTGTTCGGGTAGGACTTGAACCGCGCGTCGGTGAGGACCTTCACGCCCTCCTGCAGCGCCAGCGACACCCCGATCGCGGCGATCAGCAGCGCCAGCCGCGGCGAGGCCAGCAGCGGGACGTAGGCCGCCTTCGCGATCCCGGTGCCGACGACGCCGGTCGCCAGCGCGCCGACGAGGACGGCGGCGACGATCGCGGGCAGCGCCATCCCGCCGGTCACGCCGAGCGTGGTCAGCGTCCCGAACCCGGCGAACGCGCCGATCATGAACACGTCCCCGTGCGCGAAGTTGATCAGGCGCACCACGCCGTAGATCATCGAGTAGCCCAGCGCGATCAGCGCGAGGAACGCCCCGATCGTCAGCCCGTTGACGAGGTACTGGACGAATTCGCTCATAGTTCGGTCATGACGTCTTGGCGTCCACCCAGGTGCCGCCGGACTTGTCGAGCTTCTTGTAGGCGGTGAACGCTCCGCCCTGGACCTGGACGGTGATGTACAGCGGGTCGGTCCGGTCGCCCTTGTCGTCGAACGTGATCGGCCCGGTGATGCCCGGGAAGTCCTTCATCTTGCGCAGCGCGTCGATGACGTCCTTGCCCTTCGTGGACCCGGCGTCCTCGATCGCCTTCGCGATGACCTTCACCGCGTCGTACTCGTACACCGAGAACGGCCCGGGGTCGGCGTTGTGCGCGGCCTTGTAGGCGGCGACGAACTTGGCGGCGGCGGGCAGGTCCTTGGCGAGCGGCGCGGTGGTGGCGATGTACCCGTCGGCCGCCGTGCCCGCCGTCTTCAGCACCGTCGAGTCGGTCGTCGCGTCCCCGCCCATCAGCGCGAACTTCAGCCCGAGCTGCTTGCGCTGCTTCATCAGCAGGCCCGCCTCGGCGAAGTACCCGGTGAAGTACAGGACGTCCGGCTTCGTCGAGGCCACCTTGGTCAGGACGGGGCTGTAGTCGGACTGGCCGGGCTGCAGCGCGTCCTGGTACACGACCTGCCCGCCCGCCTGCTTCGCCGAGTTCGCCGTCGCGTCCGCGAGGCCCTTGGCGTAGGTGGTGTTGTCGTGCAGGAGCGCGATGCGCTTGGCGCCGAGCTGCCCGGTCATGAACTTCGCGGCGACGAGGCCCTGGTTGTCGTCGCGCCCGCAGGTGCGGAACACCTTGCCCTTCCCGGTGTCGGTGAGCCCCGGGTTCGTGGACGCGTCCAGCACGAACGGGACGCTCCGCCGCCCGAAGATCGGGATCGCGGGCACGGCCGCGCTGGAGCAGTACCCGCCGGCGACCGCCACGACCCCGCTGTTGAGGAGCTTCTGCGCGGCCTGCGCGCCCTGCTGGGCGCTGCACTGGTCGTCGGCCTCGACGATCTGGACGTCGCGGCCGTCCACGCCGCCCGCCTTGTTGATCTCGTCGGCGGCGACCCTGGCGGCGGCGAGGATGTCCTGCCCGGCGGAGGCGGAGTCCCCGCTCAGCGGCGCCGGAACGCCGATCTTGATGGCGCCCGACCCGCCGGAGTCGTCGCCGGACCCGCAGGACACGGCGAGCGGGACCAGCAGCAGCCCGGCGCCGGTCGCGGTGCGGAGGCGGAACCCGCGTCGGCGGTTCCGGGAAGTCGATCGGGTCATCGGCGCCTCTCCGTCGCTCAAGGGCGGGGGTGG
>NZ_VCKW01000132.1 GCF_005889715.1 Actinomadura soli
ATAGGGAGCATCAGATGGGTATAAGAGACAGCCCAGCGCGCCGGGCGCGCCCGGCGCGGGCGAAGGTTGGTACGGATCGTGAGGAGCGGGACCGGGATGTCCGGGTCCGGGGGGATAGCTCATGAAGAGGGACTGTCCCACACCGCGCGGCGGGGACGATCATGATGCACCCAAAACGAATATGACGATTTGCTTACACTTGCCCCGAAATTGTTTACGCCATGTCACCGAATGGGCATTCATTGTTGTTTGCCCAAGATCAGCCCGGTCGCCCCGGCAGAGCAAGCCGGTGCGGGCCCACGCGGGTCAGACGAGTCGGCGGGCGGCGGCCCAGCGCGACAGCTCGTGCCGGTTGGACAGCTGCAGCTTCCGCAGGACGCTGCTGACGTGCGTCTCGACCGTCTTGACCGAGATGAACAGCTCCTTGGCGATCTCCTTGTAGGCGTAGCCGCGGGCGATCAGCCGCAGGACGTCCCGCTCCCGCTGGGTGATCTGGTCGAGCTCGGGGTCGACGGCGGGCGCGTCCGTGGCGGCGAACGCGTCCAGGACGAACCCGGCGAGGCGCGGCGAGAACACGGCGTCGCCGTCCGCGACCCGTCCGATCGCGTCGGTCAGCTCCGGCCCGGAGATCGTCTTGGTGACGTAGCCGCGGGCGCCGCCCCGGACGACGCCGATCACGTCCTCGGCCGCGTCCGAGACCGACAGCGCCAGGAACTTGGACGTGACGGCCCCGTGCAGCCGGCGCAGCACCTCGATCCCGCCGCCGCCGGGCAGGTGCACGTCCAGCAGCACCACGTCCGGCTGCGCCGCCCGGATCACCGCGACGGCCTCGTCCACGTCGCCGGCCTCCCCGACGATCTCGACGCCGCCGCCGAGTTCCGCCTTGACGCCTGTCCTGAACATCTGGTGGTCGTCGACCAGCACGACCTTCTTCAACGCCTCGCTCACGCCCTGCTCCCTTGAGGAACGATCCGCCGCTGGGGAACGATCCCCCGCGCACGGTTCGCCCCGCTCACGATTTCCTGATCTCCAAGCGCACCTCGGTGCCCTCGCCCGGCGCCGTCCGGACGGTGGCCTTGCCACCGTTGCGCTCCATACGTCCGATGATGGACCCTCGGACGCCCATCCGGTCGTCCGGGACCTGGTCGAGGTCGAATCCCTTGCCGCGGTCGCGGACGAAGATGGCGACCTCGTCGCCCTCCACCTCCGCGTACACCGACACCGACGGCGCCTCGGCGTACTTCGCGGCGTTCACCATCGCCTCCCGCGCGGCCTGCAGCGTCGCGCCGAGCCGCTCGTCCAGCGCCGTGTCGCCGACGCAGACGATCTCGATCGGCACGCCGTGGTCGTCCTCCACCTCCCCCGCGACCGCCCTGATCGCGGCGGCGAACGTCTGGTCGGGGTCGGCGCGCGGCTGGTAGAGCCAGGTCCGCAGCGTCCGCTCCTGGGACCGGGCGAGGCGCTGCACCTCGCGGGTGTCGTGCGCGTTCCGCTGGATGAGGGTCAGCGTGTGCAGCACCGAGTCGTGGATGTGCGCGGCCAGCTCGGCGCGCTCCTGGGAGCGGATGCGCTCGTGCCGCTCGGCGTCGAGGTCCTGCCAGAGCCGGACCACCCACGGCGTCACGATCACCGCGACCCCGGTGAGGATGATCAGCATGGCGATGACGACGGAGCGGGCCTGGGCGGCCTCGACCTTCTGCGCGACGAACCCGCCGATGCCGCCGACGACCAGCAGGAGGCCGAGAACGCTGCGGAGCCAGCGCTGCCGGAGCGGGAGCGTCCACCGCTGCCGCTGGTCGCGGTCGGCCTGCTGCCAGAGGATCGCCGCGCCGACGCCGCCGACGACGAACGGCCACAGCGCCCACTGGACGGGCCCGGCCGCACCCCACGGAAGCGCGGACAGGCCCATCGTGACCGCCGCGTACGCCAGCAGCTGGCCCCAGTCGCGGCCGCGCCGCCGGGTCCCCGCTGTTTCGAGCCTCTCGGTCTTGCCTGCCTTCTCGGGCTTCTCGGCCGCGGGGACCAGGATCCAGAACGCGATGTACGCGGCGACGCTGAGCCCGCTCGCCACCGTCAGCAGCACGAACGCGGCGCGGACGATCAGCGCTTCCACACCGAGGTGCTCGGCCAGGCCGCGGCAGACGCCCGCGATGAGCTTGCCGTCCCCGGCGCGCTGCAGGCGTCCCGAGTCGTGCGGTGGCAGCGGCGGCGCGGCGACGGCCGTCGCGCCCGGGGCGGGCGTCGCGGACGCCGCGCCCGGCGCGGTCGCCGCACCGGGCTGACCTGCCGACTCCTCGCTCACCGCCGCCCTTTCCAAGGTTCTCCCACGGCAACGATCGTCACACGCCCGCCCGCGAACCGCATCAGGGCACACCCCCGGCTTTCCTCAGGGTCGGGTCAGGGACGTCCCCGATACCGCTCCCGGGACGCCGCACGTCAGGATGGGCACCATGGGCAGCGACCAGGAAAGCGGCCGTCACGAGGGCGGGCGGCAGGACGGCGGGCGGCAGAACGTCCAGGACGTCCAGGGATACGAGCGGCTGACACGCGGCGGCGGACGGTCCGTGCTGGCCGGAGTGTGCACGGGGCTCGGCCGCTACACCGGCATCGACCCGGTCGTCTTCCGCGTGGGGTTCGCGATTCTGGTCCTCGCGCACGGCCAGGGGGTCTTCCTCTACGTGGCGGCGGCACTGCTGATGCCCGCGGGTCCGGACCGGTCGTCGGTCGCGGAGTCGCTGTGCAAGCGGTGGTTCGACGCCCCGGCGGTGCTGTCGGTCCTCGGCGCGCTGCTGACCGCGGGCGTCGTGTTCAGCCTGTTCGGCGCCGAGGTCACCGACACGATCGCCCTGGGGGTCGTGTTCGGGCTGGCGCTGCTGGTCGCGCATTCGCGGGGCGTGGACCTGGTGTCGGTGGCGCGGTCCGTCCCGGAACGGCTGGCCGGGCATCCGCCGCGGCCGTCCGCGAAGGAGACCGGGTCGGAGACGATCGTCATCGGCGTGTCCCTGTTCAAGGACGCGCCGTCCACCGCTCCGTCCGCCGCTCCGGGCGGCGGCGGCCTGCCCGAGGGCATGATCGACCTGGCGGCCTACTCGGCGGCGCAGACCGACACCCTGCACGACGACCGGCCGGGCGCCCGGGCGGCCGGGCTCCCGCGCGACCACCGCCGCTCGCCGGCCACCACGATCTCGCTGCTGGCGGCCATGGCGGCCGGTGCCGCGATGATCCCGGTCGCCCAGGGCTACCCCTACCCGGACTCCTGGCTGATCGTCATGGCGCCCGCGCTCGCGGTCATCGGGATCGGCCTGGTCATCGGCGGCTGGTTCCGGACGCGGGGCCTCGCGGCGGCGGGGACCGTGCTGACCCTGGCCATGCTGACCACCACCGTCGCGGGCGAGGCGCCGCGCAACGCCGAATACGGCGAGGTCGAATGGCGTCCCACGGACGTCGCGCAGACGAACCAGGTGTACAAGGTCGGCGTCGGCCAGGGCGACCTCGACCTCACCTCGCTCCGCATGACCGCCGGGCAGCGCGTCACGATCGACGCCGAGGTCGCGCTCGGCGGGCTGGAGATCCGCGTGCCGCGGACCGCCCGCGTCCAGGTGGACGCGAAGATCGCGCTCGGTGATCTGCGCGTCGACAACCGGACGACCAGCGGCCCGCGGGCCAGGGTCGTCCGGACGCTGGAGCCCGAGGGCGCACCGGCCGGCGACCCGCCGATGATCGTCCTCCGGATACGCGGGAAGGTCGGCGACGTGAACGTGCACCGTGGCTGACACCGTGGCCGGTACAGGGGCCGACACCGCGGCCGGTACAGGGGACGAGATCGGGAGGACCGACATGCGGAACCCGTCCAAGCGGCGCCGGTTCGACCCGGCGGGGCCCATCACCGGGCTGTTCTTCCTGGCACTCGCGAGCCTGTTCCTCGCGGACGGGCTGACGGACGAGAACGTCCTGCCCGCGACGACGCTGCTGCCGGTGGTGCTGATCGGCCTCGGCCTGGTCGGGACGGTCCGCGTGCTGACCCGTTCGCGCCGCCGCGACCTGCGCTGACACCGCCTGGACCTGCCTCGGCGCCGGTCGCCGGGGGCTGGCGCCGACGCCCGCCGGGGACGGGAAGTAACCTGACCCCGACAGCAGGTGATCGGAACGAGGTCGCATGTCCAGTCAGACCGGCGCGCCGGAGGCGGGCGACACCGGCGTGCTGCCCGGCTCCCGGTCCGCGCTGGACCCGGGGCGCGCCATCAAGCCGGGACGGCACGGGCTCTCCCCCGAGACCGTCGCCGGCATCCAGCGCGAGCGGCTCATCGACGCGTTCGTCCACGTGGTGTCCGAGCACGGCTTCGCCCACACCACGATCAGCCGGGTCACCGAGGGCGCCGGCGTCACGAAGAAGACCTTCTACGCGCACTTCGCCGACCTGGACGAGTGCTTCCTCGCCGCCTACCAGCGCGGCATGGACATCCTGCTCGGCCGCATGACGGAGGCGTACGAGGCGGCGCCGTCCTGGCCGGACGGGATCCACGCGGTGCTGCGCACGATGCTCGCCGCGCTCGCCCGGGAGCCGCGGTTCGCGCGGGCGTCGCTGGTCGAGGCGAACGCGGCGGGCCCGCAGGTCAGGCAGGCGCGCATCGACAACCTCAACCGGTTCCGCGCGTTCTTCGCCGCCGACCCGTCGGGGGCGCCCTTCCCGCCCGCGGTGGCGGACGCGATCGTCGGCGGCATCTACAGCGCGATCCACGTCCAGATGGAGACGGGCGAGGCGGAGGAGCTGCCGTCGCTGCTGCCGTCCCTGACCTACTTCGCGCTGCTGCCCCTCATCGGCCGCGAGGCCGCGTCCCCTTACCTGTCCGGCGAACGCTGACTGGCCAGCGAACGCTGACGCCCGATCACCCTGTTGAACGTCCTGACGGGGTCGCCGCTGCCTGGACGGGCGCCGGGCCGACGGACGCGCCGTCGGCTGTGACGGGCGGCGCCGAGGGACCCGGCGGAGTCAGTGTGCCTGCGTGGAGGCTGACCGCGAACGCGGGTCCGGGGTTCGTCAGGGCGTGCGGTCCGCCGTGCACCCTGACCCGGTTGGCCCGCAGCGGCCGCTCGGTGACCCCGCACTCCGCGATCGTCACCTCCGCCAGCTCGCCCGCGATCAGCGTGCTGACCTGCCCGTGGACGGTCCCGCCATGGCCGGGCGGCCAGGTGGTGAGCCACACCTGGTCGGCCAGTTCGACGTGCACGGGGCCGGCGGTGTCGAAACCGACGAGCCGCCACCATTCCGCCGGACGTCTGGCGAGGTCGCTGACCCGGGCGGCGAGCTGCCCGACCGTCGGCGGACGGACCGCGAGCGCGCGGTCATGCGGGTCGTCCTGGCCGTGCATCGTGATGTCGGGAGCCACGGAGAGGTCCACAGGGAGGTCCTTCGTATTCGTGTGTCTGCTGGAAAGGGAAGCGAACGGGCTTCAGCGACAACACGAAGGACACAGCGCGCTGGCCACGCGGCCCAGGGCCACGGGGCTGTCAGAGAGGGTGCGCGCCGACATGCGTACAAGGAGACACTCGGTCACCAAAGCTTGTCAAGCCGATCATCGAGTGTCCACCGGGTATCCGTCCGGCACGCGGATCATGCGTCCGGGACACGGGACCGGACCCGGGGCGGAACGAATGGAGCGTTCATGGACCGTCGAAGCATGCTGCGCGGTGGCCTCGCCACGACAGGCGGGGCGGCGTTCGCCCTGCTCGGCGGCGGATCGGCGAGCGCGACGCCGCGCGCGGCGGCCCTCCTGCGCGGCGACCGCCCGCGGCTCACCCACGGCGTGCAGAGCGGGGACGTGACGGCCCGCGAGGGTGTGGTGTGGGTGCGCTCCGACCGTCCCGCCCGGATGCTGGTGGAGGTGAGCCGCCGCCCCGACTTCCGCCATGCCCGGACGGTGCAGGGCCCCGTCCTGACGCCGGAGACGGACCTCACCGGCAAGACGCTGCTGCGCGGCCTCCCGGACGGCGAGGAGGTGTATTACCGCGTGCGGCTGTCCGACCTCGACCGGCGCCTGACGTCCGAGCCGGTGGCGGGCCGTTTCCGCACCGCGCCGCGAGGCCGCGGGGACATCCGCTTCGTCTGGTCGGGCGACCTCGCGGGCCAGGGCTGGGGCATCAACCCCGACCTCGGCGGCTACCGGATCTTCAAGGCGATGGGCGCCGTCGACCCCGACTTCTTCCTGTGCAGCGGCGATTTCGTCTACTCCGACGGCCCGCTCACCGAGACGGTGACGCTGCCGGACGGCCGGACCTGGCGGAACATCGTGACGCCGGAGAAGTCGGCCGTCGCGCAGACCCTCGCGGAATATCGCGGCCAGTTCCGCTACAACCTCCTGGACGCCAACCTCCGGGCCTTCAACGCCCGCGTCCCGATGATCTACCAGTGGGACGACCACGAGACCGTGAACAACTGGTATCCCGGCGAGATCCTCGACCTCCCCCAGTACACCGAGAAGCGCGTGGACGTCCTGGCCGCCCGCGCCCGCCGCGCCGCCTTCGAGTACACGCCGATGAGGTCGTCCCGCTCCGGACGCATCTACCGCAAGATCTCCTACGGTCCTCTGCTGGACGTCTTCGTGCTCGACATGCGCACCTACAAGTCGCCGAACGACGCCAACAACTCCCCGACGCAGGAGAACGCCCTTCTGGGGGCCGAGCAGTCGGCCTGGCTGAAGCGCGAGCTCCGCCGCTCGAACGCCACCTGGAAGGTCATGGCGGCCGACCTGCCGATCGGGCTGATCGTCCCTGACGGCTCCGCCGCCCAGGAAGGGGTCGCGCAGGGGGACAACGGCGCGCCGCTGGGCCGCGAACGCGAGATCGCCGATCTGCTCTCCTATGCGCGGCGGCACCGCGTGCGGAACATGGTCTGGCTGACGGCCGACGTCCACTACACGGCGGCCCATTTCTACGACCCGTCCAAGGCCGGGTTCGGCGACTTCGATCCTTTCTGGGAATTCGTCTCCGGGCCGCTCAACGCCGGCGCCTTCGGCCCTAACAAGCTCGAAGGGACTTTTGGCCCGGAGCTCAAGTTCGCACAAGCGCCGCCGCAGGCCAACACCTCGCCCGCCGGCGGCTACCAGTTCTTCGGCGATGTGGAGATCGACGCGCACGCCGAGACCCTGACCGTCCATCTGCGGGACGTGGACGGCAAGTCCCTCTACAGCCAGACCCTCACGCCGCGCCGCTGAGGCACGCGGCGGACTCGGCGGGCCGACCACTCAAGGCTGTTCGTGGCACCATCGTCGGCGTGACGCGCGTCTTTACCTCGATGGTCCTCTGCCTCGTCCTGGCGGGCGGCCCTTTCCTGGCCGGCTGCTCGGACGGTGCCGAGGACCGGAAGGCCGACTGCGCGAAGATCTCGTCCGCGCTCGCGAAGACGCCGGACCCGACCGCCGATCAGGTCCTCGACGCGCTCCGCGCGATCCGCCCCGGCCTGAAGGACGACGACCTCGCCGAGCAGGTCGACACCGTCCTCGCCTCCGGCGGCAAGGACACGATGTCCGACGAGGAGACCTTCCGGTTCGCCCGGGCGACCGAGGAGATCCGCAGCACCTGCCGGCGGGAGCGCGCGGCGCTCAGCGGCTGAGGGCCAGGTACGCGACCCAGGTCAGGACGAGGGTCACGGCCAGCGAGCCGAGACATCCCAGCCGGGACGAGAAAAAGAACATAGGGCGCCTCTACCCCAGATCGCCCGGATGTCCCACTAGTCCGCGGCGGGAGCCGCCGGGTTTCCGGATGTCTTACCTGCTGGGGAGGGAGATGCCGCGCTTCGGTGCGTTTTGGGGCGAAAACCAGTGGGATTGGGGCCCGGACCATTACGGTCAGTAGGGAGTCGCCTACGCAACGGGACATTGCAGACAAGGCTCCAGGAGGAGCACGTGACCCCCCAGAACAGAACAGATGCCGCAGAAGCAGCACTTATGGACGGAGTGGACGTCAACCCGGGCGTCCACCAGCCCACCGAGTCCGACGAGGAGCAGGTCCTCGGCGAGCTGTACGGCGAGCCCGACGGCGGGTACTTCCGCGGGGAGGAAGCCGGATGAGCGCTGCGGGGATGATCGCTGAGGCCCGCAGGTGGATCGGCACGTCGGGCCGGCCGAACAAGATCACCAAAGAGTACGCGTCCAGGCACGGGGACGAGTTCCTGCGCGCGTCGTGGTGCGACATGGCCATCACCTATTGGGCGCGGCACAGCGGGAACACGTCGGCCGTCCTGCCCGGCGGCGACCGCGCTTACACCGTCTGGCACGCGCAGGACTTCCAGAAGGCCGGACGCTGGCACAGCGGGACGACCGCGGGCGTCAACCAGGCCAAGCCCGGCGACATCGTGTTCTTCGACTGGGGCGCCACCAACGTCATCGGCGCGATCGACCACGTCGGCGTGGTGGAGAAGGTCCTCGGCGGCGGACGCCTGCAGACCATCGAGGCGAACACCGGTGACGCGGTGAAGCGCCGCGTAAGGAACTCCAGTGTGATCGCCGGTTACGGACGACCCGCGTACGGCGGGGGCAACTGGACGGAGGACATCGTGAAGAAACTCCCCGAGCTGAACAAGGGCGACTCCGGTGAGCACGTGCAGAGCCTGCAGGGGCTGCTCATGGCGCGCAGCCACCCGGAGATCACCATGACGGGCAGGTTCGACGACGCGACCGAGGCGGCGGTGAAGGCGGTCCAGCGGTGGGGCGGCGTCGACGTCGACGGCGTCGTCGGGCCGAAGACCTGGCCGGTTCTGCTGCGCGTGCACTAGCGGCCATGCGTCGGCCACATATCGGTAAATAGGATCCGCCAGGGGCTAGTACGGGATTCAACCCCGGCATAGGTTCGGAGGGTCGCTTCCACGGAGGTGGCCCCGATGACCTGGTCGGATCCACGTGCACCGCCCGGGGACGTCTCGCTCCGAACCCCGAGACGTCCCTGGGAGGAACGCATGCCACGTATCCGTGTCGAGGTCGACGGTGCGACGTACGAAGACGACGTCGAACCGCGCCTCCTGCTCGTCCACTATCTGCGCGAACGGCTGGGGAAGGTCGGTACCCCGGTCGGCTGCGACACCAGCAACTGCGGAGCCTGCACCGTCCTGATGGACGGGATGAGCGTGAAGAGCTGCTCCGTGCTCGCCGTCCAGGCGGACGGCAGCGACGTGACCACCGTCGAGGGCCTCGGCATCGACGGGACCACGCACCCGATGCAGCGGGCCTTCCATGAGGAGCACGCGCTCCAGTGCGGCTACTGCACCCCCGGCATGATCATGGCATCGCTCGACCTGCTGCGGGAGAACGCCGACCCGTCGGAGACGGAGGTCCGGGAGGGCCTTGAGGGCAACCTGTGCCGGTGCACCGGTTACCAGAACATCGTCAAGGCCGTCCGGCGCGCCGCCAAGGAGATGCGCGAGCCCGCGGGCCAGGAGGTGACCCCGTGACCGTGCAGGAAGGCGGCGTCCAGGAAGGGCGGGCCGGGGCCGAGATCGGCTCCCCGCGCAAGCGGTCGGAGGACGCCCGGCTCATCGCCGGCCGGACGCAGTGGACCGACAACATGACCCCGCAGGGGACGCTGCACGTGGCGTTCCTGCGCAGCCCGCACGCGCACGCGCGGATCGTCCGCGTCGACGCCTCGCAGGCGATGGGACGTCCCGGAGTGGTCGCCGCGTTCAGCGGCGCGGATTTCGCCGATGAGCAGGGTTCGCTGCCGTGCGCGTGGCCCGTGACCGATGACATGAAGCATCCGGACCATCCGCCGATGGCGGTGAGCGAGGTGCGGTTCGTCGGTGAGCCGGTGGCGTGCGTCGTGGCCCGGGACAAGTCCGCGGCCTTCGACGCCCTGGACGAGATCGACATCGACTACGAGCCGCTCCCGGCGGTCCTGAACATGGACGCGGCCCTCGCGGAAGGGTCCGACCTCGTCCATGACGACCTGGGGACGAACAAGTCCTACACGTGGGTGTTCGAGAACGGGGATCTCGACGCCGCGCTGAGGGACGCGCCCGTCGTCATCGAACGCGAGTACGTCCAGCAGAGGCTCATCCCAACGGCGATGGAGCCGCGGTCGGTGCTGTGCGTCCCGGACGGCGACGACTTCACGCTGTACTCGGCGACGCAGATCCCGCACATCCTGCGGCTGATGCTCGCCACCGTCACCGAGATTCCCGAGCACCGGATCCGGGTCGTCGCACCGGACGTCGGCGGCGGGTTCGGCTCCAAGCTGCAGGTGTGCGGCGAGGAGGTCCTCGCGCTGCTGCTGGCCCGCAGGCTCGGCCGTCCGGTCAAGTGGACGGAGTCGCGCAGCGAAGGCAACATGACCGTCCACCACGGGCGCGACCAGATACAGCGGCTCACGCTCGCCGCAGAGCGCGACGGACGGATCCGCGGTTTCAAGGCGGACATCCTGGCCGACATGGGCGCGTACCTGATGCTCGTCACCCCGGGCATCCCGATCCTGGGCGCGTTCATGTACAACGGCATCTACAAGATGGACGCGTACTCGTTCACCTGTACGGGCGTCTTCACGACGAAGACCCCGACGGACGCGTACCGGGGAGCGGGCCGTCCAGAGGCCACATACGCCATCGAGCGGATGATGGACGAACTGGCCGCCGAACTTGGCGTCGACCCCATCGAGATACGGCGCCGCAACTGGATCGCGCACGAGGAGTTCCCGTACGAGACGATCGCGGGCCTCACGTACGACTCCGGCAACTACGAGGCGGCGACGGACAAGGCGCTGGAGCTGTTCGAGTACGACAAGCTGCGCGCGGAGCAGGCCGACCGGCGTGACCGGCGCGATCCGGTGCAGTTGGGCATCGGCGTGTCGACGTTCACGGAGATGTGCGGGATCGCGCCGTCCCGCGTCCTGGGTTCGCTGTCGTACGGCGCGGGCGGGTGGGAGCACGCGTCCGTGCGCATACTGGCGTCCGGCAAGGTCGAGGTGGTCACCGGTTCGTCGCCGCATGGGCAGGGCCACGAGACGGCCTGGGCGCAGATCGCCGCCGACCGGCTCGGTGTGCCGTTCGAGGACGTGAGGGTCCTGCACGGCGACACGGCCATCTCGCCCAAGGGAATGGACACCTACGGGTCGCGTTCGCTGGCCATCGGCGGCGTCGCGCTGTTCTCGGCCTGCGACAAGGTGGTCGAGAAGGCCCGCAGGGTCGCCGCGCATCTGCTGGAGGCCGCCGAGCAGGACCTGGAGTTCACCGCCGGGCGGTTCAGCGTCCGCGGTGTCCAGGAGGAGGGCAAGACGCTGCAGGAGGTCGCGCTGGCCACGTTCGCCGCGCACGACCTGCCGGACGGCGTCGAGCCGTCGCTGGACTCCGACGCCACGTTCGACCCGGAGAACTTCTCGTTCCCGCACGGCACGCACCTGTGCGCGGCCGAGGTCGACACCGAGACGGGGATGGTGCATCTCCGCAAGTACGTGGCCGTGGACGACGTAGGGAAGGTCATCAATCCGCTCATCGTGGAGGGCCAGGTGCACGGCGGGCTCGCGCAGGGCATCGCGCAGGCCCTGTACGAGGAGGCCGTGTACGACGCGGACGGCAACCTGACGACGACCACCATGGCCGACTACCTCATCCCGTCGGCCGCGGACCTGCCGACGTTCACGACCGACCGGACGGAGACGCCCGCGACGTCCAACCCGATGGGCGTGAAGGGCGTCGGCGAGGCGGGCACGATCGCGTCCACCCCGGCGGTCGTCAACGCGATCGTGGACGCGCTGCGCCCCTACGGCGTGAACGACGTCCCGATGCCGTGCACGCCGGAGCGTGTGTGGCGGGCGCTGCGTTCGGAGACGAAACCGGATACCGCGGAGCCCGGCGCGGGCGGCGGCCTCGGCTCGGCATCGGCGTCAGGCTCGGACTCGGATTCGGCAGGAGGTGCGCAATGATTCCCGCGGCGTTCGACTACGCGCGGCCCGCCTCGGTGGACGACGCCGTCCGGGTGCTGGCCGACGCGGGCGAGGACGCGAAGGTCCTCGCCGGCGGGCAGAGCCTGATGCCGCTGCTGCGGCTCCGGCTCGCCATCCCGGACGCGCTGGTCGACGTCGGCCGGATCGGCGCGCTCCGCGAGATCCGCGACGACGGCGACGCGCTGGTCATCGGTGCGATGGCCACGCACCACCAGGTCATCCGCGACCCGCTGGTGCGCGAGCACGCCCCGCTGATCGCGGCGGCGGCGGAGACGGTCGCCGACCCGGCCGTCCGGCATCGCGGCACGTTCGGCGGGTCGCTCGCGCACGCCGACCCGGCGGGCGACCTCCCGGCCGTCGCGCTGGCGCTGGACGCGGTGTTCCTCGTCCGGTCCGTGCGCGGCGAGCGGGAGATCCCGGCGACCGAGTTCTTCGTCGACTGGATGACGTCGGCGATGGAGCCGGACGAGCTGCTCGTCGGCGT
The DNA here is from genome assembly GCF_005889715.1 of Actinomadura soli. Lineage (GTDB taxonomy): Bacteria > Actinomycetota > Actinomycetes > Streptosporangiales > Streptosporangiaceae > Spirillospora > Spirillospora soli. The sequence goes on from NZ_VCKW01000132.1 coordinate 12,407, forward strand.
GCGGGTGCCGAAGCCGGGTCCCGGCTGGGGCGTGCACTACGAGAAGTTCCATCGGACAGCTCAGGCGTGGGCCATCGTCGGTGTCGCGTGCGCGGTGCGCCGCAATGGCGGCGCCATAGAGGAGGCACGTGTCGCGCTGACCAACATGGGCCCGGCCCCTGTGCGGGCCGACGGGGTGGAGAACGCTGTCAGGGGGCGACCAGTGTCGGAGGACTCGTTCAGGTCCGCGGCCGAGCACGCCACAGAGGGCACCGAGCCGCCCGGTGACCTGCACGGGTCGCCCGAGTACCGGTCGCATCTGGCGACCGTGCTGACCTCGCGGGCCCTGGCCGCCGCGGCCGTTTGATTGTCCGTCGCGTCGCCGGGTACCCGGATCCGGGTACCCGGCACCCGACTGGCGACCGAACAGGCGACCGCCGTAGGGTCACGGATAGCTCTCCGGACGATAAGGACAGATCATGGAACTCGACCACGATTTCACCGTCCCCGTACCGGTGGATCAGGCCTGGCCGGTGCTGCTCGACGTGGAGCGCGTCGCGACCTGCATGCCGGGCGCGACGCTCGACTCCGTCGAGGGCGACGAGTACAAGGGCCGGATGAAGGTGAAGGTCGGCGCGATGACCATCACCTACCGAGGCGCCGCGCGGATCGTCTCCGCGGACAATTCGTCCCGGACGGTGACGCTGGAGGCGTCGGCCAAGGAGGCCCGCGGTTCGGGGACGGCGTCGGCGACCGTCCAGGCGAGGCTGCACGAGGAGGACGGCACGACGCGCGTGACCGTCCACACGAAGCTGAACGTGACGGGACGGCCCGCGCAGTTCGGCCGCAACATCCTGTCGGAGGTCGGCTCCAAGATCATCAGCCGGTTCGCCAAGGCGCTGGCGGCCGAGCTCGAGACGTCCGGCGAGCCCGCTCCGGGGGCCGGGGCGCAGGCCGATGCGGAGGCCGCGGCGACGTCCGCGAAGCCCGAACCCGCGCCCGGGGCCGAGGCCAAGCCCGAGGCCACCGCCGGCAAGGCTGAGCCCGCCGACAAGCCGGGCCCGGCGACCGCTGATGTCGTCACCCCCCTCCCGGACGCGGCGCCGGAGCGTCCCGCCGAGGCGCCGCAGCGTCCGGCGCGGGCCGACCGGCCGCTGCGGGTGGCGCGGGAGGACGACGCGATCGACCTGCTGGAGGTCGCGGGCCCGTCCGTCGCCAAGCGGGCCGTGCCCGCGGTCGGCGGGCTGGTCGGGCTGCTGCTGGTCCTCCGGTTCATGCTGCGGCGACGCCGCCGCAGCAAGAAGCGCTGACGCCGTAGAAAGCGCTGACGCCGCGCGCGAGGAGCCGACGTCCGGCGCGGGGTCAAGCGCCGGTCAACGATGCGCCACCGGACGGCGACGTCGGTGGAACGTGCCACCCTCCATGCCGTCGGCTTGTCCCGTGGACACCATCGAGCTCCGGCGGATCGCGCTGATCGAGAACGACAACTGGTGGTACCGGGAGCGCCGCGCGATCCTGTCGGCGGAGTTACTGCGGTTCAGCGTGCCGGGGTCGGCCGTGGACATCGGCGCGGCGGCGGGCACGGCCTCACGGGTGCTCATCGAGCACGGCTGGGACACCACGGCGATCGACCTGAACCCTGCGGCCGTGGCGCTGGCCCGGGGGCACGGCCTGGACGCCTACGAGGGCGACGCGCGCTACCTGCCGCTGCCGCCGTGCCGGTACGACCTGGCGCTGGCCCTGGACGTCCTGGAGCACATCGAGGACGACGAGCGGGCGGCGGCGGAGATCACGCGGGTGCTGCGGCCTGGTGGGACGGCGCTGGTGTCCGTCCCGTCCGACATGGCGCTGTGGTCGGCGCAGGACGTGGCCCTCGGCCGGGTCCGCCGCTACCCGCGCCGCGCGCTCGTGGAGCTGATCGAGGGCGCGGGGCTGGTGCTGGAGCGGGTGTGGAGCAGGGGCGTGCTGCTGCGCCCGTTCCTGCGCCGTCTCAGGCACCGGACGGCGCGCCGCGAGGACCTCGCTCCGCTGCACCCGATCGTCAACGAGGCGCTGCGCGTGACGGCCGTCCTCGAACGGCGCCTGCCGGTCTGCGGGCGGCCGGGCACCAGGCTGTTCGTGCGGGCCCGCCGCCCCGGCTGATCCCGTCCAGGGCCCTGACGCTTTCAGAGGCCTTGGCGCTTTCAGAGGTTCTGGCGCCTTCAGGGGCCTGACGCCGGGTCCGGGGGCGTCCAGTCCTCCGGTTCGGCGACCCAGCCGGCGAGCAGGACGAGCCCGGTCGGGCGGTGCCAGGCGAGGAACCCGAACGGCCGGTCGAAGGTCACGTTCAGGACCCGCGCCTCCGCCATCGGGGCGCCCGTGGGCACCGCGCCGATCGCCGTGACCGCCGCCGCCTTGAACCCCTCCGCGCTGAACGTGGCGGTGGCGTCCTGGGCCGCCTGGCCGACCGCCAGCGGGGTCCGGCTGATGCCGGGCAGGTGGCCGCGGCCGTCCGCCGTGGAGACGGTCTCCAGCCCGAACACTCCCGCGTGGGCCAGCAGGTCGTGCCCGGCGGCGATGTCGAAGCGGACGGTGGTCGCGCTCAGCGTCGTGTGGGGCTCGAAGGCCAGGGCCGTGTCCACCCGCAGGCCGGGCGCCTTCTCGGCAAGGGTCCGCTGGAGCAGCCTCTCGCCCCGGCGGAGCCGGTGCTCCCCGTCGGTGGCCGCGATCGCCACGGCGAGCACGTCGCCGGGCCGGCGGTCGGGCTCCCCCATGCAGAGGATCACGTCGACGTCGTCCTCGCCGTGGACCGTCAGCAGCGTGACCGGGCCCGCCGGTGTCTCCTCCGCGAGGGTGAGCCGGTTGACGTCGGGGGTGGTGTGCGTCAGGCCCGCCGCCTCCTTGGCGCGCCCCGCCCATGGGCCCTCCGCGGGCTTGAGCGGGACGTCCTGGAACGGCTCCTTCCAGCGCGTGTCGACGGTCAGCGCGGTGGCGAGCACGAGCGCCGTCTCCCGCCGCACCTGGACCGGCATCTGCGTCAGCTGGTCGCTCGTGTTCCGCCGGACCCACTCGTCCAGCCTGGCCTGGTCGCCGGCGGTGTCACCGGTCAGCTCGCCACGCGCGTCCACGGGGACGATCTTGTGCCACCACGGCTCCACGGGAAGCCCGGCACGCGTCCACACGCCGAACGCGCCCGTCGCCGCGGTCGCGCTGCGGAGCATGCCCAGCGCGACGCGCGCATGGCGGTCGGCGCCCGCGGCATCGAGGCCGATGGCGCGCTGGAGCTCCGCGCGTCCCGGCTCCCGCGACGCGGCGGCGAGGAACGCCAGCAGCGGCCACACTCCGGCGCCGGACAGGACCGTGGTGGTGCCGTCGAAGGCCTCCTTGGCCCACCGTGCGGTCAGGGCATTGGACGCGGGGACGAGTTCACCGCTCATGCGCTCTCCCTCTGCCATTGGCGGGCGAGGTGTTGATCTTAGTGAGAAAGCGGTGGTTTGTCCCATGCCGCAGGCCGCGGCGCCGGCGGTCGGCTCAGCCGTCGCCGAGGGCGTCGCCGAAGATGCGGTCGACGGCTCTGGCCGCCGCCTGGCCGTCGTCGTGCGGGCAGTACTTCACGAAGAAGCGGTCGTATTCGTCCGCATCGAGCTCCTCCGCGCCGGAGGCCTTCGCGACCGCCTCGGCGACCTCCGCGGACGTCGTCGCGATCGGGCCGGGTGCCTCCGCTTCCAGATCGGCGGAGAAGCCGCGCAGATGGTCGCGGTAGCGGGCCAGGTCGTAGGCGTAGAGGACGATCGGCCTGCCCAGGACGGCATAGTCGACCATGGCGGACGAGTAGTCGGTGACGAGGACGTCGGAGGCCATGTACAGCTCGGCGATGTCCGGGTAGCGCGACACGTCGATGAGGAAATCGTCCATCGCGGGACGGTTCCGGTCGGTGGTGAGGGGGTGCGTCCTAAGCAGGAGGACGTGGTCGTCGCCGAGGGCCTGGCGCATGGTGTCCACGTCCAGTTCCAGGGAGAAACCGAGCCAGCCGGGGGCGTGGTGCCGGTCGTCCCGCCATGTGGGCGCGTAGAGGACGGCCTTCTTTCCGTCAGGAATTCCCAGGCGCTTGCGTATGCGGCTCCCGATGCTCTCCCATTCGGGTGTGCTGAGGATGTCGTTGCGCGGGTACCCGGCTTCCAGGACGTCCCCGTCGTACTTGAACGCGCGGCGCATGACCTGCGTGGCGAACGGGCTCGGGGACAGCAGCAGATCCCACCGCGGCACTTCCCAGTCCGTCCAGTCGAGCCGTTCGACGCGCTGGTACGGCATGTCCCTGAGGTCGTTGGCGAGCCGCTTCAGCGGAGTGCCGTGCCACGTCTGGACGTAGGTCTGCCCTTCGCGCTTGACGTACCAGGGCGGCAATCCGTGGTTGGTGACGATGTAGCGGGCGCGTGCGAGGACGCGGTAGTGCTCACGGCTTCCCGCCTGGACGATTCTGGCTTTCCCGTCGACAGCGAACTGGCCGTCCAGGGAAATCCACACGCATTCCAGATCTGCCTTGCGGCGGGCCAGTTCCTCGTAGATGGCTCGTGGGTTGCAGCTGTACTGCGTGCCGCCATGGCTGTCGAACACGGCGACGTCCGCGAGTGGGCTGCGCAGGTAGACGGGGTAGTCGCGCTGCTGGAGGAGCTGCTGCGCGTGCCCGCCGCGTTCGTCGTCGTCCAAGGCCGGACGGCTGCGAAGCTCAATGGCGTCCTTCTGGTAAATGCCGACCTCGAATTCGTGTGTTCCCTCTTGGCGCCAGCCAGGCAGGCTCGGGATCGCCTCACGTTCGGCGACGACGGCCACCTCACCGGAACGCGCGCGCGCCAGCAGGTCCCATGTTCCGCTGCTCAGCGGGAGGTCCGTCCCGAACACGGGCATCGTCGCGGGTGTGAACGCGGCGGTGAACCGGTGGTGCTCCCATGTGACGGGAACACGGTGCTCGTCCCCCGACCGGCGCCGCCGCAGGACGAAGTGATCCGGGCGGTCCTCCGGGTCCGCGAAATCGCCGGTCAGGGTGAGGAGCCCGTTCTCGTCCCACTCGGCCTCCATCACGACGGGCCGGATGCTCCGCTCGACGCCGCGCAGATTCCCGAACGCGGTGCGCGTCAATGCGAACTCCCGCGCGCGCTTGGCGCCAGCCGGCAAGGCGTATCGGACGGCGTCGACATCGCTGGCGACGGCGAGCCGCATCGGGCCGCCCTCGCCGGTCAGCCGGATGTCCCAGTCGATGACGTCCAGCAGATGCGCGGCGGCGTCTCCGCGCTTGCCGCCACCGTGTTTGCCGCCACCGTGTTTGCCGCCACCGCGCTTGCCGCGTCCACGCTTGCCGTCTCTGCGCTTGCCGTCGTCCGGGACGGAGATCAGGTGCTGCATGGGCAGCTTCGCCCGGAAGTCGAAACCGGTGCCCTCCGCCATGCGCAGCACGGACGACGGGCGCAGCGTCACCTCACCGCGGACCTCCGCGCCGCCGTGCCGGCGTGCGGCGACCAAAGCGGCCTCTGCGCCGAGTGCCCGACGCGTCCATCCGGTCAGTTCGAGCACGTCGCCGTCGCAGCGGATCCCGGTGAGGACGGCCTTGGCACGCTTGACGTGGACGACGAACACGTCGTCCTCGCCCGCGGCAGGTTGGACGGCCACGTGCTCGTCCACGTGCCGCGCGACCGTCCACCGCACGGCCGGGGCCACCGCCGTCAGCCGCTGGACCGCCTTGCGCCCCGACGTCGTCACTTCGGCGTACAGCTCGTAGGTGGCGGTCCGCCACTCGTCGCCGTCCAGGAGGTAGTCGGGCTCCACCCGCGCGGAGAAACCGGACCAGTCGTAGGAGACGGCCGAGCGGTCGGCCTGCGCGGTGGCCTCCGGGGAGCGGATCCGCTCCACCTGGAGCCGGATCTCCTTGCCGGACTTGATGTCGCGCATCCAGACGCGGATGCGGGAGTCCGTCTCCGACGACACGTCCATGCCGTCGAAGTGCGCATGGCCTTCGACGATGAGCGTGTCGACGTCCCACTCGACGCGGACCACGTCCGCCTGCACGCGAAGTTCGGCGGTGACGTCGAACACGTCCTCCGGTATGGCGCGTTCCACATCGCCGTAGAACGGGTAGCGGGCGTACCAGCGCTGCCGCCGCCGGCCCCGCGGCACGATCGCGACGTTCGGCAGGCCGTTCTCCTCCAGGCGGAGCACTTCCAGGAGTTCGGTCAGCATCCGCTCGCCGAGCAGGTACGTCTCCAGTCGCCTGATCGACGGCAGCCCGTCGGCGGCGGAGCGTCCGGCCGAGTTGACGTACCCGGCGCCCAGCTCGACCAGACGCTCGCGCTCCTGCCAGGTGGCCCCGGGCAGGGCGAGGATCAGCGCACGGACGTCCAGGTCCAGCGCGTACCTGTCGTGGACGGCCAGAAGGTCCGGCGCGTGGTCGTCCACGAGTTCCCTGACGTTCGCGACGATCGCCATCTGTTCGGTGACGGCCACCGGGTCGTGACGGAGCCGTGCCGCCGTTACGGGACGGACCCGCCAGAAGTACACGGGCGTGTCGAGCACGTCCACGGACTTGGCCAGGACCTGGGTTTGCAGCGCCGTGAACACGTCCTGGGTCGTGGGGAGCTTGAAACCATGGGCGTCCCAGAAGGCGCGCCGGTACACCCTGTTGCACACCGTCCTGTCCTGGAGGAGGGCGGTGTGGTGGGTGACGTGCGTCGTCCTGATGGTCTCGGCGTAGGGCTCGGCGTGGATCGGGGACTGGTGCACCTGGGTGCCGTCCAGACGCATGACGTTTCCGCCGGCAAGGTCGGACCCGGTCGACTCCAGGGTCCCGACCATCAGCTCGTACGCGTACGGCGGCACCGCGTCGTCACCGTCGACGAAGGCCAGGTACGGGGCTTTCGCCTGCTCGACAGCGGCGCTCATGGCCGGGCTGCTACCAGGAGACCCCTCACCGGAGGGCTCAAGGAGCGTGAAACGGTCGTCCCGGTCTGCGAAGTCCTTGGCGATGGCGGCCGCGCCGCCGTCCCCCGACCCCTCGTCCAGTAGCAGCACCTCAAGGTCGTGCAGCGTCTGCCCGGCGAGCGACTCCAGGCATTCCGCGAGATGGGCTCCGGCGTTGCGGAAAGGGACGACGATGCTGATCCGAGGTGACACGAGCGGCTCCGTGATGGGTTTTCAGTGGGCGGGCTGGAGGACCCGGTCGAGCACACGGGAGGCGGCGCGGCCGTCGTCGTGCGGGCAGTACCGGGCGGCGAACGCGGCGCGGACGTCGCGGTACCCGGCGTCGAGCGCGCCCGGCTCGCGGAGGGCGTCCACGACCTCCTGCGAGGTGCTCAGCAGCGGCCCGGGGGCCTCCGCGTCGAAGTCGAAGTAGAAGCCGCGCACATGGTCGCGGTAGCGCTCCAGGTCGTAGGTGAAGAACACCATCGGCCGGCCGGTGACGGCGAAGTCGAACATGGACGACGAGTAGTCCGTGACGAGCACGTCGCTGATGAGGTACAGCTCGGAGATGTCGGGGTACACGGACGCGTCGATGACGCAGTCGCCCGGCCGCAGCTTGGGCCGGTCGGTGACCAGGTAGTGGGTGCGCAGAAGCAGGACGTGGTCGCGGCCCAGCACGGTCCTGAACCGGTCGATGTCGAACTCCAGGCGGAACGCCCGCTTGCCGATCGCGTGGTGGAAGTCGTCCCGCCAGGTCGGCGCGTACAGGACGACCTTCTTGCCGTCCGGGATGCCGAGCCGCCGCCGCACCGCCGCCGCGATCTCCTCACGGTGCGGGCTGTTCAGGACGTCGTTGCGCGGATAGCCGCTGACGAGGACGTCGCCGTCGTAGCCGAACGCCTGCCGGAACAGCGGAACGGAGAACTCGTTCTGGGCGAGGAGCAGATCCCACTGGGGAACGTCGTACTCCATCCAGTCGACGCCCTCGGTGCGCTTGTACGGCATCCGCTTGACGTCGTATCCGAGCTTCTTCAACGGCGTCCCATGCCAGCACTGCACGTACGTCTGGTCATCGCGCTTGGTGAACCATTCCTGCTGGGACCAGTTGCCGATGACGTAGCGCGCGCGGGCCAGCGCCTCGTAGTACTCCCGCGTGCCGGTCAGGACGGTCCGCGCACCGGGCGGCTTACCGAACTGGCCGTTCTCGGTGACCCACACGAATTCCAGATCGGTTTCGCGCCGCCGAAGCTCGTCGTAGATACCGCGCGGGTTGCACGAGTATTGGCGTCCCTTGTAGGCGTCGAACAACGCCAGGTCGCGGACGGGCAGATTCAGGTGGCGCCGGTAGTGCCCGGACCGTATCCGGCTCTGCGCGTAGGCGCCGCGTTCGTCATCGTCCAGGGCGGTCTCGATCTGGAGCTGCAACTGGTCGGTCTTCTGGACGCGCATCGTGATCCTGTGCAGGCCCGCCTCGAACGGCTCCGGCAGGTGGCGAAGGGTGTGCCGCCTGACGACGACCGGCTGCTCCCGGCCGCAGACTTCCGCGAAGGCGTCCCAGCGACCCGAGACGAGCGGACGAGAGAACCCCAGCACCGGCATACGCGCGGGGCAGAACTTGGTGGTGAAACGGTCGCCTTCCCAGTGGAGCGCGACCGTGTGCTCCTCGGACGAGCGGCGCCGCCGGAGGATCAACGCGTCGGGCCGTCCGATCTGGTTGGTGCATGTCCCCGCCAGGCGCAGGGCACCGTCGTCCGACCAGGACACCTCGTCCACGGCCAGAACCCGTTCGCGGACGACGAGGCGCAGCGTGCTGCGCCGCGTCGTCGCCAGTTCGACCTCTCCGCCGGGGACCGGGAACGCGATGCCGGCCGGGCCCTCGTCCAGGTAGGGCTTGACGCCGCCCGGCAGGGTGATCTCCCAGTCGCCGGGGTGCCTGGCCAGCCCGGCGACCGGCAGCTTGGCGCGGAAACCGTGGCCGCCGTCGCCGTCACTGGGAGCGCCGTGGCCGAGCGGTTCGATGGGGCCGGTCACCATGGCTCGCCCGACCTTGGGCACGGCGACGACCCTGGGCTTGTCGCCGAGCGGGGCGCGACTCCAGCCGTCCAGCCATAGCTCGCCGCTCTCCAGGCCGCCCGCCAGCAGGTCCAGGCCGCCTTCCGCGGGGCCGCCCTCCAGGCGGCAGCCGACGACGGCCGCCGCCGTCCGCCGCACCTGCAGCACGAACCTGCGCCGGCCCGCGACGCCCTGCACGAGGACGCCGGGCGCGCATTCCCGGTCAGCGGTCCACTGCCGGCCGATCAGTCGCGGGTTCGAGAACGTGGTCCGCCGCCGCAGCCCCCGGTTGACGATCTCGACGCACGGGATCCAGTCGACGTCCCGCCAGCGCCCGAACATCCGCAGCGACGACGGGGCGATCTCCGCGACGAACCCGGACCAGTCGTAGGACACCGCCGACTGCCGCGACCGCGCCGTCACGTCCGGGCGGCGGACCCGCTTGATCGGGACGCGCATCAGGCCCCGCTTGTTCGCCGCCAGCAGCCACACCCTGATGCGGTAGCCGTCCTCGGTGGAGGAGTCCAGGTGCCGGATGTAGGCGTGCCCCTCGATGCGCAGGCGCCCGTCCACCCATTCGGCCCGGTCGATCGCCGCCGTCGGCCTGAGCTCGTCGGTCACGTCGTACACGTGCAGCGGGACGGCCCGCTCCTCGTCCTCGAAGAACGGGTACTCGGCGTACCACCGGTGCCGCAGGCCGCGCCGCACCCTCGGCGCGTCCTGCGCCTTCTTGAGCTGGACGAAGCGCAGCACTTCCAGCAACTCCGGCAACATCCGGCGGCACAGGAGATGCAGGTGCAGGCGCGTGATCGCGGGAATGCGTTTCAGCACCCGCGGGCTGATTCGCCGCGCCAGGTCAGCGCCGATGGCGACGAGTTCTTCCTGGTGCGCGTCCTCCGTCTTGGGCAGCGCCTCGAACAGGACGCGGAGCTCGATCGGGACCAGGGCGTGCTCGTCGTAGGCGTTCAGAAGCTGTGGCGCGTACTCGGCCATCTCGTCCCGCAGCACACGCGCGGACGCCATGCGCTGGGTGATGTTGTCCCAGTCGTAGCGTTCCTCAGTGATGGACCCGGGCCGCCTACGCCAGTAGTAGACCGTCTCGCTCAGCACGTCCACGGAACGTGCCAACGCATGCGCGCGCGCCGTGACAGGCGGATCCTCGTAGTAGCCCTTGGGGAATTCCAGGCCGGCCCTGTCCCAGAACTCGCGCCGGTACACCTTGTTCCATGGCGTCCGGTCGCGCATGAGCTCCGGCTTGGACGAGACGTGCGTCCTCGAAGCCGACTCTGTGAACACGCCGTCGTGCAGGTACGACTGCCAGTCCCGGTCGGCGTCCATCCGGTGGACGTTCCCGGACGCCATGTCCGACCCCGTCCGCTCCAGCGACCCGACCAGCCGCGCGTACGCCTCACGGTGGACGACGTCGTCCGCGTCCGCGAACGCCAGATACTCGCCCCTCGCCTGCCGCACCCCCGCGTTGCGCGCGGGCCCGGGCCCCTCGTTGTCGCGCGTCACCAGCCGGAACCGCGCGTCCCTGGCGCACATCTCCTTGGCGATGACGGCGCCGTTGTCGACCGACCCGTCGTCCACCATGATCACTTCAAGGTCGCGCAGCGTCTGGCCGGCCAGCGACTCCAGGCATTCCCGGATGAACTCCTCGGTGTTGTGGAACGGCACGACGACGCTGAGCTTCGGGGACATGGGGCCTCCTCCTCGCCCAACCGAGCATGGTGACGTTCTGTCGCCACCTGAACGCGCATCGCGATTGCCTGGTCGTCCCCTGACGCAGACTTGACCTCGCCTGGCCGCCATTTACCGCCAGATGACCATTTGGACCAGCGCGCCCCCGCGTGGACCGGCGCGCCTCCGCGCCCTGGACCGGCGCGCCTCCGCGTCCTGGGGCGGCGCCTCCCGTGTCAGGCGGGGCGGACGCCCGTGGTGAACCCCGACTCCGCGACCGCCCCGCGGATGCTCGCGGCGAGCGTCTCGAACTCACCGGCGCGCGGCGTCGTCGCCCGGTACCCGAGCCCGATCCGCCGGAACGGCGCGGGCGAGGCGAACCGGTGCAGCGCCAGGTTCGGCGCGCGGCGGGTCTCCACCGGCAGCGCGGTCTCCGGGACGAGCGTCACGCCGAGCCCGCCCGACACGAGCTGCACCAGCGTCGCCAGGCTCGTCGCGTACGTGGCGGCCGCGGCCCGCGCCCCCACCTCACGGCAGACGTCCAGGGCCTGGTCGCGCAGGCAGTGGCCCTCGTTGAGCAGGATCACGTCCAGGTCGCTCAGCGCCTCCCGCGAGACGCCCGCGGGGCCCCACTCCGCCCCCCGCCCTGCCTCTTATACACATCT
>NZ_VCKW01000133.1 GCF_005889715.1 Actinomadura soli
CTTGTGGGTATGCGGGACAGGGGTGGGAGGGCGCGATTCTCAGTCAGCGCCTCGACCGGAGTTCGTGCCCGGCCTGAAGGGTCAGGCGTCGCGGTGGCGGAGGACGGTCACCCCGCCCCACATGGCCGCCGCCGTCCAGGCCGCGAGAATTGCCAGGGCGACCGCGGCCGGGTAAGGGCCGTTGGCGTTCAGCAGATATCCGCCGGCCTTGCTCGGCATGCCGTTCGCGACGTCCATGAGCAGTTCCGAACGGCTGTTGGCCAGCATCACCGGCAGCACCATGATGAGGAGGAAAGCGGTGGTCAGTGTTGCCGCCGTGCTGCGGAGCATGGCTCCGACGCCAAGTATCAGGACGCTCAGCGCCGCCAGGTAGACGCCTGTCATCAGTGCGTCGTGGATTACGTCGCCGGCGTTCAGGCGTCCCCATTTGCCGAGGACGGGGTATGCGACGGCCGTGCCCACGAGGCCAAGGAGGACCCCGGACGGGAAGATGACCGCCGCCGCGACGGCCGCTTTCGCCGCCAGCATTCGGCCCCGCGAGGGCACCCACTGGAGCGTCGCGTGGATGCTTCCCGTCGCGTACTCGCCCGTGATCATCAGGATCGCCAGGGCCAGGACCACGAATTGCACCATGTCCAACGACCCGATGGCGATGTCGCTGACCGAGACCACGCCGGGATGCTCCTGCACGCGTTCATCCGTGTTGTTCGACACCGTCACCTGCGCCATGAGCAAGCACAGCAGCACCATGAGCAGCACTGCGCCCGCCAAGCCCCACCATGTGGAACGCAGGGTCCACAGTTTCGTCCATTCGGCCGCCAGCGCGCCCCGCATACCTCCGCCGGACGCGGTACCGGGTACCTTGCCGACCTCGATGCTCATCGGTGTGGTCATCGCAGTGCCTCCGCCCCCGGCATTCCGGTGCCGTATTCCACGCTCGCGCCGGTCAGGTCCATGTACGCCTCTTCCAGCGACGCCTCAACGGCGCTCAGTTCGAGCACGGGGACGCCCGCCTCGTACGCCATGAGCCCGACGCGGTCTATCGGCAGGCCGGTGACTCGCAGTTCGCCTTCGTCGGTCCGGCGGACTTCGGCACCGACGGCGCGGAGCCGTTCCGCGAGCTCGGACGCCCGGGGACTGCGTACTCGCACCGCGTTGCCGGAGCCGCGCGCGATCACTTCCGCCATTGGCGCGTCGGTGAGCAGGCGTCCGCGGCCGAGGACCACCAATCGATCCGCCGTGAGCTGCATTTCGCTCATCAGATGCGACGACACGAAAACCGTGCGGCCCTCCGCGGCAAGCCCGCGCATCAGGCGCCGCACCCACAGCACCCCGTCCGGGTCGAGGCCATTCACCGGTTCGTCGAACATCAGCACGCCCGGATCGCCCAGCAGCGCCCCGGCTATTCCCAACCGCTGGCGCATCCCGAGCGAATACGCGCCGACCCGCCGTCCCGCGACGGACTCCAGCCCGACGAGGCCCAGAACCTTGTCCACTCGCGCCAGAGGGATTCCGTTGCTGCGCGCCATGGCCACCAAGTGCGCTCTCGCCGAACGGCCGGGATGCACCGACCCCGCGTCCAGTAGCGCTCCGACCTCTCGTATCGGACGCGGCATTCCCGCATACCTGCGGCCGCCGACCAGCGCCTCGCCCGCACTCGGGTGATCCAGACCCACGATCATGCGCATCGTGGTGGATTTCCCCGCCCCGTTCGGGCCGAGGAACCCGGTGACCTTTCCCGCCGCCACCTCCAGCGACAGCCCGTCCACCGCGGTCTTGTCCCCGTACCGTTTCGTCAGTCCCCGCAGAGTGATCACCCAGGTTCTCCCGCCGACCGTCCAGCATGACGAGCCCGAACCTAGGCGGCCGGCGACATCCACCACACGCCCCGGACGACACCTGTCACCCCCGACTTTCGTCAGGTGCGGCCGAACCTGGAAGCAGCGCGTCAGCGGTATCGGTGACCCTGGCGGGCTCGGCTATCCGTTGAGGATTACCTGGAGGGCCTGGTCGATGAGGATGTCGATGATGGCGCCGGTTATCTCTTTGAAGATGGGGATCTCGGCGAGGGAGGCGCCGAAGGTGACGGCGGCGGTGGCGATCGCCTGGGCTATCTGGATGGCCAGGATCGTGAGCTGGACGATGACGTTGATCTTCAGGGCGAGGACGATGCCGCCGCAGACCATGAGGCCGGCGCCGATGATGTTCGCCGCCGTGGTGAAGTCCTCGAGGTTGGTCTTGGGGGAGTCCTCGGCCGTCCAGGAGCTGCGGAACGCCTCGATGTCGTCGCCCTTGTTGGCCTGCCAGATCCGCTGTGCCTGGGCGTCAGCCTCGCCCAGGGGGCCGGTGTGGGAGCCGGCGAAGCGGAGCCAGGCGCCGCCCATCTGAAGGAGTTTGACCTCGTCGGCCTCGGGCCAGGTGTAGCCGAGCATCGAGAGCCGGGAGCGGAGTTCGCCGGGGAGTTGCAGACCCATCAGCCCAGCACGTCCCGGACTCGGTTGATCTCCGTCACGTTGCTCTTCTCGGCGGCGAGATGGTTGGCGGCGACGGATTGAACGGTGTCGCCGTCCTCGGTCATCGCCTCGATGTTGTCGTTGTAGCAATCGGCGGCGGCCTCGTAGATCGCCTGATAGCAACCGCCGATCAGGGAGCCGATGTCGTCGGTCCCCCAGGGTTCGCCGAAGCCGGCCAGTTCGGCCTGGAACGCCTCCCAGTCGGCTTTCAGCCGCTGTGCCGAGGAGCCGATGCCGAGTCCGGACCGGCGGATTCCCTCGGGGTCGACCTCGTATCCGGGCATGCCCATGGGTTGTCTCCTTGGTTCAACGCCGTTCGAAGGAGTTCATCAGGTCGCGCAATGACTGGGTGTATTCGTTCAATTGCCTCAGGCTGAGGTCTTGGGCCTCGCGGAGGCGGTCGTCGAGGGCGGTGTCCGCGGCGGGGGCCGGGGCGTCCGCCGTCTGGGCGTCGAGGGCGGCGTTTATGGCGGCTATGGCGCGCTCGGCCAGCTCGTGTGAATTGAGCCGTGCGGCTCGCGGGGTTATCTCGACGGTCTCGATACGCCCGTCCGGGGTGACGGTTGCGCGAACCGTTCGGTCGGGGTCGTGGCCTTCGGCTGCTGCCTGCGGGGCGGGTTCCGGCTGGGTGGTGGCGGCTTGCAGGACGTTGCCCAGGACTTTGTCGAGGTCGTCGGTGGCGCGTTCGTAGCTCATCGGATGCTCGCCCGTGCCTTCGCCAGCGCTTCGCCGATGGATTGGTTGATCAGGGCCATTTGGCGCATGCCCTGCTCCTGCACGTTCCGCAGGGTCTGGACGAGTGCGGCCGGGTCGACGGTGGGCTCGGTGTCCGTGGATTCCGTCTGGGCGCGCAGATCGTCAAGTGCGGCATTAGCGGCGGCGGCGATGTGAGCGGCGAGCTCTTCCGGTGACTGGCGCATCGCGCGGGGGTCCAGTTCGAGGCTGGTCAGGCGGCCTTTGGTCGCGGTGGCCTTGACCCGCTCCTCGTCGGCTGTGCCTACGCCGCGCTGGAACGATCCCTCCGGTGGATGGCCTAGGCCATTTTCGGACGAGCCGGAATGTGCGGCGGTGCGCATCGATTTCAGTCGCTCACGTGCCTTGACCAGCCGGTCTTCTGCGTTTTCAGGAGAGGGTTCGGTCACCGATACTCCCTGAGGCCGGAGGAATGCGCGTCTGCGGTGCTACTCCCGTAATACCGCATCCGTGTAATGGACGAATTCTGGACGCCGCCGGTTCCGGCTCAGCCCGGGGTCAGGGGAGGGGGAAACGGCCGTTCAGGCGGGTCGTGAGGGTCGTCGCGGTGGCGCGGGCCTGTTCGGCCAGTGTCGGCCACGTCTCCTCGGGGTGGTCTTCGCGGCGGAAGGTGATGGTGATGGCGGCCGTGGGGTGGGCCGTGTGGTCGAAGGCGCATGCGGCGATGCTGGCGAAGCCCTCGGTGATGTGGCCGTCCTCGACCGACCAGCCCCGGCGGGCGTCCTCGGAGAGGGTGCGGCGAAGATCGGGGAGGCTCGTGGGGCCGCGGCCGGTACGGCTGATGAAGGGCGCCGTGCGAGTGACGACGGGGACCGCGAACAGGGCGCGGACCTGCGCGGCGGGCAGGTGGGCGAGCATCGAGCGGCCGCTCGCGGTGAGGTGGGCGGGCATCCGGACGCCCACGTCGGTGACGAGCGTGGCGTGCCGGGCGGGCTGCTCTTTGAGCAGGTAGAGCGTCTCCGGGCCGTGCAGGATGCCGAGCTGGACGATCTCGCCCACGCGGTCGACCAGGCGGCGGAGGAGGGGGCGGGCCAGGCGTTCGAGGGGCTCGTGACGGAGGTAGGCGGAGCCGACCTCGAAGGCCGCGACGCCGAGGCCCCAGCGGCGCTCTTCGGGGATGTAGGTGACGAAGCCGTCCTCGGCCATCGCGGTCAGGAGGTGGTAGGTGCTCGACCGGGGCAGGTCCAGGGAGCGGGCGATCGAGGACGCGGGCAGGGGCCCGGCCGCGGCGGCCAGCAGGCGCAGGACCGCCAGGGCGCGGCGGGCGGCCGGTACCTGGGAC
Organism: Actinomadura soli; assembly: GCF_005889715.1. Lineage (GTDB taxonomy): Bacteria > Actinomycetota > Actinomycetes > Streptosporangiales > Streptosporangiaceae > Spirillospora > Spirillospora soli. The sequence goes on from NZ_VCKW01000133.1 coordinate 4,549, forward strand.
ATGAGCCCATGGTCTCGTATCTGAGACGGCCAGGTCGCCCCGGCCCCACTCCACGGGCTGCCTCCGGAGTTGCTCGCCTGCACGGCGCGGGCGTGGGCGGTCCACCCGCGGGGTCCGTTGTCGAGGTGAGGATCCGGGCCGACCGGCCACGCGCTGCGCGACCTCATGGGTTTTGTCCCTTAGCGCGCCGTCGGGGAGCGGAGGCGGGCGGCGTGAGCGGGGAGCACCGTTATGGGCAGGTCTTCCAGTTGAGGTGGTAGGACGTGCCGAGGTCGGAGTTCATGCTCAAGGAGTTCGGCTTGGACTTGTCAGAGGATGTCATGAGTAGTTCGGTGTTGAGATTGAGATTCCGCTGTTCGCCGCAACGCTGCCAGAGGAGCTGAATCAATCTCTCGGTGACCTGCCAGGCGCCTGCGACAGGGCCGGGAATTTGTTTCCGGTACACACCGGCCTGCGGAGAGCCTGCGAAGTAGAACATGGATTTGAGGGAACCGGTCGTCGTGGGCTCCAGGTTGGCGGTGCCGTTGTGCTCCACCCTTTCCACCGCGTATACGAGACCCTCCGGGAGGGTGACCTTCAGGCTGATCTGGCAGTTCTTGCGGGCGTCGGTCGGTTTGGCGTCGCCGCCGAGCTTGGCCGTGTGGCCGCTGTATTTGAGGGTGAAGCTGCCCGGGTTGGGGATGGCCGTAACGGTTCCGGGTGGGCATCCGCTGCCGTTCAGGGACGCGATCTCGATCGTGGGAGTGGGAGGTTCCAGTGCCGCTGACGCGGGCGCGAAGGTCAAGGCGAGCGGGGCCAGGGCGACGCCAAGAATCGCGGTCGCCTTGATTCTGGGGTGCAACATGGGCGGACTTCCTCTGGTGGGGGTAGGCCAGGGCATGCCTGCGGTCGGCGCGGCCGACTGATATCGCCGCGACTCGAACTTCACCAAGATTAATTTCATTGAAATTCGGATGCAATGTTGAATATTCCTTCTATTATCGCGTTCAAAGTGGCGGGGACCGGGTTGTTGACCGGCTGTGCCGGGGAGGCGGCACGGCCCTCGCGGCGGACGGTGACCGCGCCGGCGGCAGTGTCTGGTATCTGAGACACCTTCGGCGGGCAGGCCCTCGTCCAGCGGTGTGCGGAGGCGCTGGAATGGTGGGTATGAGCTCTGACATGGGGGACAACGGCGTTCGGGTCGGGTCGGAGACGCTCGGCTTCGCGCAGGTCGCGGCGGTGGCGCGGGGCGGAGCCGCGGTCTCGCTGACGGACGACGCGCTGAAGCTGATCGGGGAGTCGCGGGCGCACATCGAGGAGCTGTCCGCGCGTCCGACGCCTGTCTACGGTGTCTCCACCGGGTTCGGGGCGCTGGCCACCCGGCACATCGCCCCGGAGAAGCGGGCGCAGTTGCAGCTGAACATCGTCCGGTCGCACGCGGCGGGGACGGGGCCGGAGGTCGAGCGCGAGGTCGTCCGGGCGCTGATGCTGCTCAGGCTGCGGACACTCGCCACCGGGCGCACCGGCGTCCAGCCGGTCACGGCGCGGACGCTGGCCGCACTCCTCAACGCCGGCATCACGCCCCAGGTCTTCGAGCACGGGAGCCTCGGCTGTTCGGGGGACCTCGCGCCGCTCGCTCATGTGGCGCTGGCGTTGATCGGTGAGGGGTCCGTCAGGGACGGCGACGGCGTGCTCAAACCGGCCGCCCAGGCACTGGAGGAAGCCGGGATCGCGCCGGTCACGCTGGGCGCCAAGGAGGGGCTCGCCCTCCTGAACGGGACGGACGGCATGCTCGGCATGCTCGTCCTCGCCATCGAGGACCTGCGGAGCCTCCTCACGGCCGCGGACCTGGCGGCCGCCATGACCGTCGAGGCGCTGCTGGGCACCGACCGCGTCTTCGCCGCCGACCTGCAGGACCTGCGGCCGCATCCGGGGCAGGCGGCGTCGGCGGCGAACCTGCGGGCGCTGCTCGGCGAGTCGGAGATCATGGAGTCGCATCGCGGGCCCGACTGCACGCGGGTGCAGGACGCCTATTCGCTGCGGTGCGCCCCCCAGGTCAACGGGGCGGCCCGCGACACGCTGGAACACGCGGAACTCGTGGCCAGGAGGGAGCTGGCGTCCGCCATTGACAATCCGGTGGTGCTGCCCGACGGACGGGTCGAGTCGAACGGCAATTTCCATGGGGCTCCCATTGCCTATGTGCTCGACTTCCTGGCCATTCCCGCGGCGGACGTCGCGTCGATGTCGGAACGCCGCACCGACCGGATGCTCGACAAGGGACGCTCCTACGGGCTGCCCGCCTTCCTCGCCGACGACCCCGGCGTCGACTCCGGGCACATGATCGCGCAGTACACGCAGGCCGCGATCGTGTCGGATCTGAAGCGGCGCGCCGCGCCCGCGAGCGCCGACTCCATCCCGAGTTCGGCCATGCAGGAAGACCACGTGTCGATGGGCTGGAACTCGGCCCGCAAGCTGCGCCGGTCCGTGGAGGGGCTCGCGCAGGTCATCGCCATCGAGATCCTCACCGCCGCGCGGGCCCTCGACCTGCGCACACCGCTGCGTCCCGGGCCGGCGACCGCCGCCGTCGTCGCGCGGCTGCGGGAGGCCGTCCCGCCGCCCGGCCCGGACCGCTACCTCGCGCCCGAGATCGCCGCCGCGACCGAGATGGTCCGGGACGGGTCCCTCATCGCCGCCGCCGAAGCCGTCACCGGCCCGCTCACCTGAGCCCGCCGCCATGTGCCCGCACCCACGCGCCCTACCCATGCGCCCGCACCCGTGAGCACCCGCCCATGAGCGCGCTCGCCTGGGCGCGCACTCGAAACAAGCTCTCCCTGTACGAGCTCTTCTGAACCCGCTCTCACGAAGGAGCCGAAGATGTCAGGTCCACGTCCGGTCCGCGCGCCGCGCGGCACGTCGCTGACCGCCGCCAAGGGCTGGCCGCAGGAGGCGGCCCTGCGCATGATCCAGAACAACCTCGACCCCGAGGTCGCCGAGCACCCGGACGAACTGGTCGTCTACGGCGGGTCCGGGAAGGCGGCCCGGAGCTGGGACGCGTTCGACGGCATCATCAGGTCGCTGTCCGACCTGGAGGGGGACGAGACGCTGCTCGTCCAGTCCGGCAAGCCGGTCGGGATCTTCCGGACGCACGAGTGGGCCCCGCGCGTGCTGATCGCGAACTCGAACCTGGTGCCGCAGTGGGGGACCTGGGAGGAGTTCCGCCGCCTGGAGTCGCTCGGCCTCACCATGTTCGGGCAGATGACCGCCGGCTCCTGGATCTACATCGGGACGCAGGGCATCCTCCAGGGCACCTACGAGACGTTCGCGACCGTCGCGGAGAAGCGGTTCGGCGGCTCGCTCGCCGGGACGATCACGCTGACCGCCGGGCTCGGCGGGATGGGCGGCGCGCAGCCGCTGGCGGTGACGATGAACGGCGGCGTCGCGATCTGCGTCGAGTGCGACCCGTCCCGGATCGAGCGGCGCGTCCAGCACCGGTACTGCGACGTCGAGGCCGCGAGCCTGGACGAGGCGCTGCGGCTCGCGGAGGAGGCGAAGGCGGAGCGGCGCGCGCTGTCGATCGCGGTCCTCGGGAACGCGGCCGACATCGTCCCGGAACTGCTGCGCCGGGGCGCGCCGATCGACATCGTCACCGACCAGACCAGCGCGCACGACCCGCTGGCCTACCTCCCGCGCGGCGTCGAGTTCGGCGACATGGCCGCCGAGCGCGACAAGGACCCGGCCGCGTTCATCGACCGGGCCCGGACGTCGATGGCCGCGCACGTCGAGGCGATGGTCGGCTTCCAGGACGCGGGCGCCGAGGTCTTCGACTACGGCAACTCCATCCGCGGTGAGGCGCAGCTCGCCGGATACGAGCGGGCGTTCGATTTCCCGGGGTTCGTGCCCGCCTATATCCGCCCGCTGTTCTGCGAGGGCAAGGGGCCGTTCCGGTGGGCGGCGCTGTCCGGGGACCCGGCCGACATCGCCCGCACCGACCAGGCGATCCTCGACCTGTTCCCGGACAACGAGCCGCTGACCAGGTGGATCAGGATGGCGCGGGAGAAGGTGCACTTCCAGGGCCTGCCGTCGCGGATCTGCTGGCTCGGCTACGGCGAGCGCGACAGGGCCGGCGAGATGTTCAACGACCTGGTGGCGCGCGGCGAGATCAGCGCGCCGATCGTCCTCGGCCGCGACCATCTCGACTGCGGGTCGGTCGCCAGCCCGTACCGGGAGACGGAGGGCATGAAGGACGGCTCGGACGCGATCGCCGACTGGCCGCTGCTGAACGCGATGCTGAACGCGTCGTCCGGCGCGACCTGGGTGTCCATCCACCATGGCGGCGGCGTCGGGATCGGCCGCTCCATCCACGCGGGCCAGGTCTGCGTCGCGGACGGGACGGCCCTCGCCGGTGAGAAGCTGCGCCGCGTCCTGACCAACGACCCGGGGACGGGCGTCATGCGGCACGTCGACGCGGGCTACGAGCGCGCCGCCGAGGTCGCGGACGAGCGCGGCGTCCGCATCCCGATGCAAGCGTGAGCGAACCGAAAGGCCGGGAGCGGCGATGAGCTTCGAGGAGATGTGGGCGGCGCTGCTGCCGGTCGGGCGGGACGAGGCGACCGGCGGCTACCACCGGTTCGCGTGGACGCCGCCCGAGCTGGAATGCCGCGCCTGGTTCCTGGACGAGGCGCGCCGCCGCGACCTGGACGTCGAGCACGACCCGAACGGGAACATGATCGCCTGGTGGCTCCCGGAAGACGGCTCGCGCGGCGACGCCGTCCTGACCGGGAGCCATCTGGACTCGGTGCCGGGCGGCGGCGCGTTCGACGGGCCGCTCGGCATCGTGTCCGCGTTCGCCGCCGTCGACCTGCTCCGCGAGCGGGGCGCCGGGCCGCGGCGGCCGATCGGGATCGCGGCGTTCGCCGAGGAGGAGGGCGCGCGGTTCGGGGTGGCGTGCCTGGGGTCGCGGCTGCTGGCCGGGGCGATCGACCCGGCGCGGGCCCGCGGCCTCACGGACGCGGACGGTCACACGTTCGCCGAGGTCATGCACAATGCCGGGTTCGACCCCGAGGCGATCGGCCCCGACGACGATCTGCTCGGACGCGTCGGATGCCTGGTGGAGTTGCACGTCGAGCAGGGGCGCGCGTTGCGGGAGCCGGTCGGGGTCGCGAGCGCGATCGTCCCGCACGGGCGGTGGCGGTTCGACTTCGCCGGCGAAGGCAACCACGCCGGGACGACCAGGCTGCCTGACCGGCGCGACCCCATGCTGCCCTTCGCGGCCATGGTCATCGCCGCGCGGGAGGCGGCCGAACGCAACGGGACCGTCGCGACCGTCGGGAAGGTGCGGGTCGTGCCGGGCGGGGTGAACGCGATCGCCTCGTCCGTGACCGGCTGGCTGGACGCGCGAGGACCGGAGGACAAGGCCGTCCGCCGGACGGTCGCGGAGATCGATGAGGCCGCCAGGGTCGCCGCCCGCCCGCACCGGGTGAGCGTCGACCTCGCGGAGGAGTCCTATTCGGAGATCGTCGACTTCAATCACGCCCTCCGCGACCGGATCGGCGCGACGCTGGGCGGCGTTCCCGTCCTGCCGACCGGCGCGGGGCACGACGCGGGCGTCCTTTCGGCGCGGCTGCCGACGGCGATGCTGTTCGTCCGCAACCCCACCGGGGTCTCGCACGCGCCCGCCGAGTACGCCGAACCGGCCGACTGCCTGGCCGGAGTCGAGGCCCTCACGGCGGTACTGGACGAGCTCGCTTGTAGCGACAGGGCGCGCGGGTAAGGATCTGGTATGCAATGGCACGCACAGCTGGCCTGGCTCGGAGACGGCGTGGCGGCCGATGTGCTCATCGACGCCGACGGTGAGCGGATCACGCGCGTCGTGCCCGGCGTCCCCGCCCCGGAGAACGCCCAGCGCCTGCCCGGCCTGACGCTGCCGGGCCTGGCCAACGCGCACTCGCACGCCTTCCACCGCGCGCTCCGCTCCCGCGTCCAGGCCCACTCCGGCACGTTCTGGACGTGGCGCGACACGATGTACAAGGTCGCCGACCGCCTCGACCCCGATTCGTACCGCGCGCTCGCCGCCGCCGTGTACGCCGAGATGGCCCTGGCCGGGATCAGCTGCGTCGGTGAGTTCCACTACCTGCACCACCGGCCGGGCGGCGCCCCCTACGACGAGCCGAACGCGATGGGCGAGGCGCTGATCGCCGCCGCGGCGGACGCGGGCATCCGGATCACGCTCCTCGACGCCTGCTACCTCGCCGGCGGCATCGGCGAGCCGCTCAAGGGCCCGCAGCTCCGCTTCGGCGACGGCACCGCGGGCAACTGGGCGCGCCGCGTCGGCAGCCTGCACGAGGAGACCGACAAGGCGGGACGGCTCCACGCCCGCGTCGGCGCCGCGATCCATTCGGTCCGGGCCGTGCCGCGCGAGCAGCTCAGCGCGGTCGCGTCGTGGGCGAAGGAGCACCGCGCGCCGCTGCACGTCCACCTGTCGGAGCAGCCCGCCGAGAACGCGGCGTGCCTGGACGCCTACGACCTGACCCCGACCCGCCTGCTCGCCGAGTCGGGGGCACTGGGCGCGCTGACCACGGCCGTCCACGCGACGCACCTCACCGAGGAGGACATCGGCCTGCTCGGCACGACGATGACCGGCGTGTGCATGTGCCCGACCACCGAGCGGGACCTCGCCGACGGCATCGGCCCGGCCCGCGACCTGGCGAACGCGGGCGCGCCGGTCTGCCTCGGCTCCGACCAGCACGCCGTCATCGACCTGTTCGAGGAGGCCCGCGCGGTCGAGCTGGACGAGCGCCTCCGCACCCGCGCGCGGGGCCACTGGACGGCCGGGGAACTGCTGGCCGCGGCCACGTCCAACGGCCACTACGGGCTCGGCTGGCCGGAGGCCGGACGGCTGGAGCCCGGCGCGTACGCGGACCTCGTCACCGTCGCGCTCGACTCCGTCCGCACCGCCGGGAGCGCCGGGTACGCCGCGGAGGCGGCCGTGTTCGCGGCGACGTCCGCCGACGTCCGGCACGTGGTCGTGTCGGGGCGGCAGATCGTCCACGACGGGCGGCACCTGCTGATCGACGACGTCCCGGGCGCGCTCACCGAGGCCATCGCCGCCGTCACCGCCGCACCCGACGCGGAGTGACGCGAATGCCCCGTGAGATCCTTCCGAGGGTGAGCACCGGCACAGGCAGCACCGTCATCACGAACATCGGGGAACTGGTCACCAACGACCCCGCCACCGGCTCCGGCCTGGGCATCCTCCGGGACGCCGCGCTGGTGATGGCGGACGGCAAGATCGCGTGGACGGGCCCGGCGGCGGACGCGCCCGCCGCCGACGCCTCGTTCGACGCGGCCGGGCGGGCCGTCCTCCCCGGGTTCGTCGACTCCCACGCGCATCTCGTCTTCGCCGGCGAGCGCGCCGAGGAGTTCGCCGCCCGGATGAGCGGCCAGAAGTACGACGGCGGCGGCATCCGCACGACCGTGGAACGCACCCGCGTCGCGTCCGACGACGACCTGCGCGCCAACGTCCGCCGCCTCATCGGCGAGATGGCCCGGCAGGGCACGACGACCGTCGAATGCAAGTCCGGATACGGCCTGACGATCGAGCAGGAGGAGCGGGCCGTCCGCATCGCGGCGGAGTTCGCCGACGAGGTCACCTACCTCGGGGCGCACGTCGTCCCCGCCGAGTACCAGGGCGACACCGCCGGCTACGCGCGCCTCGCCGCCACCGACATGCTGGCGGTCTGCGCCCCGCACGCCCGCTGGGTGGACGTCTTCTGCGAGCAGGGCGCCTTCGACGCCGACCAGGCCCGGGAGATCCTGCGGGCGGGCATCGCGGCGGGCCTCCGCCCCCGCGTGCACGCGAACCAGCTCACCGAGGGCCCCGGCGTGCAGGTCGCCGTCGAGGTGGACGCCGCGTCCGCCGACCACTGCACGTTCCTCAGCGACGCCGACGTGGACGCGCTGGCGTCGTCCCGCACGGTCGCGACCCTCCTGCCGGGCGTCGAGTTCTCCACCCGCCAGCCCTACCCCGACGCCCGCCGCCTCCTGGACGCGGGCGCGACCGTGGCGCTCGCCTGCGACTGCAACCCCGGCTCCTGCTACAGCTCCAGCATGGCGTTCTGTGTCGCCGTCGCCGTCCGGGACATGCACATGACGCCCGCCGAGGCCGTCTGGTCCGCGACCGCCGGTGGTGCCCGCGCGCTACGCCGCACCGATGTCGGCCACCTGGGGGTCGGCGCGCGCGCGGACGTGCACGTGCTGGACGCACCGTCGCACATCCACCTCGCCTACCGTCCCGGCGTCCCGCAGACGGCCGCCGTGTGGAAGGCCGGAACTCAGGTGAGGTAGCGGCGATTGACCCTGATCAGGGGTGTCTCGTCGCGGGCGATGTAGTCGGCGGCGAGGACCTCGGCGACGAACAGGGTGTGATCGCCCGCGGCGACGGCCTGGCGCGTCTCGCATTCGATGGCGGCCAGTCCCGATTCCGGGATGAGGGCGTCCGAACGGCCGCCGCGGTGGTGGGGCGCGCTCGCGAGGAGGATGCGGGCGCTCGGACGGCCCTCGGCGGCGAAGCGCCCGGCCAGCGCGCGCTGCCCGGACGACAGGACGGTCGCGGCCCAGCGCTCCCGCCGGTTCAGGACCTCCGTCAGGTACGACGACGTCGCCACGCCCGCGGCGACCATCGGCGGGTCGAGCGACACCGACATGAACGAGGTCACCGTCGTGCCGAGATCGTCGCGGCCGTCGCGGACGGTCAGCACGACGACGCCCGTGGCGAACCCCGCGACCGCCTCGACGAAGTCGGTACCGGCGGCGGTCAGCGGATCTCCCAGGTCCCCGGCAGGGTCAGCGGCCCGGCGGCGGGCAGGCCGAGCCGGGCGGCGAGACCGCCGAGCGAGCCCCAGGCGTCGAAGCGGGCGGCCGCGGCCGCGCGGTCCTCGCTGGACTCCGGCGGCCGGAGCCGCTCCAGCGGCGAGGTGTGCGGGTACACGCGGATCGGGGCGTCGGCGGCGAGGCCGGACTTCTTGCGCGCCACCTCCAGGGCCAGGTCGATGCCGCCGAGCCGGTCGACGAGGCCGTGCTCCTTGGCGTCGGCGCCCGTCCAGACACGGCCCCTGGCCAGCTCGTGGACGCGTTCGCGGGACAGCCCCCGGCCCTCCGCGACCCGCGCGGTGAAGTCGTCGTAGATCTTGTCGAGGGAGGCGTTGACGCGCTCCCACTCGGAGTCGCTGAAGTCCTTCGTGGCGCTGAACATGCGGGCGTGGTCGCCGTCCGCGACGCTGCCGAGCCCGACGCCGATCCGGTCGAGGAGCCCGTTGACCAGCGCCTTCCCGGCGACGACGCCGATCGAGCCGGTGAGGGTGCCGGGCTGGGCGACGATCGTGTCCGCCGCCGCCGACACGTAGTAGCCGCCGGACGCCGCGACGTTGCCCATGGACACGATCACGGGCTTGCCGGCGCGCTGGGCCAGCACCACCTCCCGCCAGATCGCGTCGGACGCGACGGCGGAGCCGCCCGGGCTGTTGACGCGGAACACGATCGCCTTGACCCGGTCGTCCTTGACGGCGGCGCGGAACGCGGCGCCGATGGTGTCCGAGCCCATCGCGGGGCCGGAGTTCGGGAACGGGCCGCCGCGGCCGCTGCGGCCGAGCCGGATCGGGCCGTGCCCGTTGATCAGCGCGACGGTGTCCTGCCGGCCGGGCTGCGGGAGCCGCCCCGCCAGGCCGTGCGCGCGGTTGTAGCGGGAGACGTAGCGCAGCTGCGCCTCCTCGCCGAACTCCGCGCGCAGGTCGGCGTACACCTCGTCGCGGTAGCCGAGCCGGTCGACCAGGTTCTCCTCCAGCGCCTCGCCGGCGAGGAGCGGGCCGCGGTCGGTGAGGTCGCGGACCTTGTCCTCCGGGAGGCCGCGCCCGGCGGCGATCCCGGCGGTGATCTGCTCCCCGAGCGAGTCGACGAGGCGCCGCGACGACTCCTCGTGCTCCGGCGTGTACGCCTTCTCCATGAACGTGTTCGCCATGGTCTTGTACTCGTGCCGCTTCGCGAACCGCGGCTGCACGCCCGCCTTCTCCAGCGCGCCCGCGAGGAACGGCTCCTCGATCGCGACGCCGGTCAGCCCGACCTCGCCGGTGGGCTGCAGGTACACCTTGTCGAACCCGGTGGCCAGGTAGAACGGCACGGTGCCGCGCCCGCCCTCGCCGAACGTCTCCGCCCACGCGACGGTGAGCTTGCCCGCGTCCCGCAGCGCCTGGACGGCCTCGCGCAGCTCCTGGACGAGCGCCAGCCCGACGCCGCCGGAGATCTTCACGACGAGGGCGCGCACCCGGGTGTCGGAGCGGGCGCGGCGCAGGCCGTCCAGGACGTCCCGCAGGCTCGTCCGGCGCATGGACATGATCGCTGAGATCGGGTCGGACGGCGCGACCTCCACGATGCCCTCGGTGAGGTCCAGCTCGAGGATCAGCGGGGCCGTCCGCCGGTCGCGGGCCTGTTTGATCGCGTTGACGACTGTGCCGGGATCCACCATGGACCCAGCCTATGCGTTCGAGTCCATGCCCTCCCGCGCCCTCCCGCGCCGTCCGTCCGCCGGACGGCCCGGTCAGCGCGCGAAGGCCCTGTTCGGGATCACGGTCGCGGGCGCCACGCGGTCGCGGCGCGGCCGCCACGGAACGGCCGGCGGATATCGTCGTCGCATGGGAGACGGCGACGGCTGGGCGGGCTGCGACCTCGGGCACACCCACTGGGGGCGCTTCGGCGCGGCCGGACTGCTGGCCTACCATCGCGACCCTGGCGGCGAGCTGTGGATCCTGTTGCAGCAGCGCGCGTGGTGGGGGCTCGGCGGCGGGACGTGGGGCATGTTCGGCGGCGCCCTGCACAGCCACGAGGACCCCGTGACCGGCGCCCTGCGCGAGACGTCCGAGGAGTGCACGCTCGACGTCGGGACCGTGACCGTCCACGGGACGAGCGTCGAGGACCACGGTGGTTGGTCGTTCACGTCCGTGATGGGTTCGCTGACCGAGCTGGTCCCCGTCGAGCCCGCGTCGAGGGAGACGCGCCGTGCGGAGTGGGTGCGCGCGGAGGAGGTCACCGACCGCAAGCTGTTCGCGCCGTTCGCGCGTTCATGGCCGCGCCTGCAGGACGCGATGAAGGGGCTCGTCCTCGTCGTGGACGCGGCGAACGTCGTGGGCGCCCGCGCCGACGGCTGGTGGAAGGACCGGGCGGGCGCCAACGCCAGGCTCCGCGACGACCTGAAGGCCCTCGACTCCGGCGTGCGGGGCGTGCCGGACGGGCTCGTCCCGTTCGACCGCTGCTTCCCGGAGGTCGTCCTGGTGGTCGAGGGCGCGGCGAGAGGTGTCGCCGGCGCGCCGGGGAACGGCGTGCGGGTCGTGGCGGCTCCGGGCAGCGGCGACGACCGGATCGTGGAACTCGTGCGGGAGGGCGGGCCCGACACCGTCCACCTGGTGGTGACGGCCGATCGGGAACTGAAGGCCCGCTGCCGGGCCGCCGGAGCCGCCGTCACCGGCCCCCGCTGGCTCCTCGACCGGCTCTAGTCCCCGGCCGAGTCCTCGACGCGGTGGCCCGCGTCGCGGAGCGCCGTGGTCGCGTCCTTCTGGCGGTGCTCAGGGACGAGGACGAGATCGGCGTGGTACGTGGACGCGACGAAGACGGAGATCCCGGCGGCGGCGAGCGGGCCGACGATCGCGGCGAGCATTCCCGGCATGTCCAGCCCGTGGCCCGCGTCGCCGTAGAAGCCGACCCAGCGTTCCACCTCGGCGAACGGTGACGCGTCCCTGACCACGGTGAGCCCTTCGGGGGCCCGGACCAGTGCGATCCACTCGTCGTCCTCGGGGAACGTCGCGTTAGGGAGGTGCTCCACCATGAACTGGGACGGGACGACGTGCAGGTGCTGAGCAGTGGTCATTCCATCATTATTCAGGGACGAGCCACACCGCGCCCAGAGGCGGAACGCGCAGCACCGTGGACGCGGGCAAGCCGTGCCAGGGTTCGGCGGTGGCCTCGACGCGTCCGAGGTTGCCGACGCCGCTGCCGCCGTAATCGAAGGAGTCGGTGTTGACGATCTCGCGCCAGCCGCCCTCGCGCGGCAGGCCGAGCCGGTAGTCCTCGTGCGGGCTGCCCGCGAAGTTGACGACGCACGCCAGGACGGGCGGGTCGCCCTGTGAGGCGCCCTCGGGCGTGCCGTAGCGGAGGTAGGAGAGGGTGTTGCCGCCGGCGTCGTTGCCGTCGATCCAGCGGAAGCCCTCGTGGTCGCTGTCGCGCGTCCACAGGGCGGGCTCGGCGCGGTAGGCGCGGTTCAGGTCGCGGACGAGTTTCTGCATGCCCAGGTGGTGGGCGCCCTCGGCGGCGTTCTCCAGCAGCCACCAGTCGAGCGGACGCTCCTCCGCCCATTCGGCGCCCTGACCGAACTCCTGCCCCATGAACAGCAGCTGCTTGCCGGGATGCGACCACATGTACGCGAGCAGGGCGCGCAGGCCGGCGAACTGCTGCCAGGCGTCGCCCGGCATCTTGCTCAGCAGCGACCCCTTGCCGTGGACGACCTCGTCATGCGACAGCGGCAGGACGTAGTTCTCCGAGAACGCGTACACCAGCGAGAACGTGATCTCGTTGTGGTGGTAGTGCCGGAACACCGGCTCGTGGCGCAGGTACTCGAGCGTGTCGTGCATCCAGCCCATGTTCCACTTGAACCCGAACCCGAGGCCCCCGAGATGCGTGGGACGCGACACGCCGGGCCACGCCGTCGACTCCTCGGCCACCGTCATGACGCCCGGGTTGCGCTTGTAGACCGTCGCGTTCATCTCCTGGAGGAACGCGATGGCCTCCAGGTTCTCGCGACCGCCGTAGACGTTGGGCGTCCACTCGCCCTCGTTGCGCGAGTAGTCGAGGTACAGCATCGAGGCGACGGCGTCCACGCGGAGCCCGTCGATGTGGAACTCCTCCAGCCAGTACGACGCGTTCGCCACCAGGAAGTTGCGGACCTCTGCGCGCCCGTAGTTGAAAACGAGCGTCCCCCAGTCGGGGTGCTCGCCGCGCATCGGATCGTCGTGCTCGTACAGGGCGGTGCCGTCGAACCGGGCCAGCGCCCATTCGTCCTTGGGGAAGTGGGCCGGGACCCAGTCCATGATGACGCCGATACCGGCCTGGTGCAGGCGGTCTACCAGGTGGCGGAAGTCGTCCGGGGAGCCGAACCGTGCGGTCGGCGCGAAGTAGGACGTCACCTGGTAGCCCCAGGACGGCCCGTACGGGTGCTCGGCGACCGGCAGAAGCTCCACATGCGTGAAACCCATGTCGCGCACGTACGCGGTCAGTTCCTCAGCGAGTTCCTTGTAGCCCAGCCCTGGACGCCACGAACCGAGATGCACCTCGTACGCGCTCATGGGCTCGTGGAGCCAGTCGCGGTCTTTGCGGCCGTCCATCCATTCGCCGTCGCCCCATTCGTAGGACGACGTGTAGACCCGGGACGCCGTCGCGGGAGGACGCTCCGTGTACCGCGCCATCGGGTCGGCCTTGGCGCGCAGCACGCCGTCCGCGCCGAGGATCTCGAACTTGTAGCAGGTGCCGTCGCCCACGTCGGGGACGAACAGCTCCCAGATGCCGGTGGAGCCGAGCGACCGCATCGGGTGCCCGCGCCCGTCCCAGTGGTTGAAGTCCCCGACCACGCGCACGCCGCGCGCGGTCGGCGCCCACACCGCGAACGCCGTCCCCGTGACCGCGCCGAACGCCGAGGCGTAGCCGCGGACCTGCGCTCCGAGCGCCCGCCACAGCTCCTCGTGCCGTCCCTCGCTGATCAGGTGCAGGTCGAGTTCGCCCAGCGTCGGCAGATGCCGGTAGGGGTCGTCCTGGATCGATTCGGCGCCGTCCCCGTAGGTGACGGCGAGCCGGTAGTCGGGGACGGCGAGCGGCGCCGCGCCGCCGTCGTCGCCGGCCAGCGACGCCCCGCCGGGCAGCGTCCCGGTGAAAAGGCCCTGATGAAAGTGGCGGAGCGGATGCCGGTCGCCGTTCGGCAGAACGACCTCGACGCGCTCGGCGAGCGGCCGCAGCGCCCGGACCGTCACACCGTCCCGGCCCGGATGCGCGCCGAGCACGCCGTGCGGATCGTGGTGGTCGCCGCCGACGAGCCGGTCGATCTCCGCGCGCGTGACCCGTGCCATGCAAGAGAGGTGCCCCGAGAATCGCCGATCTCACGTCCCTGGGGAACCTGTTTCCGGGAGCTTGAGAATTTCCCGGCGGGAAGGCCCGCCGCGGGAGGTTCTGTCCCGGAAGACGCGTGTTGCGACCGCACGGACGGCGCGACTCTTTGTCGAGGGGGTCGCGCCGATTAGCGCCGCCCGTGCGGCCACGTCTACCTGGCCCCAGCGGTGACATCGACCACACCGCCGCGGGCTCCATTCCTGTGTCACCTCAGCGACACAGGTACCTGCCGTACCGGAACGTCCCGGCCCGGTCCGCCCCCGCTCGCGGACCGGGCCGCGCCGTTCCCCACGACGTCGTGTCACCTCTCCCCACGCTCCTCGCGCGACTGGTCGACCAGCAGCCGGCGCAGCCCCGCCGAGTCGTCGGCGGCCACCGTCATCGCGTATCCCGCCTGGAGTTGCGCGTCGCTGAGATCGCCGCTCCGGGTCGCGTACCAGCGGCCCGCGTCGCTGCGCCAGACCTGCCAGCCCGGGAACTCCTCCTCGATGGCCGCCTTCAGATCATCGAAGTCGCCCATCAAGGTCGTCCTTTCCCCGACGCCGCTCTTCTGTATACAAAAGTCTTACTCGGGCTGAGAGGTGTCAAGCTGTCCGTAAGCGGACCGTGCCCCCGCGGATAGCGCATGGAAGGTATGGATCAGAGGGAGAGGCGGAGCAGGATCGAACGCCGCGTCGAACGCCTACTCGAACGGCCGGAAGGCGCGCCCGGAAGAAGGGGAGGTGACGCCGGTGCCGGACCGTCCCGCCTACCTGCGCATCGCCGACACGCTGCGAGAGGGGATCCGGGACGGCAGCCTTCCGCCAGGGACCCGGCTGCCGACCATCGCCGAACTGTGCGAGGCGCACGGCGTATCGGAGATCGTCGTACGGCAGGCCGTCGCCCTGCTGCGCGGGGAGGGGCTGGTCGAGACCCGCCGCGGCGGCGGCACGCTCGTCAAGGTCGTCCCGCCCGCGCGCCGGGTGGCGATGGACCGCTACCGCGCCGTGACCAGGCCGATGGCGGTCCCCGAGACGACCTTCACCCGCGACCAGCAGATCACCTGGGCGGAGTACCGGCTCGACCGGCTGTTCACCCGCGTCCAGGCGGACGACGAGCTCGGCGCGCTGTTCGAGCTGCCGTCCGGGACCGAGCTGCTCCGCCGCCGGTTCGTGTTCTACTCGCGCGGCGAGCCGCAGCAGATCTCCGTCAACTACCTGCCGTGGGACCTCGTCGGCGACACGCCCGTCTCCGACCCGGCCCGCGAGCCGTGGCCCGGCGGGACGCTCGCGCAGCTCGCCTATCTCGGCCGCCCGCCGACCCGCGTCGAGGAGTCCGTCCGCTCCCGCATGCCGACTCCCGAGGAGGCCGAGACGCTCCGCATGACCCGCGGCGTGCCCGTCCTCGCGATCACGCGGCGGCTGCTGTCGCGCGACGACGTGATGGAGGTCTGCCGCGACATCGTGCTCCCCGCCGACCGCGTCGTCCTCGACTACTCCATCGACCTCTGACCGCCGCGCCCGCCCGGGCCGGTGAGGTGGGCCAGGGACTTGAGCGGGACGGGCAGCCAGGCCGGGCGGTTGCGCGCCTCGTACCGGATCTCGTAGACCGCCTTGTCGAACTCGAACGCCCGCACCAGCGCCGCGTGCGCGGCCGGGTCGGGCCCGCCCGCCGCGGCGTAACCGTCGCAGAACGCCTTCCGGTTGCGCTCCGTCCATGCCCGGGCGCGCAGCTCCAGCGCGTCGGCCGTGTCCGGCGGCAGGTCGCCGTTCCGCGCGACCAGGAACCGCGCCGCGTACTCGAAGGAGCGCAGCATCCCGGCGACGTCCCGCAGCGGATGCGCGGGGGCGCGGCGCTCGGCGGGGGCGCGGGCCGGCTCGCCTTCGAAGTCGAGCAGCATCCAGCCGGTGTCGGTCCGCAGGACCTGCCCGAGGTGGAAATCGCCGTGGACGCGCTGGACCGGCAGCGTCCCCGCCCCGGCCGCGAGCTCGTCGAACGCCTCGCGGAGCGCGTGGGCGTGCGGCCGGATCTCCGGGACGGCGGCGCTGACCTGGTCGAGCTGCTCGTTCATCGCGAAGACGGTGTCCCGGACCCGGGCGGGCGTCGCCCGCGTCACGCCGAACGCGGCGGCGAGATCGCGGTGCACCGCGGCGGTCGCCGCGCCGAGCCGCTCCGCCTCGGCCGCGAAGTCGCCACCGGCGGCGCCCGCGTCGCTCGCCGTGAAGGTCTCGCTCCCCGGTACGGCCGCCGGGCCGGGCGGCGTCGTGGGCTGCGCCAGCCAGTCGCGGACGCTCGTCAGCGCGAGCTGCCAGCCGTCGGTGGCGCTGCGCAGGTACTCCGAGAGGAGCGCGAGGGTGGTCGGCTCGTCCCCGGCCCCGCCGCCGTCCGTTCCGGGTTCCAGCTCGATCCAGCCGTGCACGGCGGGGACGTGCTCGGAGCCGCCGCGGGTCAGCGCGAGGTTGACCTCCAGGTCCGGGTTGACGCCGGTCGAGAGGCGGCGGAAGAGCTTGAGGATGTGGGCGTCGCCGAAGATCAGCGAGGTGTTGCTCTGCTCGGCCGTGCTCGGCACGCCGTCCAGGTCCGTGCGGATGACGGCGGCGGGCGCGCGGCGGAACCGCAGCGGCCCGACCGTGGTCGCGTCCGCCATGTGCGCGAGCAGCGGGCGGGTCAGCTCCGGGTCGTGGACCGCGTCGTACACGTGCCCGTCGATTCCATGCTCGCCGGTCAGCCGGCCGATCTCGACGGGCCGCAGCGGGCCGGGCAGCTCGCGCCGGACGCCGAGGAGCAGCTGATAGCGCTCGACCGAGCCGCTCTGGCGGACGTCGAGGATGAGGTGGTGCAGGCCCGGCTCGCCGGTGTGGAGTTCGGTGGCGGTGCCGATGGCCAGGTCGTCGATGGGGCCGTCCTTGCCGCCGAACCATCGCTGCCCGGGCAGCCAGCCGGCCAGCAGCCGGACGAGGGAATGGTCGGACGGCGACACGGCTACCTCACTCCTTCTCCTGGTCGTGCTCCGCGGGCGGCGGCAGCAGGAACCAGTAGAAACCATGGCCCGGAAGCGTCAGCAGATAGGGCAGATCTCCGATGGCCGGGAATTGGACGCCGCCCATGCACTCGATCGGAGTGGATTCCCGGAACCGGCGCAGGTCGAGCTCGACGGGCTGCGGAAAACGCGAAAGATTGTTCACGCAAAGGACCGTGTCCATACCGCCCCATTGGTTGCCGTCCCCGCCGTCGATCTCGCGGGTGAAGGCGAGGACGGAGGGGTTGGAGGCGGACAGTTCGACGTAGGATCCGACGCCGAAGACGGGGTGGCGTTGGCGGATCTCGATCATTTTGCGGGTCCAGTGGAGAAGGGAGCCGGGGTTGTTGGCTTGGGCTTCGACGTTGACGGCTTGGTAGCCGTAGATGGGGTCCATGATGAGGGGGAGGTAGAGGCGGGCGGGGTCGCATTGGGAGAAGCCGGCGTTGCGGTCGGGGGTCCATTGCATGGGGGTGCGGACGGCGTCGCGGTCGCCGAGCCAGATGTTGTCGCCCATGCCGATTTCGTCGCCGTAGTACAGGACGGGGGAGCCGGGGAGGCTCAGGAGGAGGGCGGTGAAGAGTTCGAGTTGGTTGCGGTCGTTGTCCAGGAGGGGGGCCAGGCGGCGGCGGATGCCGATGTTGGCTTTCATGCGGGGGTCTTTGGCGTATTCGGTGTACATGTAGTCGCGTTCTTCGTCGGTGACCATTTCCAGGGTGAGTTCGTCGTGGTTGCGGAGGAAGATGCCCCATTGGCAGTTGTCGGGGATTTTGGGGGTTTGGGCCATGATTTCGGAGATGGGGTAGCGTTGTTCGCGGCGGACGGCCATGAAGATGCGGGGCATGACGGGGAAGTGGAAGGCCATGTGGCATTCGTCGCCGCCGGCGGCGGGGTCGCCGAAGTATTCGACGACGTCGGCGGGCCATTGGTTGGCTTCGGCGAGCAGGACGCGGTCGGGGTAGAGGCGGTCGACTTCGGCGCGGACGCGTTTGAGGTAGGTGTGGGTTTCGGGGAGGTTTTCGCAGGTGGTGTTCTCGCGGGCGTAGAGGTAGGGGACGGCGTCGAGGCGGAAGCCGTCGATGCCCAGGTCGAGCCAGAAGCGGAGGTTTTCGAGCATGGCGTCTTGGACGTGGGGGTTGTCGTAGTTGAGGTCGGGTTGGTGGGAGAAGAAGCGGTGCCAGTAGTACTGGCCGCGGACGGGGTCGTAGGTCCAGTTGGAGGTTTCGGTGTCGATGAAGATGATGCGGGCGTCGGGGTATTTGGTGTCGGTGTCGTTCCACGTGTAGAAGTCGCCGTAGGGGCCGTCGGGGTCGGTGCGGGAGGCTTGGAACCAGGGGTGCTGGTCGGAGGTGTGGTTCATGACCAGGTCCGCGATGACCCTGATGCCGCGGGCGTGCGCCTGCTCGATCAGTTCCACGAAATCGCCCAGATCCCCGAAGTCGGGCAAGATTCTCGTGTATTCCGCGATGTCGTAGCCGCCGTCTTTGAGCGGTGATTGGTAGATGGGCAGCAGCCACAGGCAGTCGATGCCGAGCCATTGCAGGTGGTCGAGCTTGGAGATCAGGCCGCGCAGATCGCCGTACCCGTCGCCATTGGAGTCGGCGAATCCGCGCACGGACACCTCGTAGAACACCGCCGTTTTGAACCAGTGCGGATCGCGCGGCGTTTCTGGGCTGAACGCGTCCGGGACCGGCTCGGACGAGGCCGGGAACGCGTCCGGCGGAATCTCGGTGACGGGCTCGTCCCTCGGCACCGCTCCCGGCGATTCCAGCGGGGGGTCCTGCGGCGCGTCCGGGTGGCGCGGCTCCTGCGGGCGGCTCACGTCTCACCATTCCCGAACGTCAGGATGTGTGCGGGTTGGGTGTGGGGGTCGAGGCGGACGTAGTTGGTTTGGGTCCAGGTGTAGGTGGTTCCGTTGAGTTGGTCGGTGACGGTGTGGGTGTGGTGGGGGT
>NZ_VCKW01000134.1 GCF_005889715.1 Actinomadura soli
TCTTGCCGGCGGCGAGGAAGGGGTAGTGATGACGCCTAGCGACGATATTCAATTTTTTTTCCAAGCAGAGGACGGTATACGAGCTGTCTTAGGGTCTCGTGGGCTCGGAGATGTGTATAACAGACAGCGAGGGGGACGCCGGGGGATGCTCGGACGCCCCGTCCGGCTGCGTCGCGTTTCCGTACCTGTCGCTCGGCAGCGACATCGTCGTCCACAACGAGTGCGGCGGGCGCGCCGCGCCGGTGCCGGTCGTGGAGTGCGGGTGCATGGCGGCCCGCTTCTGCGACCGCTGCGTGGACTGCGGCGCGTCGCCGCGCGGGCGGATCGTGGAGCTGACGCCCGCCGCGTTCGCGGGGCTCGGCGGCGACCTGGAGACCGGCTGCTTCAACGCCGCGGTCCGTCCCGGCGCGCCGGCCGCGATGGCGGAGAGGACGGCGCCATGGTGACCGCGTTCCAGAACTCGCAGGTCCTGCTGCTGGCGGCGGTGCTGCTGGCGGCGTGCCTGGCGAAGCTGACGGTCCGGGAGCCGGCGGCGGAGGAGTCCCATCAAGTCCACGGCGTGCCGGTGCCGGCCGGGCTCGCGCGGCTGACGGCGCTGCGCGGCAGCCGGGGGATGGCGGTCGGGCTCGGGCTCGGCGAGGGCGTCCTCGGGCTGGCGCTGCTGGTGACGTCGCATCTGGGGGTGCGGCTGGCGACGACGGTGGCGTTCGCCGCGGCCACGTGGGTGGTCGGCGAGTTGCGGGTCCGCCGCCCGGACGCCGGGTGCGGCTGCTTCGGCGGGCTGAGCGCCAGGAAGGTGGAGCGGCGCAGCGTGCTGCGGGCGGTGCTGTTCACCGGGGCCGCGGTCGCGTCGCTCGGCGCCCCGCTCGCCGGCCTGGACGTGCTGATGGACGTCCAGGCGCGGGTCGGGCTGGTGCTCGCGGTGGAGCTGGCGCTGTTCGCCGCGCTGTCCCCGGAGCTGTCGGCGCTGGTGGAGCGGCGCGGGCTGCCGCACTACACGAGCCGCCCGGCGATGCCGTGCGAGCGGCGGCGCAGCCCGATCGAGGAGACGTACGCGACGCTCTACGACAGCCCCGCGTGGGTCGAGCACGAGAACGTCGTCGCGAGCGCGGTGGCGCTGGACGTGTGGCGCGAGGGCTGCTGGCGGTTCGTGGTCTTCCCGGCCCGGGTGGACGAGCGGGACATCGAGATCGTCTTCGCCGTCTCGACCGCCGAACGCGACAGAACCGTCCGATCGGCACTGGTCGCCTCGGACCGGGACGTGAACCCCCACCCGGCCCCGGACACAGCCCAGGACGTGGCCTCGGCCTCGGACGTGGCCTCGGCCTCGGTGCCGGAGCTGGATATCTCAGATGTCTCAGGGGCTCCGGTGGGTCACCAGTTGCCTTCGGTGTCGTCGTCGGGCGGCGCGTCCTCGTAGGTTCCGAACTCGTCTTCCTGACCGACGTCGGTTCCCTCTTCGTCGGGGAGGCGGTACCGCATGCCGCCGCCCATGTCGTCCGGGGACTCGTCCTGCCCGTAGACGTAGCCGTCGTCCTGTACGGGTGGCCGCCCGCCCTGGTCCTGCTGCATGGACGACTCGTCGAAGCCGTTCATGGACGACGGGGGCGGCTCGTCGTCGCGGGAGAACTCGTAGTCCGGGTCCTGGCCGCGGAAACGGTCGTCGTGTCCCATGCTTCCCTCAGCATCCGTCGTGTTCGGACATGGCACGCACGGTCTTACCCAGATGGGTCCGCGCATGCTCCAGCGCGCCCGCTGTTCCCCTCTCTAGAGCTTTCTACGAAAAACCTTAGATATTCATAGAGAAAGCGAGAGGGCATGCGAGCAGAACCTACGGCTTTCTATGGCCGCCGCTAGAAAGCCGAATAATCACCGGACGACACGACTCCATGCGGCTCTCTATCGTTCTCTTGCCTTTTCGCTAGAGAGCGATATGGAGCCGGAGCGTCCGGCCGGGGTGAGGCGGGCCGGGATCGGATCAGGCGGGCTGGGAACGGAGGAACTGGCCGAAGTGCGGAACGGTGAACGCGACCATGCCGCGTTCGGCGCTGTAGATGAGGCCCTTCTTGATGAGCCCGTCGCGGGCGGGCGACAGGCTGGACGGCTTGCGGCCGAGCTCGTCAGCGACCGAGGCGGTGGACACCGGGTCGTCGCCGAGCATGGCCATGGCGCGCATGTAGTCGCGCTCGGCCGGGGTGGCGCGCTCGTAGCGGCTGCCGAAGAAGCCGACCGCGAGCTCGCTCTCCGCCTCCGGCGCGGCGACCTTGATGTCGTCGGCGGTGATCGGGGTGTCGGGCGCGACGTCCCAGACGACCTTGGCGTACGCCTGGACGAAGTACGGGTAGCCGTCGGCCGCGCCGTACAGCGCGTCGAGGGCGTCCTTGGTGAAGGTGACCTCCTCCCGCTCGGCGGGGGCGAGCAGGGCGTGGTCGGCGGACTCGCGGTCGAGCCGGTCGATGCGGGCGTAGCGGAACAGCCGCTCGGAGTAGGACTTGCTGGCGGACAGGACGGCCGGCAGATGCGGCAGCCCGGCGCCGACGACGATCAGCGGGCCGCCCACCTGCGACAGCTCGTGGCAGGCGGCGCACAGGGCGGACACGTCGTCGGCGGGGATGTCCTGCATCTCGTCGACGAACAGCGCGATCCCGGCACCGACGTCGGTCGCGACGGACGCGGCGTCCACGAACAGCTCGGTGAGGTCGATCTCCAGGTCGCCGGAGTCGGCGCGGCCGCGCGTGGCGGGCACGTCGATGCCGGGCTGCCAGCGGTGCGCGCGTGCCTTGCTCTTGCCGGACGGCTCGGGCTCCGACTGCGCGAACGCCTTGAGCACGCCGAGGAAGTCTTCGATGCGGTCGGGGGCGCGGTGGCGGGGCGCCAGCTCCCGGACGGCCCGGTGCAGCGCGGACGCGACCGGACGCCGGATCGACTGGTCGGGCCGGGCCTCGATCTTTCCCGTCCCCCACAGCCGCTGGATCGCCATCGACCGGAACGCGTTGAGCAGCACGGTCTTGCCCACCCCGCGCAGCCCGGTGACGATCATGCTGCGTTCGGGCCGGCCACGGGCCACCCGTTCGAGCACCACCTCGAACTGCTTCAGCTCACGGTCGCGGCCGGCCAGCTCCGGAGGGCGCTGCCCGGCGCCGGGGGCATAGGGATTGCGCACGGGGTCCACGCTCTCGGACTCTATGAGGCGGTATAGCTGCGGCCGTAGATTTGCGTAGAAACCGCTACGGCGTGTCGCGTGCTCCCGCCGCCCGCAGCGCGCCTGGAGATCCTGCCTGGTGGCAACGGTCGCCGCCATGACGCCTCCCCGACGAGCGTGCGTTCGAACGATCACGTCGAACCTGTGTTCGACTATTCGAACACACTAGCGCATGCGTCCTCCCCCGTCACCCGAACCCCGAGAACTCCGGCGCCGGATTCGGAGCGGCCCGCCCCGCCCCGCGGCGCCGCAGGTCAGGCCAGGGGCTCGTCGGCGGACGACCGGTGCGGCACCTGCTCGGCGGGGACGGTGCCCATCCGTCCGGCCTGGAAGTCCTCGAACGCCTGCATGATCTCCTCGCGCGTGTTCATCACGAACGGCCCGTACCGCGCGATCGGCTCCCGGATCGGCAGGCCGCCGAGGACGAGGATCTCCCAGCCGTTCGCGCTGCCCGCGGGCTGGACGTCGGCGGCCCGGACGACGAGCCCGTCCCCGGCGCCCTTGTGGTGCGAGCCGGCGAAGACCGCGAGCTGCCCCTCGTCCAGCGCGGCCTCTTCGACGCCGGCCGTCCCGCGCCCGGAGAGCACGTACACCAGCGCGTTGAAGTCGCGCGGCCACGGGAGCGCCAGCCGCGCGCCGGGCGCGACGGTCGCGTGCAGGTAGTTGATCGGCGTGTAGGTGACGCCGGGTCCGTCGTATCCGGCGAGCGACCCGGCGATGACGCGGACGAGGGACGAGCCGTCATCGGCGGCCAGCAGCTTCACGTCGCGCGCCTTGATGTCCTGGTAACGCGGCGGGACCCACTTCTGGGCGCGCGGCAGGTTGACCCAGAGCTGGATGCCGTGGAAGAGCCCGCCCTTGGCGACGAGCTCAGGCGGCGGCTGCTCGATGTGCTGGATCCCGGACGCGGCCGTCATCCACTGGGTGGCGCCGTCGGCGATGAGGCCACCGCCGCCGGTGGTGTCCTGGTGCTGGAAGGCGCCGTCGATGATGTAGGTGACGGTCTCGAATCCGCGATGCGGATGCCACGGCGTCCCTTTCGCCTCCCCCGGCGCGTACTCGACCGCGCCCATGTGGTCGAGGAGCAGGAACGGGTCGGCCAGGGACAGGTCGATGCCCGGGAACGGGCGCCTGACCTGGAAGCCCTCGCCCTCCAGGTGGCGCGCCGCGGTCACGATCTTCGCGACGCGGCGCCAGCCGGTCTCGGCCTCCGGCAGGAGCGGCAGGCGGGGCAGGGTCAGCGGGTCGGCCATGACGGCGGGCATGGGGTCCTCCGATCGTTCGGGTGCTCCGTCCGCGGCCGGGCGGCGCACACCCGGCCCAACCTAGTTGATGCTTCAACTATTCCTTGGAGCTGATGCCAGGTGCCCTGCTAACGTGAAGATAGTGCACGTTAGTTGAACCTTCAACCTGTAATCTATACTTGCGGTCATGACCGAACCACGCTGGCTCGACGCCGCCCAGCAGCGCGATTGGCGGGCATTCGTGGACGGCAGCGTCCGGCTCACCGAGATCATGGACCGCGATCTCAAGTCCCGGCACGGGCTGTCGGTGTCGGAGTACGAGATCCTCGTCCGGCTGTCCGAGGCGCCGCAACGGCAGCTGCGCATGGCGGAGCTGGCCGAGAACGCCAGCCAGTCCCGCAGCCGGCTGTCGCACACCTGCTCCCGCCTGGAGTCGAAGGGCCTCGTCAAGCGCGACAGCTGCCCCAACGACAAGCGCGGCGTCTACGCGCAGCTGACCGACCAGGGGTTCACCGCGCTTGAGCGTGCCGCCCGCGACCACGTCGAGACCGTCCGGACGTACTTCATCGACGTGATCGAGCCCCAGGACCTCGAAGCCGTCGGACGCGCGTTCGCCATGGTCCTCAAACGCCTCGGCCCCACAACCTGACTCCACGGCGGGCCGCGTGGGCTCTACAGCGGGACGGTGACGCCCGTGAGGAAGCCGACCGAGACCAAGGTCAGGAAGACCCAGGCGAGCATCATGCCGTAGCCGAACATCCGCCACCGTCCGCCGACCTTCCACGCCAGCAGGCCGCCGAGCCCGAACGCCAGCACGAGCAGCGTGACGAACTGCGGCAGCAGGCTCGGCCGCCGGCTCGTCATCAGCGGCGCGTACATCATCACGGCGTCGACGAGCAGGAACATGCCGAACCCCGACGCCAGCGCCTTCACGTCGCGGCCGAGGAAGGCGCGGGCGCGCTCCGCGAAGAGCTGCGCCCTGTCCGACTGCAGCCGCGCGGGCGCCGCCTTCTCGACCTCCACGTTGTGCGCCACGCCGAAGATCTCGTCTTCGAGGCTTGGGAGGTCCCTCTCCTGAGGTTCCGCCATCCCGGCTCCCCTGGGGCCGGACACCACCGGACGACATGCCCGGCGGACGAATGTGGTTCACGGCCCGTCCGTCCCGGCCCCTTTCCGGCGGGCGCGCCGTCAAACGCACGGTAGCGAATCCGAGGTGGCCGCGCAGGCCACCGGAACATGCCATGCTGGAAAGATGCCAGGTAGAGGGCCTATTCGTGGCGCGGCTTTCATTGCCGTGCTGCTCACGGCGGCGTCCGCCGCGTCCGGTTGTGGCCGCGGGTCCGACGACGGCTCGGACGAGACGTCTCCGCCCACGACGCGCCCCACCGTGTCGGGCACGGCCCCATCGGCGCCGGCGTCACCGGCCGGGTTCCAGGCGAAGATCGGCAAGGTCGGCGCCGGGGACCTGAGGTACTCGTGGCGCGAGGGCTGCCCCGTGCCGCCGTCCGGCCTGCGGATGATCGAGATGACCTACTGGGGCATGGACGAAAGGTCACACGCGGGCGGGCGCCTCGTCGTCAACGCCAAGGAGGCCAAGGACCTGGTCACGGTGTTCGAGAAGCTGTACGACATGCGCTACCCGATCGAGCGCATGGAGCCGGTCGACAAGTACAACGGCAGCGACTTCCAGTCGATCGAGGCCAACAACACCTCGGCGTTCAACTGCCGCCCGGCGACCGGGTCGAGCTCGTTCTCCCAGCACGCGTACGGTCTCGCGATCGACATCAACCCGTGCGAGAACCCGTACGTCTACGCGGACGGGCACATCGCCCACCCCGACTGCGAGAAGTACAAGAACCGCCGCAACGACGACCCCGGCGTCATCCACGCCGGCGACAAGGTCGTCAAGGCGTTCGACTCGATCGGCTGGGCCTGGGGCGGCGAGTGGAGCGGCGCCAAGGACTACCAGCACTTCTCCAAGTCGGGCCGCTGAGCCGAGCCGGGCGTCAGGCCATCATCAGGAGCACGACCACGATGATCGCGACGACCGCCACCACGGCGGCGATGCCGCCGATGAGTGCGACGTTCGGGCCGGACTTCTGCGGCGGCGCCTGGTCGGCGAAACTCTGAAACTGGTGGGTGGTGCCTGCCGGATCTTGGGGAGTCTCAGACATGCCGACGAGGGTAACGGATGATATACGAACGAGCCGGACGCTTCCGGACGTGTGTCCCATTCCGGGCTCCCAGGCGGAGAGTGTGGGATTCGAACCCACGAGGACTGTCCCCAGCCCTGGGCGCTTTCAAGGCGCCTGCACTAGTCCACTATGCGAACTCTCCAGATGACCAACGCCCACGATAGCGGGCACCGGCCCCTGACCTCGACCGCATAAGTGGGTTCAGCCCAGCGCGACGTTGGCGTACGAGTAGTCGCACTTGCAGGGCCCCTTGTCGGGGACGTACTTCATGGTCGCCGCGCCCTCCCGCTGCCCTTGCCTGGACGACGCCGTGACCCGCACCGGCAGGTCGGCGACCGTCCGCGCCTCCCTCTGGGGGAGCGTGACCTGCAACGCGCCGGTCTCAAGCAGCGAACACGCCACCGACCCGCACGAGAAGGACTCCGTCTCCGGACGGCGCGTGACGCGAAAGTCGGCGCAGGGTTGCTCCCCGACACAGACCCGCATGCGGACGCCCTCCACCGTCAGCCGGTCGAGGCCCGAAACGGTGACCATCACGGGCGGACGGCACGGCGCGCAGATCACGTCTCCACCGGACGAGGACGACGAGCAGCCCACGCACAACGCCATCACCGCCGCGGCGAGCATCAGCCGCCTTCCATCGAACATGGTCGCTGGGACGCGGCCCGGCCGCTCACGGTTCCCGAGCCTCGGCGTCGTCTCCGCCCCGGACGGCATAGCCCGGAACGGAAGGCCAGCGGACGGTCATGACGACCGACTCCTCCTCCGCGCACCACGAATGGTCGACGCCGCGTCCCCACACCACGTAGTCGCCCTGCTCGGCCAGGACCACGTCACCCTCGGGGAACTCCAGCCGGAACCGGCCGCTGACCAGCACGAGGAGGGCGGTGCGCTGCTCGCCGATCGTCCACCGGGCGCGCCGCTCGCCCTTCGGGTGGACGCCCCATTTGATCTCGACGTCGTCGCTGCGGCGCAGATCGCCGGGTGGTTTGAAGTGGCCGAGCAGCCAGCCGCTGTCACCGGCGGCGTCCGGGCCCGCCTTTCCCACGTACACGCCGTCCACAGGCCGGGACCCTAGCGTCCGGTCTCGGCGGGCCAGCGGGCGACGCGCCCGTCCGCCACCGTCCGGCACTCGGCGCAGGCGCGGGGGTTTGCGGCCGACCAGAAGTGGCGCAGCAGGATGACGGCGTCGCGCTCGATCCCGCACAGCGTGTCCGCGTACGCCACGGCGTGCTCCACGCGCACCCCGCCGGACGCGGCGGGCGCGGCGGGCGCGGCGGCCGCCCACCGCTGGTCGGCGGGCGGGAAGGGGCGGCGCAGCAGGGCACCGTCCGCCTGCCGGACGTACAGGGCGTCGCACCCGTCGCAGTTCCAGACCTCGTCACCTGGCAGGTCGCGCCGGTTCAGGGGCGCCCCGCAGACCTCGCACACCACCGCCGGTCAGGGCTGGGCAGGACGCTGGTACGCGAAACCGTCACCGACCACGGCGGCGAGGGTCAGGTACGCCTCCCGGGTCGGGGGCGCGAGCTGCTCCAGCTCCACCTCCGCGCCCTCCTCCAGGTGGTCGTCGTAGGGGATCCGGACGACGGCGCGGCAGCGGCTCTCGAAGTGCGCCTGGAGCTTGTCCAGGTCGACCTGGCTGCGGGTCCGGTTGCGGACCATCGACAGCACGACCACGCCGTTGCGGACGAGGTGGCCGTGGTCGTGCGCCTCCAGCCAGTCCAGCGTCGCGCTCGCGGAACGGGCGCCGTCCACCGACGGGGAGCTGACGAGGACGAGCTGGTCGGCGAGGCTCAGCACGCCCGCCATCGCGGAGTGCAGCAGCCCGGTCCCGCAGTCGGTGATGCAGATCGAGTAGTACTGCTCCAGGACGACGGCCACGGCGGCGTAGTCGTCGGCGCTGAACGCCTCGCTGACCGCCGGGTCGCGGTCGGACGCGAGCACTTCGAGCCGGGCGTTGTTCTGCGAGGTGAACGCCCGGACGTCGGCGTACCGGTGGATCTGGTCCCGGTTGTTCAGCAGGTCGCGGACGGTCGCGGCCGTCTCAAGGCGGACCTTGTCCGACAGCGTCCCGCGGTCGGGGTTGGCGTCCACCGCGATCACGGTGTCGCCGCGCAGCGACCCCAGCATCGAGCCGAGCCCGGTCGTGGTGGTCGTCTTGCCGACGCCGCCCTTCAGCGACATGACGGCGACCCGGTGGTGCCCGCCCGCCACCGGGGTGCGCGCCCGCGCGATGAGGTCCTTGCGGCGCACATCGCCCTGCGACTCCCCCGGATGGATGTTGCCCGCGGTCGCCTTGTAGACGGCCCGCCGCCAGCCGGACGACGGCGCGATGCGGCGCTCGCCGAGAAGGTTCTCGGAACTGAGGCTGTCGGCGTTCTGCGGCTGCTGAGGCGCCTGCTGCGGCTGGGCGGGATAGCCGTACCCCTGCAGCGGCTGGCCGGTGTTCGGATCGACCTGCTGGTACGCCTGCCCGGTGTTGGGGTCGACCGCAGGGAACCGCTGACCGGCCGCGTTCGGATCCTGCGGCGCGTAGGGCTGACCCGTGTTCGGGTCGAACTGCTGGTACGCCTGCCCCGCGTTCGGATCCTGCGGCGCGTAGGGCT
This sequence comes from Actinomadura soli, assembly GCF_005889715.1. GTDB lineage: Bacteria > Actinomycetota > Actinomycetes > Streptosporangiales > Streptosporangiaceae > Spirillospora > Spirillospora soli. The sequence continues at coordinate 9,248 of NZ_VCKW01000134.1, forward strand.
GACCCGTGTTCGGGTCGAACTGCTGGTACGCCTGCCCCGTGTTCGGGTCGTACTGCGCGTAAGGCTGACCCGTGTTGGGGTCGACCTGCTGGTAGGGCTGCCCGGCGTTGGGGTCCATCGGCGGGAACTGCTGGCCGCCCGCGTTCGGATCCTGCGGCGCGTACGGCTGGCCCGCGTTCGGATCGAACTGGGCATAGGGCTGACCCGTGTTCGGATCGAACTGCTGGTACGCCTGCCCCGTGTTCGGGTCGAACTGGGCGTAAGGCTGGCCGGTGTTCGGATCGACCTGCGCGTACGGCTGACCGGTGTTCGGGTCGGCCTGCGGGTAGGGCTGGCCGGTCTCCGGGGACAGCGGCTGGCCGGTCTGAAGGTCGAACGGGACGTACGGCCGGCCGGCGGCGTCGGTGTCCTGCGGGTAGGGCCGGCCGGTCGTGGGGTCGACCGGCTGGTACGGCTGGACGGTCGCCTCGGCGTCCTGCTGGGGGAACTGCTCGGACGGGTAGGGCGGCAGCTGTTCGAGGGGAGGCGCGGAGTTGCCGTTGGCGTCGTACTGCGGCTGCTGGGGCGGGTACGGGGGCTGCGGCGGTTGAGGCGCACCCTGCTGGGGCTGGTCGTAGGCCTGGTAACCGCCGGGGGCGGAGTACGGCGGCAGCATTCCTCCGTCGAACGGCTGCGGCGCGGGCCCGCCGTCGTAGGGCGGGGGCTGCGGCGGGCCGAAGTTCTCGGGCGGAGGGCTCTCGGGGGCCTGCTGGAACATGGGCGGCGGCGCGGCGAGCCAGGGGTTGGCGTTGGGGTCGTTCTGCTCGGCCGGAGGCTGGGGCAGGGGGTAGCCCTGGACGGTCTCCTCCGGCGGCGCGTTCTCCTGCTCGGCGGGCGCCTGCTGCGGGGCCTGTGGCGGGACCTGTCCACCGCCCTCGCCGCCCTCGGACCCGGGCGGCGGCGGGACGGGTACCTGGCCGGTCTGATCCCCGCTCATCGCGTCCAGAGAGGCCAGCCGCTCCTCCAGGGAACGCCCGTCGTGCTCGTTCCTTGCCACCGTTCTTCCCCCTCGGGCACGCCTCTGATGATCAACACGGTGCGGGTGGGCAAACCGGCCCCCACGCAGGATACCCGTGTGCCAATACCACGCATCCACAGTGGAGATCGACGTTTGCACCGCGCCGGCCGGGCCCGCGGCGGTGCGCCCGGCACCGCCCGGCACCGCCCGGCACCGCCCGGAGGCGTCCGTCCCGGACCGTTCCCGCGCGACCCCCGGTAGCGTTGCCGGTATGCATGCGATCGTGATCCGCGAGCCGGGCGAGCCCAGCGTTCTGGAATGGACGCGGGTTCCGGATCCGGCGCCGAAACCGGGCGAGGTGCTGATCGACGTGGCGGCGAGCGCGGTCAACCGCGCGGACGTCATGCAGCGTATGGGCTTCTATCCGCCGCCCGACGGCGCCCCGCCGTATCCCGGCCTGGAGGTGTCGGGAAGGGTGGCCGAGCTTGGCGCGGACGTGACCGGACTGTCCCCCGGCGACGAAGTGTGCGCGCTGCTCGGCGGCGGCGGATACGCCGAACGCGTCGCGGTGGACGCCTCGCAGGTCCTGCCGGTGCCGCGCGGCGTGGACGTCGTCGACGCCGCCGGGCTCCCCGAAGTCGCCTGCACGGTGTGGTCGAACGTCTTCATGCTCGCCGGGCTGCGCGCCGGGGAGACCCTCCTCGTCCACGGCGGCGGCAGCGGCATCGGGACGTTCGCGATCCAGCTCGCCAAGGCGCGCGGCACGCGGGTGGTGACGACCGTGGGCAGCGCGGAGAAGGCGGCCCGCTGCCGGGAGCTCGGCGCGGACGTGACCGTCAACTACCGCGAGGACGACTTCGCCGGCAGCGGCCCGTACGACGTGATCCTGGACCTGATCGGCGCCAAGTACCTCGCCAGGAACGTGGACGCGCTCGCCACCGGCGGCCGGCTGATGGTGATCGGGCTCCAGGGCGGCGCGAAGGCGGAGCTGGACATCGGCAAGCTGCTGCGCAAACGCGCCCTGGTGCACGCGACGACGCTGCGGGCCCGTCCGCTCGCGGAGAAGGCTGACATCGTGGCCGGCGTCCGGGAGCATGTGTGGCCGCTGCTGGAGTCGGGCGCCGTCCGGACGGTCGTCGACCGGCGGATCCCGATGGCGGACGCGGCGAGCGCGCACCGGGTGCTCGAAGCGAGCGGTCACGTCGGCAAGATCCTGCTGACCGTGTGAGGATGAGGGGATTATGAGCGAGCCTTCCAAGAAGCAGTCTGAACAGGAACCGCAGGTGCTCGTGGTCGGGCCGAACGGCATCACCGTCGAGGGCGCGGGCGAGGGCGAGTCCGAGGGCAAGTCGATCACCGACATGGTGGAGCAGCCCGCGAAGGTGATGCGGATCGGCGGGATGATCCGGCAGCTGCTGGACGAGGTCAAGGCCGCCCCGCTGGACGAGGCGAGCCGGGCCCGGCTGCGGGAGATCCACAAGTCGTCCATCAAGGAGCTGGAGGACGGTCTCGCGCCGGAGCTGGTCGAGGAGCTGGAGCGGCTGTCGCTGCCGTTCACCGAGGGCACGGTCCCGAGCGAGGCGGAGCTGCGGATCGCGCAGGCGCAGCTCGTCGGCTGGCTGGAGGGCCTGTTCCACGGCATCCAGACGACGCTGTTCGCCCAGCAGATGGCGGCACGCGCCCAGCTTGAGCAGATGCGGCGCGCCCTGCCCGCCGGGATGATGCCGCCCGGCGCGGAGGAGGACCAGCCCGGGTCGCGCTCGTCCGGCCCCTACCTGTAGGCCGCGAACGAACCGGCCGCCTCCCGCGCGAAGGGTTCGCGAGTTGACTTGCGAACCCGCGCGGAGGCGGCCGTTCTCATGTTCTAGGTCACGGCGCCGGCGGCGCGGGGAAGAGGCGTTCGAGGACCTCCGCGACGCCGTCGTCGTCGTTGCTGGACGTCTTGTGCGTGACGGCCGCCAGCACGAGCGGATGCGCGTTCGCGACCGCGTACGAGGTGCCCGCCCACGTGAGCATCGGCAGGTCGTTCAGCTGGTCGCCGAAGGCGACGACGTCGCCGGACGCGATGCCGTGCTCGGCGCACAGCGCGGCCAGCGCGCTCGCCTTGGTGACGCCGTGCGCGCTCATCTCCAGCAGCCCGCGCCCGGACGAGTTGGTCACGGTCACGAGGTCGCCGACGGCCTCCACCGCCTTCTCCGTGAGCTCGTCGGCGTCGGCGCCGGCGTGGAACGCGAGCAGTTTGGTGCCGCTGCGGTCGGCGAGCCGGTCGGGGTCGACGGGCCGCCCGCCGAGGGACTCGGCGTCCCAGCGCTCCAGGTTGTAGCTGGTCTCGAAGACGAACCCGGTCGGGTACTCCACGGCGAACCGGAGTTCGGGCACGAGGGCGCGCAGCCGCCCGACCGTCTCGGCGATCACCTCGGGGGTGATCTCCGAGGTGCGCAGGACGGTGTCGGTGTGCAGGTCATAGAGCACGGCGCCGTTGGCGCAGATCGCGACGCCGTGATGGCGGACGGCCGCGGCGACCTCCGTCATCCAGCGCGGCGGGCGCCCGGTCACCATCGCGAGCACCGCCCCGGCCCGTTCTACGCGGGCCAGGGCGGCGATGGTCCGGTCGGAGAGCGTCCCGTCGGAGCGCACGATCGTCCCGTCCAGATCGGTGGCGATCATGCGTGGCGAGGCTTCGGTCATGGCACCTTCCAGGGCAGGTCAGCCCCACCCTAGGCGACATATCCGACGGAGTTCCCGGCGGCTTACCGTTTGGCGGGCTCCAGGACGTCCAGCCCGATGAACTTCTGGAGCGCCTCCGGCACGCGGACCGTCCCGTCGGCCCGCTGGTGGTTCTCCAGGATCGCGACCATCCAGCGGGTGGTCGCGAGCGTCCCGTTCAGCGTCGCGACCGGGCGGCTCCGGCCGCCGTCGTCCTTGAACCGCACCGCCAGGCGCCGCGCCTGGAACTCGGTGCAGTTGGACGTGGACGTGACCTCCCGGTAGGTGTTCTGCGACGGCACCCACGCCTCGCAGTCGTACTTGCGCGCCGCGCTGGACCCGAGGTCGCCCGCCGCCACGTCGATCACCCGGTACGGGATCTCGACCTTGGCGAGCATCTCCTTCTCCCACTCCAGCAGCCGGAGATGCTCGGCGTGCGCGTCGGCGGGGTCGCAGTAGGAGAACATCTCCACCTTGTCGAACTGGTGGACGCGGATGATGCCGCGCGTGTCCTTCCCGTAGGAGCCGGCCTCGCGGCGGAAGCACGACGACCACGCCGCGTACCGCCGCGGCAGCGCGTCGATGATCTCGTTCATGTGGTACGCGGCGAGCGGCACCTCGGACGTCCCGACCAGGTACAGCTCGTCCTGCGGAAGCTGGTACACCTCGGCGGCGTGCGCGCCGAGGAACCCGGTGCCCTCCATCGCCTCCGGCTTCACCAGCACCGGCGGGTACATCGGGACGAACCCGGCCGCGACCGCCTGCTCCATGGCGAGGTTGAGCAGCGCGTACTGCAGCCGCGCGCCGACGCCCGTCAGGTAGTAGAACCGCGCGCCGGACACCTTCGCGCCGCGCTCCATGTCGATGGCGCCGAGGCTCTCGCCCAGCTCCAGATGGTCCTTGGGCTCGAAGTCGAACTCGGCCGGCTCGCCGACGTGCTCCAGGACGACGAAATCCTGCTCGCCGCCGGGCGGGGCGCCCTCCTCGATGAGGTTCGGGACGCCCTTCTGCAGCGCGTCGAGCTGCTCACCGAGCCGGTCTGCCTCGGCCTCGGCCTCCTTGACCTGCTGCGCCAGCTCCTTCGCGCGGGTCAGCAGCTGCTGCCGCTCGTCGCCCTGCGCCTTGGACACCGACTTGCCGAAACTCTTCTGCTCCGCCCGCAGCCGCTCGAACGACGTCAGCGCCGTCCGGCGCCTCCCGTCCAGGTCGAGCAGCAGGTCGACGACGCCGTCATCCTCACCGCGGGCGCGCTGCGAGGCGCGCAGCCGCTCGGGATCCTCTCGAAGAGCTCGCAGGTCGATCACAGACCCGAGGCTACCGGCCGAACCCCTCCGGCGCGCACGAGTATCGCCGGTTGTGGAAAACCCCGCCCGAGAGTTCAGCGCACGCCGCTGGCCAGCAGCGCGTGCGCCGGGAGCGAGACCCGGCCGTCCGCGACCGCGTAGCCGGAGACGATCCCGTCGTAGGCCTCCTTGATCCGCGCGACGGTCTTGGCGTCCTGCCGTCCGACGACGTAGCCGTTGCTGCCGACCCTGGACAGCGCGCCCGTCTCCCACCAGTCCTCGGGGTCGACGACGTGCTCCCACGTCACCTCTTCGACGGCGACCTCATCGACCCCGGCCGCCACCACGAGCCGCCGGAACGCGACCGGCTCGCCGTACATCATGAACGGCGCCTCCGGAACGTCGTCCGGCCACGGCACGCCCGCCTCCTCGATCGCCTCCCGGACGACCCCGAGAGCCCCGCTGCCCGGCATCAGCCAGCACGTCAGCGCCAGCCGGCCGCCGGGCCGCAGGACGCGCCGCAGCGCGCCGATGGCCACGTCGGGCGCGCCGACGTGGTTGATGACGAAGTTCCCGGCGACGGCGTCGAACGTCCCGTCCGGGAACGGCACCGTGGGCAGGGCGGCGACGTGCACGTCCAGCCCTGGAACGTTCCGGCGCGCCGTGTCCGCCATGCCGGGGTCGGCGTCCATCGCCGACACCACCGCGCCGCGCTCCGCCGCCCCCCGCGACACGAACCCGGGGCCCGTCCCGACGTCGAGGAAGCGCGTCCCGTCCGCGACGCCCGCGGCGTCCAGCAGCGGACCGACCATGTGACGGGTGAGCCGGGCGAACCCCCGCTCGTACGCGGAGGCCCGCCCGGCCCACAGTTCCCGCTCGTAAAGATCGAAGTCCTTGGTCACCTTACGCAGCGTACGTCAGCGCACATCCACGTAGTCTTCCCGGTAGGTCGCCACGTAGGAGGCCGTGGCGCTGGAGTAGGCGCGCCAGGTCCCGTCCTGGGTCGCCTTGAAGCCCTTCCTGAACCGGCCGCTCTTGTCGGTCGTCTGCGTGCCCATGTACGTCCACGTGGACGAGCCCTTGGGCAGGAAGTAGAACTTGACCGCCTTCGAGGCGTAGGTCAACCAGCCGGTGGTCTCCCGCTGCAGCGTCCCCACGACGGTGACGGTGCCGCCCTTGTTCACCGGCTCGGGCGCCGCGTTGAAGTCGAGGATCCTCGTGCGGTAGCGGACGTCCACGTGGTCGGACGGGCCCGTCAGGCGTTCCGGGATGCTGAACGTGAGCCGGGTCTTGAGCCGTTGCTTGGTGATCCGGACGGCGGCGACGGCGCGCACCTTGGTGATGTCGATGCCCGACTGGGCGGCCACCTCGATCTTCGTGGTGGCGCCGGGGGACAGGACGCGGGTGTCATTCACCCGCAGGGGCACCGCAGCGGCCGCGGGCGCCACGGCGAGGGACGGCATCACGGCGAGAGCCGCGAGCAGAGCGAACGAACGGCGCAAGGAACGTAGCTCTCCACTGAACACTGGTGCGGAGGAGACGTTCATGATCCACGGGCGGTTGGCCGCGGATGATCACATTTGGGTCGCGCTCGTGGCCGCGGGCGTGGTGGCGGTCAGCCGGTGCGGATGGACTCGACCCAGGCGGCGGCCTCGGTGAAGTCGTTGTCGTGGGTGCCGCGGCGGATCTCGGGGCGGATCTGGTCGGCGCGGGCGTAGGAGCCGACGAAGCGGACGTCCGAGCAGACGCGGCGCAGGCCCATCAGGGCCTCCCCGACGCGGGCGTCCGAGACGTGGCCCTCGAAGTCCATCCAGAACAGGTAGGAGCCGAGGCCCGCGCCGGTGGGGCGCGACTGGATCAGGGTCAGGTTGATGCCGCGGACGGAGAACTCGGTGAGGATCTCCAGCAGGGCGCCCGGGTGGTCCTCGCCGAGGAACGCGACGACGGTCGTCTTGTCCTTGCCGGTGGGCGCGGGCGGCGTGCAGGGGCGGTGCAGGACGACGAAGCGGGTGACGGCGTCGGCGACGTCGTGGATGTCCTCCGCGAGGATGGACAGGCCGTAGCGGGACGCGGCGAACGAGCCGGCGAGGGCCGCGTCGTAGTGGCCGTCGGCGACGTGCTGGGCGGCCTCCGCGTTGGACGTCGCCGCGCGCCATTCGGCGTCCGGGACGTTGCCGAGCAGCCAGCGGCGGCACTGCGGCTGCGCGATCGGGTGGGACGCGACGGTCTTGATATCGGCCAGGCCCGTGCCGGGCCGGACGAGCAGCGCGAACGACACCGGCAGGTGGATCTCGCCGACGATGTGGAGCGGCTCGCCGGTGGCCAGCTCGTCCAGCGTGGTCGGGACGGAGCCCTCGACGGAGTTCTCCAGCGCGACGACGGCGGTGTCGGCCTCGCCGCGGCGGAGGGCGTCCAGGACGGCCGGGACGGTCGCGAGCGGGAGGTGCTCGGCTTCGGCGGCGCCGGGCAGGGTCAGCAGCGCGGCCTCGGTGAACGTGCCCTGCGGACCCAGGTAGGCGTAGCGCGCTGGCCTGTCGTCTGCGGTCACGGGTACTCCCGATGCGTGCGTTCCTGGTGGGCGGGATGCGCCTCGCCGGTATGCGAGGTGAGATTGCCGAGTCTACTGCCCGGGCGGTCAAGGCCGTCCGTCAAGCACCGGCCATGAGGGGCCAGGCGCTAGGGGAGGTCAGGCGCGGGCGGTGGGGGCGCTGCGGTCGCCGTTGCCGCTGCCGAAGTCGGGCAGGGGGTCGTCCATCGACACGATGGGGCCCTTGCCGAGGCGGGCCGCGCGCAGGGCCTGGTTCTCCTCGGGGGAGAGCATCTCGACCGGCTGCCCGCCCTGGACGGCCTTGGCGTAGGTCCGCGTCTCGGTGCGCCCGTTGATCGAGCTGATCACGATCCCGTCCCCGACCGCGTTGATCACGGCGAGCGAGAAGGACCGGTGGCCCGACATCTCCTTGAGGGCGTCGTAGTGGACGATGGCGAGGTCGCGCAGCGCGCGTTCGTCCACCGACCCGCTGGCGACCTGGAGCTGGCGCCTGAGCATTTCCCCGCACTCGTCGACGACCTGGTTGACCCGGTTGTGCGCGACCACGGCGATGGACAGCCCCGCAACCCCGGCGACCAGGCCCGCGACGGCCACCGCGACAAGCATCACGGGCTGAGCGTACCCACCTCGGCCTCGGGTTGCGAAGGATCTTCGCGCCGGAGCCGCGGTTCGACCCGTTCCACCAGCCAGATTCCGAGGATGATGATCGACGCGAGGGCCGCGGCGCCGAACAGGTCACGGACGACCTGGCCCGTGAAAACCGTGACCGCGGAGTGCTCCGGGCCGATCAGCGCCCGTCCCCACCAGGGGATCGGGAACAGGAACAGCAGCCAGAGACCGACGGCCAAAAGACATCTTCGCGTGTCCCGGGCATCACCGGCCAAAGCGCCGAACACTGCGATCATCCACACAAGATGGTGGATCCAGCCCACCGGGGACAGGACGACCGACAGCAGCCCCACGATCGCGACCGCCGCGAGGATCAGGCTGTAGGAGCCGGGCCCGTCGTGGAGATCGGCGGCCTGGGACGCGCGGCGGGCCCACGCGAAGCCGTACCACGCCACGATCAGCGCGACGAGGAGCCACACGAGCGTGCGGGCGGGGCCCTCGTCCAGGATCCGCGCGACGATCCCGTGGATGGCCTGGTTGGTGGTGCCGTCGACGGCGCCCGTCCGGTCGCCGCCCTGCAGCAGCGCCCCGAACCAGTAGTCGGACGAGTCGGACGGCAGCAGCGCGAACGCGCCCAGCGTCGCGGCCATGGCCGTGAGCAGCGCGTTCCCGAGGGCCTCCCGCCGCCCGGTGATCAGGAAGTAGATCAGGAAGACGCCCGGCACCAGCTTGATCGCCAGCGCGAGGCCGACGAGCAACCCGCGCGGCCAGCGGGGCGTGCGGGCGCAGCAGTCGGCCAGGCACATCGCGAGGAGGAACAGCCCGACCTGCCCGAACCGGAACTGGTCGCGGACGGGGTCGAGCCACGCCATCGCCCCGACCAGGACGCCCACGGCGAGCGGCGCCCAGCGTCCGGCGCGGCGGAGCAGGTCGCGGAACGCGTAGCAGACGCAGATCACGAGGGCGGCGCAGATCAGGCCCGTCCAGACGAGCTGCGCGGCCCGCCACGGGATGACGGTGAACGGGACGGCGAGGACCGCCGAGAACGGCGGATACGTGAACGGCAGGAGCTGCGGCGGCTGCGTGAGGACGTCGTACAGCGGGGCGCCGCGCAGGATGGCCCGTCCGCCGTCCCGGTAGACCTCCAGGTCGACGAGGCGCTGGTCGGGTTCGTTGCCGAGCCAGCGGGTGACGATCGGCGACATCGCGACGACGGCGACGACCGCGCCCGCCAGGACGATCAGCAGATCGCTCGCCGTCCTCCGGCGGGCGGGGGCGGGTGCGGGCCCGGCGGTTCCGCCGCCGCACGGCTCATGGGCGTGGGCGCCCTCGGCATCCGCTTCGCCGACCACATGCGCCTTGGGACCGTCCACAGCCCGCAGGATATGGCCACTCCGCGGTCATGGCGCTCTTGTAGCCTGAACGCCATGACTTCGCGGGGGACCAAGATCGCCATGTTCCTCGCCGCCCTCGTCACGGCGTGCACGGCGCTCGCCCTCGCGCCGCCCGTGCTCTCCGGTACGTCCACCGCGCACGCCGAGACGGCGCAGATCGGGGGGCGGGTCGTGGTCGTCGGGGTCCCGGGGCTGATGTGGAGCGACATCGACCGGGAGAAGACGCCCGCGCTCTGGGGCCTGACCGCCGGGGGGGCGGCCGCCGGGCTCAGCGTCCGGACGACGAGGGTCAACACGTGCCCGACGGACGGCTGGCTGACGCTGTCGGCGGGGCAGCGGTCCCGGCTGCCGCACGGGAACTGCGCGCTGCCCGCGGCGCCGATCCTGCCCGGCCAGCCCTCCCCCACGGGTCCGCCGCCGGTGGGCGGGGCCGTCGCGCCCGGCTGGCCGGCGATCAAGAGCGACAACGCGGACACCAACTACCACGCCCAGATCGGGCTGCTCGGTGACGCCGTCCGGGCGGCGGGCGGCTGCACGCTGGCGGTCGGCCCCGGCGCGGTGTTCGGGCTCGGCGACGGCGGCGGGCGGGTGGACCGCTACGTCGGCACGCCCGACCGGGTGACCGCCACCGACTGGGCGCGCTGCCCGCTCGCCGCCGTGGACGTCGACGACCTGTTCCGCGCCTACATCGACGCGGGCGTCGACATCAAGGGCGAGCAGGAGCCGCTGTCGGAGCGCAAGCGCGCCGCCGCCGCGGCCGCCGCCGACCGCCGGGTGGGGCAGGTCATGACCGGGATCCCGGACGGGACGACGGTGCTCCTCGCCGGGCTGTCCGATGTGAGCGTCGACCCGCACCTTCGCGTGGCCATCGCCCAGACCAAGGGAACCGGCGCACAGGCCAAGGGAGCAGGTGGGCAGTACGGGCCCGGGTACATGACGTCCAGCGCCACCCGGCAGGACGGCCTCGTCACGCTCACCGACCTGACCGCGACGACGTTGAAGCTGCTCGGGTTGCGGCAGCCGAAGGAAGCCGTCGGGTCGGTGTGGCGGTCGCAGCCGTCGGCGGTGCCCGCGCAGGAGCGGGTGGAGGCGCTGGAGGACGAGGACGTCGCCGCGCAGGCGATCCGCAGCGTCCAGACGTCGTTCTACTGGGTGCTTTTCGCGACGCAGCTCGTCCTGTACGGGATCGCGGCGATCGCGCTGCGGCGGCTCGGCGGCGACCGCGCGTCCCGGGCCCGGATCCTCGGCGGCACCCGCGTGATCGCGCTGCTCGGCGGCGCGGCGACCGGGGCGTCGTTCCTCGCGGGGCTGCTGCCTTGGTGGCGGGCCGAGAACGCGACGGCCATCCTGATCTGCACGGTGCTCGGCTTCGCGGGGCTGCTGACGGGGGTGGCGCTGGCCGGTCCGTGGCGCCGGTCCGCGTTCGCGCCCGGCCTGGTGATCACGCTGGTGACGGCGCTCGTCCTGGCGCTGGACGTGATGACCGGGTCGCACCTCCAGCTGAACACGCTGATGGGGTACACGGCGCTGGTCGCCGGGCGGTTCTACGGCTTCGGCAACCAGGCGTTCTCGCTGTTCGCCGTCGCGTCGATCCTGACGGCGGCGTGGCTGACGGAGTACCCGCTGCGCGCGGGCCGCAAGACGGTCGCGCTCGGGATCGTCGCGGCGATCGGCGCGTTCGCGGTCGCCGTGGACGGGCTCCCGGCGTGGGGCAGCGACTTCGGCGGCGTGCTGGCGATGGTCCCGGCGTTCGCGGTGCTCGGCCTGATGGTGACCGGACGGCGCGTCTCGCCGCTGAAGCTCGCGCTGTTCTGCCTGATCGGCGCGGCGGTGGTGCTGGTCATCTCCTACCTGAACTCCAGGAGCGCCAACCCGACGCACCTCGGCCGGTTCTGGCAGGACCTCGTCGACGGCGACGCGTGGGGCGTGGTCGTCCGGAAGTTCAACGCGATGCTGAACAGCCTCGGATACTGGCCGTTCACGCTGCCGCTCGCCGCCGCGATCGGGTTCCTGTTCTTCGTCCTGGCGCGGCCCACGCGGTGGCGGGTGTCGCTGCTGCAGCGCGCGTACGAGCACACCGTGACGATGCGTCCGGCGCTGCTGTGCGCGCTGACGGTCGGTGTGATCGGGATGCTGGTGAACGACTCGGGCGTGGTGATCCTGTCGGTCGCGTTCAGCCTGTCGACTCCGCTGATGCTCGCCGCGGGCGTCCGGTCGCTGGAGATCGACCTGTGGAACGAAGACTCTGAACCACCAGCGCCGTCAGGATCACGAGCAGCGTCCACGGAACCACGGTCGGCCGAACGACGGTGAACAGCCAGGACAGGTCGTCCGGGAGCTTGATGCGGGCGGGCGCGCGTGCCGGGAGGTAGGCGAGGCTGAGGGCGGTGGTGTGGGCGAGGAGGATCCAGTCGACCCGCGTCCAGGGCAGCAGGGCCAGCACCGCCCAGCCGAACCCGTCGTACCAGGGCAGCGCGTAGGGGGCGGCGAGGAGCCACGCGAGGACGAACGCCGCCGCGACCCGGCGGTTCTCCGCGTCCCGCGAGGGCGGCCCCGGCTGGAGCCTCCCGTCGTCCGCCGGCAGGACGCGGACGAGCATCACGAACAGCGCGAGCCCGACCAGCAGGGCGCCCGTCTTGATGATGGTGCGCTGCGAGCCCCGTCCGAGGAACTCGTCGACGAGATGCCACGGGGTGGCGAACGAGACCATGTCGCTCGCCTCCCGCACCTGGTCGAGGGCGTGCGGCCCGGCGAGCGCGTAGGAGATCGCGGTGACGGCCCCGGCGCCGCCGAACAAGGCGGCGAGGCCGCCGATCGACCGCCAGCGGCGTTCCGTCCACGCCTCGCGGAGCAGCGTCCAGGCGGGCCCGCCGCCGACGAGCGCCGCCGGCACCTTGATCGCCGCCCCCGCTCCGGCGAGGGCGCCCGCGCCGAGCGCACGCACCCATCCGGGACGTTCCCGTCCACTGAAGACGGCGAGCGCGGCCACCATCGGCGCGATCGCGAGGACGTCGTTGTGCGCGCCCGAGACCAGGTGGAACAGCACGAGCGGATTGCACGTCCACAGCAGCGCCGTGCGGAGCCGCCGTTCCTCGGTCTTGGACGTCCGGTAGAGGATCAGCGCGGTGATCGCGAACGCGAGCGTGTTCACGACCGACAGGACGAACACGGTCAGCCGCACGGACCCGCTGCCGATCCAGGCGGCGAACGCCTGCTCGCCCGTCGCGATCGGCCCGTACACCGACGGCGTGGTGCGCCATTCCTCGGGCGCCCCGGCGACCGGGTCCTTCGGCAGGTCGACGGCGCGGGTGGCGTACGGGTCGTGGCCGGTCGCCGCCATCCGCCCGTACGAGGCGTAGTTGAGATGGTCGGTGGACCCGACCGGCGGCATGGCCATGAACGCGACGGCGGCGAGCAGCCCGGCGATCACCAGCGGCCGGGCCCCGGGCCGCCAGCCCCTCCGGACGGCGACGAAGCACATGCAGAGCCCGGCCGCGCCCGCGGCGACGCCCGCCACGACGAGGCCGATCACCAGGTACGGCGACGCGTGGACGTCCAGCGAGTAGGGCGGCTCGGAGCGCGGACCACCCAGGGCGGGCTGGAACACGGACGGGCCCAGCAGGGCGGTGGTCAGGAAACACGCCAGGCTGAGCCCGATTCCGCCGAGCCCGATGGTGCCGAGCCCGATTCCGCCCGGTCCGCCCGTTCCGAGTCGGGTCACGGGCGGCTGCCGCGCAGGCCGCCCAGGCGCCGCGACAGGGCGGCCGCCGCGGGCTCGCGGACGGCGAGCGCTCTGGCCACGTCCCGGAACTGCCGGGCGCGGTGGAGTTGGGCCCGCCAGTCGGTGCCGGTGGCGCGGTGCGCGAGCGGGACCTCGACCTCGGTGACGCGGAAGCCCTGGCGGAGCAGGTCGATGGTGAGCGCGGTCTCGACGCCGAACCCGGCGGCGAGCGGCAGCGCGGCGTCGAACGCGGCGCGCGTCAGGCAGCGCTGCCCGTTGAGAGGGGCGGTGGCCTCCCAGCCGGTGGCGCGGCGGATCCCGTCGCGGGACAGCCGGACGACGAACCCGTGCCCGCCGAGCTTCACGGTCGTGGTGAACACGGCGATCGTCATGTCGGCGTCGCCGGCGAGGACGGGCTCGGCGAGCGGGGCGGCCTCGCGGGCGGTGCCGGCGAGGTCGGCGTCCAGGAAGAGCAGGTGGCGGGGCTGGTCGCGGCCGTCGTCCAGGAGCCGGACGGCCTCGGCGCCGCTCTCCATCGCGGCGCCCTTGCCGCGGTTGCGGCTGTGCCGGACGACCCGCGCCCCGGCCTCGCGGGCGACGCGGTGCGTGCCGTCGGACGAGCCGTCGTCGACCACGACGACGAGGCCCGCGCCGGGTAGCTCGTGCGCCGCCTTGACGGTGGCCGCGATGCGGTCGGCTTCGTCCTTGGCCGGGATGATCACCGCTAGGTCCTGCATATCGGCGATCGTAGTCCGCGTTGGCGGTGCGGCGTGTCTCGCGGCGGGGAACGGTTCAACCGTTACCCGTAGGCACGGCGGACGTCCCCCGGCGTTAACCGGAGGGACGGCCGGCGGTCGAAGGCTCAGTCGCCGGACGGCTCGGCCCGGTCAGACCCGGGGCCGGACGAATGAGCGGGAGGCGGCGGAGTGAGTAGGCGGGGG
>NZ_VCKW01000135.1 GCF_005889715.1 Actinomadura soli
GCCCTTACCGATCATGGCGGCTCCCGCCCACTAGGTGGATGACACACCTCGCGGGCGGAAGGAGCCCCCATGACCGTCGCCACGGCGATCAACCTGCTGACGGCAGCGCTGGGCCTGATCAGCGCCTTACTGCCCCTCGCGGCCGGACACGGCCGTGCCCGGAGCGGGCGGGACGGCGATGACCCCCGATGAGACCCGCAACGACCCGCCGCCCCGTCAGGCCAACGCAGACCAATTGCGGCGTTCGCCGGGCCCCGTCCCAGAACCCGGGGCCAAAGTGTCCGACGTGCGCAATCGTTTCCTGGACTTCTACGCCGAGCAGTACCCGCAGGTGGTGCGGTTCGTGATGTGCGCCCGTCGCGCCACGCTCGAAGCCGCCGAGGACGCAGCCCAGGAGGCGTTCATCGAGGCATGGCACACCGCGCACAAGACGGGGGCCTGGGAGCGGATCGGAAATCGGGAGGCTTGGATACGCACGATCGCGCTGCGCCGCCACGACCGGCCCGGCGGCACCCGCCGCCGTGAACCGCCTGCACTCTCGGGCTTGGAAGGCCTCCTCGCCGACCACTCCTGCCCTCAGCCCGACCCGGCCGACCTCGCGACCGGGACGATGAGAGTGCTGGAGGCCCTGCACGCCATTCACGACGACCAGGCGCGCGCGGTGATGGCCTTCACCCTGGACGGCCACCCGGACAGCGTCATCGCCGCTCACCTGGACGTCGATCCTCAGAAGGTCCGCAACCTGCGCACCAAGGCCCGCACGGTGCTACGCCGGCACCTGGCGTCCAGCCGCACGCAGGAAGGGGGGACGGCCCGATGAGCGACCACGATCCGGCCGCCCTCACCGACGCCGAACTCGACCGCTTGCTGCTGGAAGCGCATGACGACCTGCTCCGGCACGCCCGAGAGCACACCGATCCCACGACCGGCCTGCTGGCCTTCATGGACGACCACAGCGATGACCTGGTCATCCTCGAACTCCGCGCCCTCACCCAACGCACTCAGAAGCGGATGCCGGAAGGCGTCCCCGAACTCCGTGACGCGCTGCTCCGCGCGGACCTCCCCGATCCCTACCTCAAGCATCTGACGTATCTGATGACGCTCACGCAGGCCCTCATCACGGTCAGCGACCGCTACCCCAACACCGCCCGCGCCGCCGCCCAGGACCTCGCCCGAGAGCTCGGCTCCGCTCGCGCCATCGCCCAGGCCCTCGGCCTGGCCACCGATCTCAACTGCGCCCACGCCATCGCCGGGGACCTCGCCCGGGACCCCAACTCCACCCGCGCCGTCGCCCGCACCCTCGCGCTCTTCGACGCCCTCAACCGGGCCCTTCGCCACGCCATCCACTCCGTCCGGGGTTTCGACGACTACGCCCGCGTTGTCGCCGAGGTCATCGACATCGACCTCAACGGCAGGCTCATCTGGACGTCGAAGAGCGTTTTCGTCCTGGTTCGAGCGGTGACCTCAGCGCTTGAGGCGGAGTCGGTGGATCTGTCCGGCGTGAACGTTTCCCATCTGCGGGACCTGGATCTCGACGTGCTCGCCGGCGCGGTGTGGGATCGGGCCACCACGTGGCCCGCGAACCTGCGTGAGCTGGTCGAGCGTCACTCGGAGGAGATCGGCGAGGGCGTGTTCCGGGTTCGACGCGGGACGGAACGCGAGCCGCAGGACTCCGTTCTGGCCTGAACGCCGAGCCGGTCAGCCGGGGTGGTGGGCGGTGAGGTGGGCGGCTCGGCCCTTTTCGCCCGCCGCCCAGCAGCCGCCGTCAGGGGCGCAGTCGACGGTGTCGAAGCTGCCCTTGTCGAACTGGGTCCAGGTGCGTCCGGCGTTGAAGGTGAGGTCGCTGCCAGTCGGGCCCACGGCCATCGCGATCGGGCCCGTGTACCGGGGCCAGATGGCACCGGAGCGGTACTCGGCCGGTGGACGCTGCGCGGGGTGCCAGGTCCGGCCGCCGTCGCTGGTCATGGCCGCGGCCTCCGGGGACGGTTCGCCCGGACGGTAGTCGCCGCCGACCGCGACGCCGTGCCGGGAGTCGCGGAACGCCACCGAGAACACGCCCTGGGACGCGCCGGACGGGAGCGGCGTGTCGGCGACCGTCCAGGTGAGGCCCCGGTCAGCGGAGTGGAAGACCCGTGCGCGAGACGCCCCGCCCGTGGCGAGCCAGACGTCCCTCTTCCCGTGGCTCACCAGGCACTGGCCGCTGGCGGCGAACGCGAACTCGCCCTCCAGCGCGGCGGGCATCCCCTCGGACGGCAGGACACGCCAGGTGCGTCCCGCGTCCTTGGTGGAGATGATGCGGAACCGGCCGTCCACCGGGTCGCTCATGGCGAGCCCGTTGCGGGAGTCGAAGAACGTCATGCAGTCGTAGAACGCCTTCGGTTCGTCGTTCTTGAAGCCGAGCGTCCAGGTGCGGCCACCGTCCGAGGTGCTGTAGGCGCGGGACGCCTCGCCCTCC
This sequence comes from Actinomadura soli, assembly GCF_005889715.1. Taxonomy (GTDB): domain Bacteria; phylum Actinomycetota; class Actinomycetes; order Streptosporangiales; family Streptosporangiaceae; genus Spirillospora; species Spirillospora soli. The sequence continues at coordinate 2,456 of NZ_VCKW01000135.1, forward strand.
CCGATGGCCAGCACGACGGCGCGTTTCGCGTCGAACGCCTCGATGTCGCGGAACTCCAGGCCCGCGGCGTCCGGCGGGGCCACGTTCTGCCAGGTGCGGCCGCCGTCGGTGGTCCGCAGGACGGTCCCGCCGCTGCCCGCCAGCCAGGCGGTCTTCCGCCCGACCGCGGCGAGGCCGCGGAACCGCGCCTCGGATCCGGTCGGCGTGACCCGCCAGCCGAGCCCGCCCGTCCAGACGGGCACGCCCTCGGCGGTCTCCGCGTGCGCGGTGCCCGGCACCGCGAAGGAGGCCGCGACCATCGCCGCGCATGCCCCGGTGAGCGACACCTTCCGGGCCAGCGCCCGCATCGGATTCATAGGCCGCAACGTAACGAAAGATGATCAAGGCGTCCAGACCCAACCAGGACGAGGTCCCCTGAACACCGGGCGCGGGCGGCCCGTGGGTAGTGGCTAGTGCTCAGTCGTTGACCACGACCTGCTGGATGATGATCGTTCCTGTTCCGTAGGCGTTGTAGTAGATCGTCACCTGGTCCAGTTCCAGCCAGTACATGTCGGCAACGCCTTCGTAGGGGCGACTGCCAGGCGGGTGCGGCTGTTCCAGTAACAACAGGACGACATCGAAGACAAGCTTCCGCAATCCCTCGGAAAGTGCTGCCATCTGCCGGCGGACCGGCGCCGGAATCATCAGATGGTCAGGCATCAAGCCTGCCCGCCGCCCATTCCTCTGGACTGGCGTCGCGCCAACGATCAAGGTCGTCGCGATGGATGACGAGAGTGCCCTCCGGGACGACCCCCTCGTCGAGCGCCTTGCGGAACTGCTCGGCCTGCCAGCGCAGATGGTCGGTGAACATCACGTCGTACATGGTCTTGGAGACCACGACGACAGGGGCGGACCCATGGCGGGTGATCTCTACTGGCTGCCCGTGAGCGGCCGCGGCGTGAATCTTGCCGAGGCGTGTGCGAGCATCCTTCAAAGGAACACTTTCCATGCCCGAAGTGTACACTTCAGAGGGTCACCAGGGGCCGTAGGGGCCGGAGTGGGAGTTGCCGCCGTTGCGCTTCTTGAACGGGGCGACGGCCGGGCGGACGTCCGCGAGGTAGACGGCGGCGGCGATGAACGCGGCGACCGGGAGGATGCCGAGCAGCAGGGCGATCGGGCTGGCGCCGAGTGCCGCGGGCGCGACCGCGTAGGCCCCGCCGACGACCACCGTGACGATCAGGACGATCGTCCACATCTTCTTGCGCCACTTGCCCGCGGCGCTGAACGCGCTCTCCGGGACGGTCAGCGAGTCGATCAGCGCCCACGCCTCCATCGCGAACGCGATGATCAGCAGCAGCCAGAAGAAGTAGTCCAGCACGTTGAAGTCCGACATCGGCGATCAGCGCTCCTGCTCGTCTCGGACGACTTCTCGTCGCCCACACGGGGCCTCACTACCCCAACCCTATGCGCGCCGTCCACCCAAGAGCCCGCGGCGGCCGGCCGGGAAGACGCGAGAGCCCAGCCGGGTGGTCCGGCCGGGCCCTGACGGACGTCGCGCTCAGGCGCCGTTCTTCTTGGTCGTGGACCGCGTCCGCGTGCTGTTCCGCTTCGGCTGCGCGGCGCGGGCCTGCGGGGCGCGGGTCTGCGCGGCGCGGGGCTTCGGGGCCGCCGGCTTGGCGTCGGTGATCTCGGCGGCCTCGGTGGCCTCGCGGTGGACGACCTTCTTGCCGCGCTCGGCGAGCTCGTCGATGAACCCGAAGGCCCGGGTGCCGACGTGCGTCGCGTAGGCGACGGCGGCGCCGGGCAGGTCCTTGGCGTCGACGCGCTCCTGGTACCGGGAGACCTCGCCGCGGTAGCGCTCCACGGTGCCGCGGACCTGGCCGCGGTAGCGGTCGACGGTCTCGCGGACCTCGCCCTGGTACTTCGTCGCGGTCTCGCGGGCGCGCCCCTGGTACCTGGTCATCTGCTCGGGCATCTCGCGGAGCTTCTGCACCGCGAAGTCGCCCGCGCCGGCCACGGCGTACACGGCCTTGTTCTCTCGCAGGTTGCTGGCCAGCGTCATCCGACCTCTTCCTTCCTGTCCTGTATCGGTGTGATCTGTTCTGACATGGCTGGTTCGGCTGTGACCTCGCCGGGCGCCGGTGCGGGGTCCTCGTACCCCGCCGGCGGCACGCCGTCGGCCTCGTTCTCCTTGAGGAACGACGCGTAGATGTCGAGCAGAACCTGCTTCTGCCGTTCCGTGAGGAGGACGTCGGCGCGGACGGCGGCCTGCAGATCCGTGTTGGCCTCCCGGACCTCGAGGATCCCGGCCTGCACGTACAGCACCTCGGCGGAGATCCGCAGCCCCTTCGCGATCTGCTGCAGGATCTCGGCGCTCGGCTTGCGCAGGCCGCGCTCGATCTGGCTCAGGTACGGGTTGGATATCCCCGAGACGTCCGCGAGCTGACGCAGCGAGATCTTCGCCCGCGTCCGCTGTTCCCGGATGTACTCCCCGATCGAGCCGACCTTCGAACCAGCCATGTCTCCCACCCTGCGTCATGGTGCTTGCAATTGCAAGCAGGATAGCTAGCACTTACCGGGTGAGTCCCCTCACATGGGGGTTCCTTGACCCGGCGGGCTAGCTGACCTTGGAGGACGGGGCCGTCCAGGTGTTGCAGAGGGTCAGCCGGCGTCCGTCGTAGCCCGTGACGACCCAGCCCGCGTAGTGGCGTCCCAGGCCGTGGTCGCGCTCCTCCGGGGGCAGCCGGTCCTCGCCGCGGCCCCTCAGGTCGATGATCATCGCCGTGTACTGCTCCTGCGTCATCGGCAGCGTGGCGCGTTCCGAACCGAGGAACGCGCCGGCGAAGCACTGCGCCTGAAGCTCGATGCGGCGGCTCGCCTCGTTGCGGGTGCCGGTGTCGCCGGTCTCCATCCGGCGGTCGGCGTAGAGCAGGATGCCGGCGCGGTCCTGGACGTGGTGCCCGTACTCGTGGGCGATGACCCGCGCGAACACCGCGTAGTGGGAGAGCGGCTCCCCGCCCGAGGTCTCGACGACGTGCCGCAGCCCCACGTACATCGTGTTGTTGGCCGGGCAGTAGAACGCGGACGCGCCCGGCGCCGGGTACGTGCCGCACGGGCTGCGCCCCGGCTCCAGCCAGAACACGCGGTCGGGCTTGTCGAACGGGAGCCCGGCCTTCTCGAACTGCTTCGACCACGACACGTCCAGGCAGTCGCTCAGGACGTCCATGAACCGGCGCATGGACGCGGCGCTCGGCTCGATGGTGGGCAGCGTGCAGCTCACGGGCGTCAGCACGCCCGTCTTGTAGAGCTTGCTGTCGGTGGCCTTCTCGCGCGGGGACGTCCCGCCGCCGGACGAGGTGGTGGTCCGGGTGCCGGAGACGCCGTCCTGCCCGGCGAAGAGGGTGAGCCCGAGGATCCCGAGGACGATCATCGCGGTGAGGCCGCCGAAGATGCCCGCGATCGTCCCGCCGGCGCTGCGGCGCGGCCTCGGGCGCATCGGGACGTACCGGTACTGCGGCTGCCCGTACGGCCCGGGCGGACGCGGCGGATAGGGCGGTCCGGGTGGCGGGGGCGGTCCCGGCGACCCGTAGGCAGGGGGCAGACCGTAGCCGGACGGACCGTGACCGTAGCCAGGACCGCCGTACGGCTGCGCCGGGCGCCGCGGTGGCGGGGGAGGGTACTGACCAGCCATCACGGTCGCGCGGAGGACGCCCTGGACTTGAGGCCATGGGCGCATCCGCGCTCCCTCCCTTCGAAAAGTGGTAGCATCATGGTTGTGGTTAGAGGAGCGCCTCGCGAGTCGCTGAACCTCCGGGTGCCGCCCGCGCTGAAACGGCGGATCGAGGAGTACGCCGAAGAGGCGGGCGTCTCGATGAACGCCGCCGCGTGTCTTCTTCTGGGCGAGGGGCTGCGCACCGAGGACCGGCGACGCAGACGGTGAGGCGGTCGTTCAGGTTCCTGCTGCGCCCGACGGCACGTCAGGCCGGGGCGCTCGCCGCGTGCCTGGAGGACCACCGGCAGCTCTACAACGCCGCCCTCGAACACCGCCGGACCGTCTACCGGGCGGCCGGGGTCACGGTCCGGTACGGCGATCAGTCCGCCGACCTGAAAGAGATCCGCCGCGCCGACCCCGGCGGACAGGGCCGCTGGTCGGCCGGTTCCCAGCAACAGACACTGCGGCGTGTCGAACGAGCGTTCGCCGCGTTCTTCCGCCGTGTCAAGGACGGGAGATGCCCCGGCTATCCGCGTTTCAAAGGCAGGGGCCGGTTCGCCACCGTCGAATGGCCTGCCCGTAAGAACGGCGCGCGCTGGGACTCCCGGCCCCACGAACCCGCCGCCCGCGTATACCTGCTGGGCATCGGGCACGTCCGCGTCCACCAGCACCGGGCCATCGCCGGGACGGTGAAAACGATCTCGGTGAAGCGGGAAGGGGCACGCTGGTTCGTGATCCTTTCGTGTGATGATGTGCCCGCCCAGCCGCTGCCCGCGACCGGCGCGGCCATAGGCGTCGACCTGGGTGTGGCGTCCCTGGTGACGACCAGTCGTGGCGAGCACCTGACCAACCCGCGCCACCTGCGGTCGGCGGCCGACCGGCTCGCCGCTGCGCAGCGTGACCTGGCACGCTGCGAGCGCGGGTCGAACCGGCGCCGCGGGGCGGTCCGCCGCGTCGGGGCGTTGCACGCCAGGGTGCGCCGCCAACGCCTCGACACCGCCCACAAGACCGCGCTGCGGCTGGTCCGTGACCACGACGTGATCGTGCACGAGGACCTGCGGATCGCGAACATGATCCGCTCGGCCTCCGGCACCATCGACGAGCCCGGCCGGTGTGTCGCGGCCAAATCGGGGCTGAACCGTTCGATCCTGGATGCGGGTTGGGGGGTGTTCCTGACGGTCCTCGCGCACAAGGCTGAAAGCGCCGGTCGAGAGCTCATCGCGGTGAACCCCGCCAATACCTCCCGCACGTGCGCCGCCTGCGGGCACTGCGCATCGGGGAACCGCGTCACCCAAGCCGAATTCCGATGTCGGGGGTGCGGGCACACCGCGCACGCCGATGTGAACGCGGCGATCAACATCCTCAGGGCAGGGCTTGCCCTTCGTGAGGCTGCGGAAGCGGCTTAGCGAGAAGCCGCCCCCTTCAGGGGGCGGAGGAGTCACAGCAGAGAATCATCGCACGCATTGCCGATACCATTTGCGGCCATGTCTGCTCTTGCGGCGATGTGCCGGTTGCGGCCGGTGGTTGCGGTGTTGTCGGGTGCTCTGTCGGCAACGGCCGTTCTGTCGGCGTCGACCTTGGTCTCCGCTTCGGCGGCGGAGCCGGCGCGGGTCCGGATCGCCGCGGCGGAGCGCGTCCTGAAGGACGAGGCCGTCCTCACCACGGGTGAGGGTGGTGTGACCCGGGTGAAGGAGACGATCGTCTACCGGTTCGACGGCGGCAAGGGCTTCGACCGGACGTACCCGACGCGCAACCACGAGAGCCTCACCGAGGACCGCGTCTACAAGATCGAGAAGCTGCGGGCGAGCAGCCCGGACGGCGGGCCCGCCAAGGTCGCGTCGTCCAGCAAGGACACCAGGACGACGATCTCGGTGAGCGGCGACCAGGAGCTGACCGGCAACCGCACGATCGTCCTGGAGTACGAGGTGCGCGGCGCGATCACGCCGATGGGCGCGGCGGAGGAGCTGCGCTGGCCGGTGATCGGCGGCTGGAAGGTCCCGGTGGACGAGGCGCGCGCGATCGTCGACGGCGGCGCCGCCATCCGCAACGTCAACTGCTTCACCGGGCCGATCGGCAGCACGATCGGCTGCACGCAGTACTACACGAACCACACGCACACGCAGGGCGTCTACGCGCAGCAGGGGATGCTGCCGGGCGAGTACCTCACGGTCGTCGCGGGCCTTCCGGCCGGGACGACCGGCGGCCGCGCCATCTACGAGCGGCGGCACACGATCGCGACGGCGTTCTCCGTCAACGCCGTCACCGGCGGCGCGCTCGTCGGCCTGCTGGTGCTGCTCGGCGGCGGGCTGGCCGCGCTCTACCTGCTCCGCGGGCGCGACGCCCGGGTCGTCGTGAAGAGGGCCGCCGAGGGCGACCACCCGCCGCTCGCCGGGGCGGAGTTCGAGCCGCCGGACGGGGTGCGCCCCGGCCAGATCGGCACGCTGATCGACGAGCAGGCCGACGTGATCGACGTGACCGCGACGATCGTGGACCTCGCCGTCCGCGGCTACCTGCTGATCGAGGAGGAGGACAGGGCCCGGTCCGGCCGCCTCGACTGGACGCTGCGCCGCCTGGACCGCCCCGTCGTCGAGCTGCTGCCCTACGAGCGGATCCTGCTGGACGCGCTGCTCACCGCCCCCGACGGCACCGGCCGCGACGCGGTCAAGCTGTCGCAGCTCGGCGGGACGTTCGCCACGAAGCTCGCCCAGGTCAGGTCCGCGATGTACGACGACGTGGTGAAGCAGGGCTGGTTCGCGCGGCGGCCCGACACCGTCCGGTCCCGGTGGACGGTCGCGGGCATCCTGATCACCGTGCTCGGCGTCGCCGGGACCGTCGCGCTCGCCCTCACCACCGAATGGGCCCTCGCCGGGCTCGCGCTGATCATCGCGGGCGCCGCGCTGGCGTACGGCGGCCAGTACATGCCGGCGAAGACCGCGCGCGGCGCCACGGTCCTCGCGCACACCATCGGGTTCCGGGCGTTCCTGGAGCGCGGCGCCATCCCGGACGGCGACGCGGTCGCGTCCCGGCAGCGGATCGCGCTGTTCTCGCGGTTCCTGCCGTACGCGGTCGTGTTCGACGCCGTCCCGAAGTGGGCCGAGACGGTGAAGGACGCGGGCGAGCGCGCCGAGGGCGCCGACAACCTCTACTGGTACGAGGGCCCGGCCGAATGGGACCTGTCGAAGTTCGCCGAGTCGATGCGCACCTTCACCCTCGCCACCTCCGGTTCCATCTCCCAGTCCCGCGGCCTGTGAGGCCCGTTTCACATCGCATTGCGACCGAAATGCGGCAGGGCGGTTAAGGAGCCGACGGCGGGTAGGGGTCAGGGCGAGGAGGTGTTCCTCATGCTCCCCAGCCCCGTTCTCGCGGGCTCCGTCCTCGCGGAGTCCACCCGCCTCGGGGACGCGTACTTCCTTGCCATCGGGCCCGCGGTCATCTTCCTGGCGGTCATCTTTTGGGTCGTGGTGACGCTGCTGGCGTCGCACCGGCCGCCGCACCGTCCCCGGGGACGGGCCTCCGGGTTGCCGCATCGCGGACCCGTGCAGGGCGGGGTCATCTCGGGCAGCCCGTCGCAGCGGACGCGCCGTGACGCGGTCCCGCCCCGCTGACCCCTCGCCAGTGCCGCGCTGATGCCGTTGACGACCAACGCGCGCCCCCCATGCGACGCCCGCCGGATCCGGTTCCCACACCCCACACCCCGTCCGGCGGGCGTTGTCCGCGCCCGCGATGACCGCCGAGACCCCTCCCGGCGGTCATCGCGGGTTCTGAGCAGGGCCGGACCCGCCCGAAATCGCCAGATTCCGACCAGTAAGCTGTCTGACGTCCCAAACCCGGTGCTGATCGAGGCGATGCGCTTGTTCATCGGCCGGCTTCACGAGCCGATCCGCGCCATCAGGCTCGACCGCGAGGTGCCCGTGGCCGGGGCGGGACGGTGACGGAGGCGCCCACCGGACGGCACCGGCGAGCGGGGACGGCCGCCGCCCTGCTGGTGATCGTCATCGTCGCGGTCAACCTCCGCCCGGCGATCGCGGCGGTCGGGCCCGTGCTGACCGAGATCAGGGACGCGTTCGGCCTGTCCGGGACGGCGGCGGGCGCCCTGACCACCCTGCCGCTGGCCTTCTTCGGCTCCTACGGGCTCGTCGCGCCGTTCCTGAGGCGCCCGCCGCGCGGCGAGACGCTGCTGGTCACCGCGATGGCGCTGCTCGTCGCCGGGCTGCTGCTGCGGCTGCTGGACGCCCCGTTCCCGCTGTTCGCCGGCTCGCTGGTGGCCGGGATCGCGATCAGCATCGGCAACATCGCGATGCCCGCGATCATCAAGCGGGACCATCCGGCGCGGATCACGACGGTGACGGCGATCTACACGGTCGCCGTGTCGGGCGGGGCGTCCATCGCGTCCGGGCTGGCCGTGCCGGTCGAGGACGCGTTCGGCGCCTCCTGGCGGCTGCCGCTCGGCCTGCTGGCGATCCCGGCGGCGCTCGCCGGGCTGATCTGGCTGCCGCGAGCGCGCCGGGCCGCGCACGCCGCGCGTTCCGCCCCGCCCGTGGCGTCCGCGCGCGGGCTGGCGGCGCGGGTGTGGCGGTCCAGGCTGGCGTGGCAGGTCACGGTGTTCATGGGGCTGCAGTCGCTGCTGGCGTACGTCGTCCTCGGCTGGCTCCCGACGCTCTGCCAGGACCGCGGGATGGGCGAGGCGCCGGCCGGATACGCCCTGGCTCTCACGGCGGGGGTCCAGGCGGTCGGGTCGCTGGCGGTCCCGGTGCTGGCCCGGCGGACGCGCGACCAGCGCCCGCTGGTGATCGCCACGGTGACGCTGACCATGCTGGGGTTCGCCGGTGCCACGTGGGCGCCGATCGAGTCCATCTGGGGATGGGCGATCGTCCTCGGGCTGGGGCAGGGCCTCGGGTTCGCGTCCGCGCTCTCGTTCATCGGGCTGCGGGCCCATGACGCCCAGGTCGCGGCGCAGTTGTCCGGGATGGCGCAGGGAATCGGCTACGTCCTCGCCTCGCTCGGCCCGCTCGCGATCGGAGCGCTGCACGACGCCACGGACGGCTGGACCGTCCCGATGACCGGCGTGCTGCTCGTCTGCGCCGTCATGGCGCTCCCCGGGCTGGCGGCGGGACGCAACCGCTCGATCGGCCGCACCGCTCGAACAGCCGTCGAACCGGCCTCCGATGGGGTTAACGCGTAAATAAGCGGACACATCCCTAAATGACCCCGTGCCCAGGCCGATACCACCGGGAGGTGGTCCGACATGCTCGCCACGATCCTGGCCGATCCCGCGCTGGCGGAGACGGCCCCGCGCGGCGCCCACTGGTGGGCGTGGATCATCCCGGTCGTCGCCGTGGTGGCGCTGGTCGGCCGGCTCTCCATGACGGTGCTGGCCTCGTCCCGGAAGATCCACCCCGAGCGCAGGAACGACCAGCACAACCATCGCGGGATGGAGCAGGGCGGCACCTACACCTACCGGCCCGGCATGTTCTCGCACAGCTACCCGCCGAGCCGGGAGTCGCAGTGGGAGGAGTTCCGGCGCGACAACCCCCAGCCCGGCCGGGAGCCGAAGAAGCCCTGGCCGGACGGCGTCCTGTACGAGCAGACGATCTTCAAGGCGGAGTTCGAGGAGCTCAAGGACGACGAGGCGGCCAAGGACAGGGAGACCAGGAGCGGCGGCCCCGGCTAGCCGCGCCGGGCGGCTACCGCCCGAAGACGTCCGGCGCGGGACGGATGGCGCCGACGACGCCGTCTCCCCCGCGCACCTCGACCACCGAGAGTTCGTCCAGCGCCGCGGCCTCGGGCTGCGGCACGCCCTCGTGGCCGCCGAGGGCGCGCAGGAGCGCGACGGTCACGGGCGTCCGGGCCCGCATCGCCCCGTCGTCGATCTTGACCGCGCCGGCGCGGCCGCCGGGCAGCGCGAACACGTCGACGCCCTCCGCACCGCACTTGACCAGCAGGCCGGGGACGGCGTCCATCAGCCGCCGCTCCTCCCGCCGCGTCCCGGACGTCCACTGCGGATGCGTCCGCATCGCCTCCACGACCCGGCCTTCGGGCGTCCCGGGACCGGCCAGGACGAGGGCACGGAACGCCCGCGCCACCCCGGACGTGGACACGGCGAACAGCGGCGCGCCGCACCCGTCGACACCGACCGCCGTGACCGGCTCACCGGCCAGTTCCTCGACCGTCTCCCGGACGGCGACCTGCAGCGGATGCCCGGCATCGAGATAGGACGCGGTGGGCCAGCCGACCGCGACGCAGGTCGCGAGCATGGCGGCGTGCTTGCCGGAGCAGTTCATCCGCAGCCGCGACGCCCCGCCGCCGCTCCGGGCGACGTCCTGCTGCGTCTCGGGGTCGAGCGGCCAGGCCGCCGGGCAGCGCAGGTCATCGGCCCCCAGCCCGGCCCCGGCGAGGATCTTCTCCGTCCCCTCGACGTGGAAGTCCTCGCCCGAATGGCTGCCGGCGGCGAGCGCGAGCAGTTCGCCGTCCAGGTCGAGCCCGGCCCGCAGCATCGCGACGGCCTGCATCGGCTTGTTCGCCGAGCGCGGGAAGATCGGCACGTCGGGGTTCCCGGCGCGCACCGCGACCGTCCCGTCCGCGGCGAACCCGACGGCCGCCCCGCGATGCCGGGACTCCACGAACCCGGAACGTTCCACCTCGACCAGCACAGGATTGATCTCCACCGCTCCCCCTCCGTCCGCGTTCCCTGATGCTCGACTACCCAGCTCAGCCCCGATCTTTCTCGGGTCAGCGCGGTTCGACGCCGAGGAGGGCGCGGGCGTCCGGGGCGGGCATGGGCGGACGCTGCGCCAGGTGGGCGGCCTGCGCGGCGCGTTCGACGAGCTGGACGTTCGCCGTCACCGGCCGCCCCTTCGCGAACGTGACCGTGTCCTCCATGCCGACCCGCAGGTGCCCGCCCGCCGAGAGGGCGGCGAGCAGGACGGGCAGGGACGTGCGGCCGATGCCGGTGGCCGACCACGTCGCGCCGTCCGGGAGGGCCTCGACGGCGGCGACGAGCGTCCGCGCGTCGCCCGGCATCCCGCCCGGCACGCCCATCACCAGGTCGCAGTGGACGTGCCCGCCGTGAGGGGGCCCGTACTTGTCCAGGAGGCGGTGCAGCGCGGCGACGTGGCCGAGATCGAACAGCTCGAACTCCGGGACGACCCCCGTCGCCTGGGTGCGCTGGTAGAGCTCCACCATGAACGGCCAGGGGTTCATGAACACGTCGTCGCCGAAATTGACCGTCCCGCAGGTGAGCGAGCACATGTCGGGCTCGGCGTCCAGGACGCGGAGGCGGTCCTCGTACGGGTCGGTGACCGCGCCGCCCGTGGACAGCTGGACGATCAGCCCCGTGCTCTCCCGCAGCGCCCGCACCGTGTCCCGCAGCCGGACCGGGTCGAGCGTGGGCCGCGCGTCGTCGTCGCGGATGTGCACGTGGATCACGGCCGCCCCGGCCGCCTCGCACTCCTTGGCCGTCTGGACCAGTTCATCCAGGGTGACGGGCAGGCCCGGAACATCCGCCTTGGCGGACTCCGCCCCGGTCGGTGCCACCGTGATGAGCGTCGTTGCTCCCATAGGCGGCAGAATGCATGCTCATGCGTGCGGTAGTCCAGAGGGTGGGTCAGGCCAGCGTGTCCGTGGACGGGCGGGTCGTCGGGGCGATCGAGGGGCCGGGGCTGCTGGTCCTCGTCGGCGTGACGCACGACGACGACCCCGGAAAGGCCCGCAGGCTGGCGGCCAAGCTGTGGGGGCTTCGGATCTTGCAGGACGAGAAGTCGTGCTCGGACGTGAACGCGCCGCTGCTCGTCGTGAGCCAATTCACCCTCTACGGGGACGCGCGCAAGGGCCGCCGCCCGACATGGACGGCTGCCGCGCCGGGGCCGGTCGCGGAGCCGCTGGTGGAGGCGGTCGTCCAGGAGCTGAGGGTGCTCGGCGCCAAGGTCGAGACGGGCGAGTTCGGCGCGGACATGAAGGTCGCCCTCGTCAACGACGGCCCGATCACGCTGATCGTGGACATCTGATCGCCGACGTCTGAGCGCCGGTGCCGGGCGGCCCGGTCAGCGGAAGCCGTAGATCATGCCGATCAGGGTGGCGACCGTGCCGAGACCGGCGAGGAGGATGAGGACGCGGTCGGCCGGGGTGAGGCGCCCGCGCACGTCCGGGGAGTGGACGACGCCGCCGGTCTCGGGGTCGTCGTCGTCCTCGTCGCCTTTCTGGAACGGGTTGCGGAGCCCTATGAGGCGCCATAGCGCGTCGTTCTTCAGCTGCTGGTGGGCGGGCCCGCAGGCGAACAGGCGCCCGCGGACGCGTTCCGCGCAGGGATAGCCCTCCCGTTTCAGCACCCGGCACAGCGTCGGGACGAGGACGAACTGGTACAGGCACCACGTCAGGAGCCCGAGCAGCGCGACGCGCCATGACTGCAGCCACAGGGCGACACCGGCGATCGCGGCGAACAGGGCCCACCACACCAGCGCGGATTCCCTGCGCGGAAGGCGCCGGGCCCCCTTCCTGGCCGCCGGTGGATCTTTCCCCAGGTTCGCGACCATCGGTAGGAATCCGCCTTCCCCGCGCCACGACCGGTCAGAAATCGTCTAACTTAGACGATTTTGCCCCAGTGGTCGGAGTTCTACCCGTGTTTCGCGGGCCGCCGCCGGAGATCGATCTGCGCGTTCGCACCGGTCTCCGGCGACACGATGACCTCCTGCGCCGCGGCGACGCCGTCCGCCAGGAGCTCGGCGTCCACCGGGACGTTCCGCTTGACCAGCGCCAACGCGATCGGGCCCAGCTCGTGGTGCCGGGCCGACGAGCCGACGAAACCGACCGTCCGGCCGCCCGGGATCTCGACGGCGGCGCCGCGGGCGGGCAGCCGGTCGACGCTCCCGTCCAGGTGCAGGAAGACCAGGCGGCGCGGCGGACGTCCGAGGTTGTGGACGCGGGCGACCGTCTCCTGCCCCCGGTAGCAGCCCTTGTTCAGATGGACGGCCGTCTCGACGTACCCCGCCTCGTGCGGGATCGTCCGGTGGTCGGTGTCGAGGCCGAGCCGGGGGCGATGCTCGGCGATCCGGAGCGCCTCGTACGCCCAGAGCCCGGCAGGGCGCAGCCCCTCCGGAAGCCCCCGGGGGAACTCGGCTCGCGGGACGATCCGGGTGACGGTTCCGGCGACGTCCGGCCAGGCGAGTTCGCCCTGACCGGCGGGACCCGGGACGGTGATGACGGCGTGGTCGCCCGACAGGTCGGCGACCTCGACGCGGAGCATGAACCGCATCCGGTCGAGGAACTCCACCAGCGCGGGCGCCGCGCCGGGCTCCACGTGCGCCCAGACGGCCTCGCCGTCGTCGATCAGCGAGAGGTGGTGCTCGATGTGGCCGTTGGGGCCGAGCAGCAGCGCCTCGGCCGGCTCGAACGGCTTCAGGGCGTCCAGGTGCTGGCTCAGCAGGCTGTGCAGCCAGCTCAGCCGGTCAGGCCCCGAGACGCGGACGACGCCCCGGTTGCTCCGGTCGACGAAGGCGGTCCCGTCCTCCAGCGCGCGTTGCTCTTGCGCGGGCTCGCCGTAGTGCGCGGCGACCTCCTGGTCGGGCGCATCGGCGGGGACGGCTCCGGGCGACTGCAGCAGCGGGCTCTCCATGCAACCCAGGTTATGTCCCGCGGCACTCCCTGCACCGTCCGTAGACCGTGAGGTGGTGCACGTCCGTCTCAAAGCCGAAGTCGCGCAGGAGGCCCTCGGCCAGCCCGGCGGCGGCGCTGGGGTCGACGTCCTGGACGGTGTGGCAGCCCCGGCACACCAGATGGATGTGCTCGGCCTCGGCCGCCACATGGTAGTTCGGCGGGCCGTGCCCGAGATGCGCGTGCTTGACCAGCCCGAGCTCTTCGAGCAGCTCCAGCGTCCGGTACACGGTGGAGATGTTCACGCCGCGGGCGGTGCGCTGCACCTCGGTGCAGATCTCTTCCGGGGTCGCGTGCTCCAGGTTGGTGACAGCCTCAAGGACCAGCTGGCGCTGGGGGGTGACCCGGTACCCCTTCGCCCGGAGCTCCTCCTGCCACGACTCGACCATGGTCCGAGTCTAGATCCCGTCCGGTGGCACCGGTCCGGCTGCCGGCTCCCGGGCCCGGGTGTTCACCCACGGAAAACTTGCTTGCCCCATCGCGGGGGCTCACATAGCGTGCGTTGTACGCGCGAAAGGAGGTGGTCCTAAACAATGGTTTCTTGTAGGACTCGCGAGGTGACTGTCCGCTAGTCGCCGTTCCGCCTCGGCGCCGCCGCCTCCGGTGGCGGCAACCGGTCGCGACGGTGACCGGCGAATCCCAGGCAGTTACCCGGTCCCCGGACCGATGGACCCGTCCTGTCCATCGCCCCGCCCACGCGGGAAGGTCCGGGGATCGCTCATGTCAGGCGACCCTCTTGAGCTGCGCGGACAGGTGGGACTGGAGTGTGTGGCCCATGGCCGCCATGTCGTAGGCCCAGCCGAGGTCCTCGCCGATCATGCCGTACAGCCGGTGCCCGCCCGTCACCTCCTTGGCCGACTCGGTGCGCGCGACGACGTCCGTCCGCAGCTCCACCCGGCTGAACGCGACGGTGCCGACGTAGATCTCGACGATGCCCGTCGGGTGGGCCAGCGTCACCTCGACCTGGTTGTCGGGACGCGGCCGCCAGTACCCCGTCTCGGTGGCCAGCGGGCGCCCGAGCGTGCCGTCCTCCTCGATCAGCCAGGTCCGGCTCGCGTAGCTCAGAAACGGCTTCCCGATGTGGGTGAAGGACAGTTCCTGCCCGAAGTTGAACGACTCGATCGTGGGATAGCCGCCGACGCCGGCGCCCTCCCAGGTGCCGAGGAGGAACTTCAGCGGCTCGAGGTCCGGATGCAGCTCAGGATCCATGGGCACCGAGCGTAGCGGCGTCCGATCGCCTGAGGCATCCGACGATCACTTGAGGCGTCCGAGGCGGACCACCAGCAGGACGGCGGAGACCACAACGAGCCCCAGGAAGACGACGAGGACCCCCGCGTTCAACATCCCACCCATATCGCAGGATGCTACGCGGCCCCGCCGGGCTAGAGTTCAACCATGGCGAGACCGCTGGTGATCAAGGTGACGGCGGGCGCGGACGCCCCCGAACGCTGCAACCAGGCCTTCACCGTGGCCGCCGCGGCCGCCGCGAGCGGGGTGCCGGTGTCCCTGTGGCTGACCGGCGAGTCCGCGTGGTTCGCGCTGCCGGGGCGGGCGGCCGGGTTCTCACTGCCGCACGCCACTCCCCTGGACGACCTGCTCACCGTGATCCTCTCCGCCGGGCGCGTCACCCTGTGCACGCAGTGCGCGGCCCGCCGCGACATCGGCCCGGACGACGTCCTGCCCGGCATCCGCATCGCCGGCGCGCCGACCTTCGTCGAGGAGATCACCATGGACGACGCCCAGGCCCTCGTCTACTGACCCGCCCCGGCGGGTGGACGCGGCGGCCCGGCGGGTGGACGCGGCGGCGACCGCCAGGCCCGCCACGACGGCCCCGCCGAGGCCGAGCATGAGGTCGCCGATGGTGTCGCGGTAGGCGGTGACGGCCTCGGGGGTGTCGAGGATGAAGACGCCGTACTCGAAGAACTCCCAGACGATGGCCGCGACCGCGCCGATCCCGGTGCAGCCCAGCGCCAGCGTCCAGCCGCTGAGACCGCCCCACCGGCGGAGGGCCGGCCCGGCGGCGGCGCACAGCAGGGCCCAGTTCCCGAAGTGGCAGGCGTCGTCGAACCACCCCACGGTGTCGTACAGGTCGGCGGCGTTCCCCGCGACGTCGATGAGGAACGGCGCGGTCACGAGGAGGTCGATGTCCCACGGGAACGCCTTGCCGCGCCCGCGCAGCGCCCAGATCAGCGTGACGAGCATGACGGCGGCGGGGTAGGCGGCGACACGGACGCCCATCGCCTTGTCCGCGAACCGGTCCCAGTCGGGGAAGGCCACGGCGAGGGCGAGGAGGGCGGCCAAGGCCGCCTTGGCCAAGAGAGCGAGAGGAAGCCATCGGGACGTGTTCATGCCCGCAGCCTGACCGTCCGCGGAGGTCGGGCGCATCGGCGCGGATACTCAGATCCGCATGAGTGCGGCAACCCCCAGGAGAACAGGGGAGAAGGTATAAGCGCCGCAGAACGGATATAGATCCACTGGACTGAGACGGGGACGGCCGACGCCCTACCGAGTGGAGCAGCCGGATGGTCGACATACCCGCATGGGCCTGGGGCGCGACGATCGCCCTGGTCATCGCGCTGTTCGTGTTCGACCTGCTCGTCGCCGTCCGGCGCCCGCATGCGGTCGGGCTCCGGGAGGCCGCGTTCTGGTCGGTGTTCTACATCGCCGTGGCGATCCTGTTCGGCCTCGCCGTGTGGGCCGTCGCCGGGACGACGGCGGGCACCGAGTACTTCTCCGGCTGGGTCGTCGAGAAGAGCCTGTCGGTCGACAACCTCTTCGTCTTCGTGATCATCATGGGGCGGTTCGCCGTGCCCGCGGAGTACCAGCAGAAGACGCTGCTGTTCGGCATCGCGGCGGCGCTCATCCTGCGGGCCGTTCTCATCGCGATCGGCGCCGCGGCGATCAACCTGTTCTCCTTCACGTTCCTGCTCTTCGGGCTGATCCTGATCTGGACGGCGGTCCAGCTCGTCCGGCACCGCAACGAGGAGCCCGACGTCGAGGACACCTTCTTCGTCCGCCGCGCCCGCAAGCTCTTCCCGGTGAGCACCGACTTCCACGGCGGCCGGATGCTCGCGCACGAGGACGGCCGCCGCGTGGTGACGCCGCTGCTGCTGGTGTTCGTCGCGATCGGCAGCACCGACGTCCTGTTCGCGCTCGACTCCATCCCCGCCGTGTTCGGCGTGACGAAGGACCCGTTCCTCGTCTTCACCGCCAACGCGTTCGCCCTCCTCGGCCTGCGCGCCCTGTACTTCCTCATCGAGGGGCTGCTGGAACGGCTCGTCTACCTGACGATCGGGTTGTCGACGATCCTGGGGTTCATCGGCGTGAAGCTGATCCTGCAATTCCTGCACGAGGACGTCAGCAAGTCCATCCCGGAGATCCCGACGCCGCTGTCGCTGGGCGTGATCCTGGCGATCCTGCTGTTCACCACGGGCGCCAGCCTCGTCCGCGTCCATCACCACCCCGAGGAGAAGGCCCGTCCCGGGTCCCTCCGCAAGCCTCGCGAGAAGAAGCGGGAGGAGGAGCCCGCCACCCGGTGACGGGCTCCTCCTCCCCGCTTCTCAGGCCCTCTCGACCTGGACCTCGGGCAGCAGGCGGGCCAGCGGGCGCGGGAACCACCAGGCGTGCCGGCCGAGCAGCCGCATCACCGCCGGCACGATCAGGCAGCGGATGATCACGGCGTCCACGAAGACGGCCACGGCCATCCCGAAACCGGTCTGCTGCAGCAGCCGCTCGGGGCTGAGCATGAACGCGCCGAACACGACGACCATGATGGCACCGGCCGCGGTGATCACCGATCCCGTGCGGGCCAGCCCTTCCCGGACGGCGTGCGCCGCGTCCCCCGTCCGGAGCCATTCCTCGCGCATCCGGGACACGAGGAAGATCTCGTAGTCCATGGACAACCCGAACACCACCGCGAACACCATGACCGGCAGGTACGCCTCGATCGGCGCGGCCTCGACGCCGAACCGGCCGTCCTGGAACACCAGCTTCATCGCGCCGAGCGCCGCGCCGATGCTCAGCAGGTTCAGCACCGCCGCCTTCAGCGGGATCAGCACGGAGCGGAACACCGCCATCAGCAGGACGATCGACAGCCCGACGACGATCGCCATGAACAGCGGCATGCGGTCCGCGACCTTCGCCGAGTAGTCCTCGGCGGCGGCGGTGGCCCCGCCGACGAGCACGTCGGCGCCGTTGCTCGCCGACACTCCGGGCAGGACGTCGTCGCGGAGCGTCGAGACGAGCGCCGTCGTCTCCTCCGCCTGCGGCGACGAGGTGGGAAAGACGAGCATGGTGGCGATCCGCCCGTCCTGGGCGGGAATCGGAGCGCCCGCGGCCTTGACGCCGTCGACGTCCCGGAGCGCCTGCGTGACCGCGGCGCCCGCCTTCGCCGGGCCTCCCTCGCCGCCCCGCACCACCAGCAGGAGCGGCCCGTTGAACCCGGGGCCGAAGCCCTGCGACAGCAGGTCGTAGGCTTCGCGGCTGGTCGTGCCCTTCGGGTCGTTGCCCGCGTCCGCGAACCCGAACCGCATGCCCAGCGCCGGGACGGCGAGCGCCCCCAGCAGCACCCCGGCCACCAGCAGCGCCGCCCACGGGCGGCGCTGCACCAGGCCGCCGACACGCCGCCAGATCGCGCCCTCGTCCGCCTTGCCCTTCGCCGCCCGCTTCGCGGCCCGCTCGGTGAACTGGCGCGCGAACCGCGCCCCGAACACGCCGAGCAGCGCGGGCAGCAGGGTGAGGGACGCGAGCATCGTCACCAGCACCGTCAGCGCCACGCACAGAGCCATGCCCTGCAGCGATCCGAGGCCGAGCGCCACCAGGCCGAGCAGCGCGAGGATCACCGTGCAGCCCGCGAAGAACACCGTCCGGCCCGCGACGTCCAGCGCCGCGACGGCCGCCTGCCCCGGTGGCGTGCCCTTCACCAGCTCGCCGCGGTACCGGGCGAAGACGAGCAGGGCGTAGTCGATGCCGACGCCGAGCCCGACGAGGATCATCACGTACGGCGTCCAGTCGGCGATCGTGAACGCGTGCGACGCCAGGATGATCACACCGAGCGTCGACCCGACGGCGAACACCGCGGTGATGATCGGCAGCCCGGCGGCGATGAACGTGCCGAACATCAGGACCAGGATGGCCATCGCGGCGAGCAGCCCGATGCCCTCGGCCGTCCCGCCCTCGCCCGCGGCGAGCAGCCGCGCCGCCTGGCCGCCCAGCTCGACCCGGAGCCCGTTGCGCTCCGCCTTCGCCGCGGTCTCGTACACCAGCTCGCTGTCGGGCTTGGTCATCTGCGTCGACGGGACGTCCAGCACCGCCGTGGCGTAGCCGATCCTGCCGCCGGGCGCGATGGCGGACGGGTCGGCGTACGGACTGCGAACCTGGGCGACCTTCGGAAGCGCGGCGACCTCGGCCAGCATGGTCTCGACCTGGCGCCTGGTCGCGGGGGCGTTCAGCCCGGCCTCGCTGCTCAGGACGATCTGCATCGTGTCACCGGCCCGGCCGAGACCGTGCTCGGTCAGCAGGTCGGCGGCCTCCTGGGACTCGGTGCCCGGGAGCGAGTTGTCGTTGCGGTAGTCGTCACCGGCCAGCGTCGCGGCGCCCCAGACCCCGGCGAGGACCGCGACCCAGAGCACCAGGACGAGCCAGCGCCGCCGATGGGCGAATCCCGCGACGCGGGCGAAGAAGCCCGTGGGCGGGTGCACCGCCTCGGTCCGCGTTTCCTCCGTAAGTGTCATGACCTTTCCCTCACAGTTCGTTACTCTCAGTAGTCGAGTGTGTGCGTGCGAGATCACCGGCGGAGCAGGCCGGGCAGGGTCAGCCGGCGTCGAGCTCCTGGACGGTGGTGAGCTTGTCGGGGTTGCGGATGACGTCGACCGCGACGATCCGTCCAGCGTCGACCGTGATGGCCGCCACGGACAGGTGGCCGTCGATCCCACGCGCGACGACCCCCGGCGCACCGTTGATCGTGGTCACCCGCAGCTCGGGGGCCCGGACGCCATTGAGGGCGGGGACGCCGCTGAAGGCGAGCATCGCCGCGGCCACCTCGTCCGCGCCGCGGATGACGCGCGGCACCGTGCTGACCTTGCCGCCGCCGTCGCCGCGCAGCACGACCTCGGGGGCCAGGATCTCCATCAGGCCGTCGAGGTCGCCGTTCTGGCAGGCGGACAGGAAGGCCGTGACCAGCACCCGCTGCTCGTCCGCCGTGGGCGGGAAGCGCGGCCGGCCCTCCGCCACGTGCCGCCGGGCCCGCGACGCGAGCTGCCGCACCGCCACCGCCGACCGTCCGACGACCTCCGCGACCTCGTCGAAGGGCACCCCGAACACGTCATGCAGCAGGAACGCCGTCCGCTCCGCGGGCGACAGGCTCTCCATGACGACGAGCATGGCCATGCTGATCTGCTCGTCCATCGTCACCCGATCGGCCGGGTCGGCGGCGGGCGAGGCGTCCCCGACCAGGGGCTCGGGCAGCCACGTCCCGACGTACCGTTCGCGGCGGGCCCGGGCGCTGCCGAGCGCGTCCAGCGCCAGCCGCCCGACGATCCGGACCAGATAGGCCGGAAGGTCGCGGATCTCCCCCGGGTCGTCCAGGCCGCGCAGCCGCAGCCACGCCTCCTGGACGCAGTCCTCGGCCTCGGCCAGCGACCCGAGCGTCGCGTAGGCGATGCGCACCAGCCTCGGCCGTTCCACTTCAAAGGCTTGCGCGAGTTCGTCCACGACCGGTCCGCCCCCGGTACCAGGTGTCACATCCATACGCCAAGGACGACATAGCCCTCATCAACGTGACATCTCCGGCCAGGACGGACACCGCTCAGACGACGAAACCGCCGGTCGCGCGGATGTTCTGACCCGTGATCCAGCGTCCGTCCGGCCCGGCGAGGAACGCGACCACGCCGGCGATGTCCTCGGGCGTGCCGAGCCGCCCCAGCGCCGTGAACGCCGTGGTCTGCTCCAGCGCGCCCTTGCTCGCCGAGTACAGCGCCAGCCCCGGCACCGGCAGGACGGTGTTCAGCGTCGAGACGTTCACGACGCGCCCGCCGTCGCGCGGCAGGGGCTCCGCCCGGCGCATCGCCGGCAGCGGGAACTTCGCGTTCACCGTCATCACCCGGTCGAACAGTTCCGGGGTGACGTCGCGAATGGCGGTCGGAGGATTGATGGCGGCATTGTTGACGAGAATGTCCAGCCCGTCCTGGACGTGCTCGAACAGCGAATCCAGGCTCGCCAGGTCCCGCACCCGCCTGCGCGCCCGCCATTCTCACGTGGCCGGGCCTGGGCGGTTTCGCCCTGGCCCGGCCACGTTTGCTGGGAGCTGTGATCGGCTACCTGGTCACCAGTGCGGGTG
>NZ_VCKW01000136.1 GCF_005889715.1 Actinomadura soli
CGCCTGAACAGCCCCCCGAAGCGGAGCCCGCCGCTGCCGGGCAGGAGCGCCCGGTCGGTGAAGAGGGGGACGTCCGGGTCGCCGGGCGCGCGGCGGGCGAGCCGCGGCGCGAGCAGGTCTGGTCGGAGGGCGAGACGCGCCGCGACGTCCGGCAGGAGCCGCCCGCGGCCGCCGAGCCCGCCCGGCAAGACCTCACCAAGCGCGACGACGGCCAACCCCCCGCCCCGGACGAGGGGCAAAGGCTGCGCCAGAGGTCCAGCGGAGAGGACGGCGACAAGAAGGTCGCCGGCCGGCGGACGCCCATGCCCCCCCGGGCACCGGCCGCTCAAGCCCCAGCCGCTCCGCCCGCGGCCTCTCAGGGCCGCGCCGACACGCCCGGCGTGCGGGAGACGCGGCAGGACGGCCCGTGGAAGCCGGGCCCGCAACAGCCGCGTCCACCACAACAGCCTCCGCAACAGCAAGGTCCGCCCGTGACGCGGCCGGACGTTCCGATGGTGCCCGGGGCGTTCGGGTCACAGCCGGAGGAGACGCCGGCGAACGGGGCGCGACCGGCCGAGGAGGTCCCGGCCCCGCGGCTGGAGCCGCCGAGGCCGTGGTCGAAGGGCCTGTCCAAGCCGCTGCGCGCGGTTCCCGAGCCCGCGCCGGAGCCGGAGCCGGGGCAGCAGGCGCCGCCGGTCGAACCGCCCCGGCCGGGCCCCGTGGAAGAGCAGCAGGCTCCGCCGCGCGAGGTCCGGTCGCAGCCGGCCTCGCCCGTCCGGCCGCGGCCGCTGCCGCCGCCACCGGCGCCGCCGCCGTCCGGTCCCGCGATCACGCCGCCCGATCCCGAGCACGAGGTCACCGGCGGCGGGCTGCGGCGGCTGTTCCACGCCGTCGGCGGCGGGCACGGCGACGTCGACGCCGACTACCAGCAGCGCCTCCAGCAGCCCTTCCGCGGGACGCGGCACGTCGTCGTGCTCGGCTGCACCGGCGGCGCCGGGCAGACGGTGACGGCGCTGATGCTGGGCCACACGTTCGCGCAGCACAACGGGGAGCCGATCGTCGCCGTCGACGTCAACCCTGGGCCGGGCGCCCTCGCGCGGCGCACGCGCAGCGACACCAACGAGACGCTCACCGGGCTCATCACGCGCGCCGACCAGGTCGGCTCCCTCACGGCGATGCGCCGGTACACCTCGCAGGCCAAGTCGGGCCTCGACGTCATCGCGGCGGGCAAGAACCCGCTGCAGGCACTCGACGACCGCGACTACGCGCTGGCGATCCGCACCATCGACAAGTTCTACTCGGTGACGCTGCTGGACGCGGCCGCCGCCGTCGTCGCGCGCGTCCTGCCGTACGCCGACCAGCTCGTGCTCGTCACCCCGGCCAGCGCCGACGCGCCGCGCGCGGTCGCGATGACGTTCGAGTGGCTGGACGGCCACGGCTACGAGGAGCTGCGGTCCCGCGCGGTGACGGTCATCAACGGGGTGAGCCGCCGCAGCATGGACGACGTCGAGCAGGCCGAGGCGATGGCGCGGGGGCGTTGCCGGGCGCTGGTGCGCATTCCATGGGATGATCACCTGAGCATGGACCGCGCGCCGCGCAACGAGCTGAAGTCGTTGCGCTCGCCGACGCGGCGTGCCTATCTTGCCCTGGCCGGCGTGGTCGCCGGCGGATTCACCGTGATGCCCGAGCGTTACCAGGAGTTCGAGCACGAGCAGGAGGCCACCCGATGAGCGCCCCTCGCGGGCATCGAGCGGAGACCCACATCAGCCTGGCCTTCCTTGCGGTCGCGCCTGACGTTGATGACCATCCGGAAGGCGAACACTTCCCCGCGCGGTCCTTCGCGACCGGCCGCGCCCCGGGACAATGGACCGGGATGGGGAGGACGGCATGACCAAGTCGAGCCGGCTGGCCGTGCGGTACTTCGACGACCGGGTGCTGCTCACCGACAACGCCGCCTGGGCCTACTTCCGCCTGCCCACGGTGTCGTACGAGTTCACCACGGGGGAGGAGCGCGAGGCGCTCGCCACCAACATCACCATCGCGCTCGCGGGCATCCGGATGCAGGACGCCGAGGTCCACCTGCGCATCGCGCACCGGACCTACCCTGCGGCCGACTGGGCGCTCGCGCTGGACCGGACGTCCGACGACGGCCCCGGGTGGCGGGAGTACCTGGAGGAGACGTACGCGCACGTGTGGGCCAAGGACTTCTGGACCAAGGAGGTCTACCTCGGGGTCCGGCTCGGGCCGCGCGGGATGGGCGCGCACCTGTCCGGCGGCGTCCTGTCGCAGCTCCTCGGGTTCTACAAGCGCAGCGAGAAGGTGCTCGGCGTCCACGACGACGCGATCGACAAGAAGGAGATCGCGCGCTGGACCGACCAGGCCGAACGCGTCGGCCGCGCGCTCGGCGGATCGGCCCTCTACGCCCGGCACGCCACCTCCACCGAGGTGGCGTGGCTGTTCCAGCACGCGGTGACGGGGTCGCTGGCCGATCCGCCGCCGTCGGCCGTCGCGCGCAGGACGTGGGGCAAGGGCGAGATCGAGTCGCTCGTCGAGGGCGCCATCCACAACGGGCGTTCCTACCTGCGGATCGAGCAGCCGAACTTCACCGGCACCGGCGCGGGCGCGACGGCCGCGTCGTACGTGGCGTACCTGTCGTTCGCGCGCTTCCCCGACCTGATGCCGTTCCCGGACGGCGAGCCCTGGTTCCACTACGCCGACGCGCTCCCGTTCCCCGTGGAGATCAGCGCCCGGATGAAGCTGATCCCGCCGGCGAAGGCGTCCAAGGACGTCTCCCGGAAGCTGGCGCACGCCCGCGACATGGACCAGCACATCCGGGAGGCGGGCGCCGAGGCGCCGATCGCGCTCGCGGAGCAGATCGACGCGGCGCGGATGCTGGAGCACGGCATCACCAAGGAGCGGCTGCCGTTCGTGTACGGGTGGCACCGGCTGATCGTGTCCGCGCCGACGGAGGAGCTGCTCGCCCAGCGGGTGGACGCCGTCGTCGAGCACTACCGCGACATCGGCATCGACGTCGTCAACTCCACCGGCGACCAGTTCTCGCTGCTGCTGGAGTCGCTGCCCGGCGACCAGATCAGGCTGAACGCGTACGCGCAGCGCCAGCCGCTGCGGACGATCGCGGGCGGCATGCCGGTCGCGACCGTCGACCTCGGCGACCGGACGGACGAGCACGACGAGGGCTGGATCGGCCCGTACGTCGGGGAGACGCTCGGCCGGGCCCGGTCGATCGTGCACTTCGACCCGCTGGTCGCGGCGGCGCGGAACCGTCCGACCGCGGTCGCGATCACCGGTGAGCCGGGCGGCGGGAAGACGACGCTGGCGCTGCTGCTGATCTACCAGATGGCGCTGCGCGGCGTCACGATCGCGGCGATCGACCCGAAGGGCGACGCCGAGTCGCTGGTGGAGCTGCTGAAGGCGCGCGGCCGGAAGGCGCGGATCCTGCCGCTCGGGTCGGCGGCGCCCGGCCTGCTCGACCCGTTCTCGTTCGGCGACGACCTCGCCACCATGAAGACGATGGCGACGGAGACGCTGCGGCTGCTGCTGCCGAGGATGTCGGAGGAGCGCGAGTCCGCGATGATCCAGGCGGTCGGCGCGGTCGCCAACGCCGAGCGCCCGTCGCTCGGACGCGTCGTCGACTACCTCGAAGGCGCGGACGACCCGGCGTCCAAGAACCTCGGCGCGGTGCTGCGGTCGATGTCGGAGATGCGGCTCGCGCGGCTGTGCTTCGACCCGTCCGGCGGCGACCGCATCGACACCGCCGGCTGGACGACCGTGTTCACGCTCGGCGGCCTCACCCTGCCGGACGTCGCGATCTCGCGGGAGGACTACTCCTACGAGCAGCGCCTGTCGGTCGCGCTGATGTACCTGGTGTCGCAGTTCGCGCGGCGGCTCATGCACGGCCTCGACCGGCGGCTGCCCAAGGCCATCTTCCTGGACGAGGCGTGGGCCATCACCTCGACGCCGGAGGGCGCGAAGCTGGTGCCGGAGGTGTCGCGCATGGGCCGGTCGCGCAACACCGCGCTGATCCTGGTCTCCCAGAACGCCGGCGACCTGCTGAACGAGCAGGTGACGAACTGCCTGTCATCGGTGTTCTGCTTCCGTTCCACGGAGCGGGTCGAGGTCGGCAACGTCATGGCGCTTCTCGGGGTGGAGGCGTCCGAGGAGCACAAGGCCGTGCTGCGCAACCTCGGCAACGGCGAATGCGTCTTCCGCGACCTCGACGGCCGGGCGGGGCGCATCGGCGTCGACCTGATCTCCGAGGAACTGCAGCGTTGGCTGGACACCAACCCGACCCGGTCCCGTCCGGGCTCGTCCGAACTCACCGCCGCGGGGGCCGAGGTCGAGGAGGTCAGTCGATGAGGGGTCCCCGCGACGGGACGGCGCGCCTGCAGCGCTCGCCCGGCGAAGGGCTCGACCGCGCCGTCCTGGAGCGGCGCGGCCGCCCCCGGCGGCGGCGTCGCGGGCACCCGCGCGCCCGCCGTTCGGCGCTGCTGCTGGTCGTCATGGCGCTGTTCATGATCGGCCCGCTGTCGCCGGCGATCGCGTCGGTCCCGAACCCGGACCTGCCGACCCCGAACGACGCGTGCAGCCCGGCGAAGAACCCGGCGCCCGAGCAGTACGGGTCCGGGACGGACGGCATGATCAAGCCGCCGGACTATCCGAGCGAGAAGCTGCAGCAGACCCCGGTCGAGAACCTGACGTACTACGACCGGTACGGCACCGCCGGGCAGTACTGGTACGCGGTCGACATGGGCTGCTCGGACGCGATGGCGCTGATGGGCAACGGCCTCGCCAACACCGTGTTCACGTTCGTCCGGGCGATCGACCGGGCCACGATCAGCGTCTACCAGGCGGCCGCGTCGCCCTCGCTGCTCGACTGGCTCAAGGACACCGTCGACGGCGTCATCACCGACATGGGCCAGACGTTCAACGCGCGCTACTGGTCGTGGGTGGTCATCCTCGGGGCGATGTGGCTGGCCTGGTGGGGGCTCGTCCGAAAACGGGCCAGCAAGGTCACCGAGGGCGTGATCTGGATGGTCGTCGCGATGGTGGCGCTGGTCTGGCTGATCGCGCGGCCATCGGACTTCACCACGCTCGGGACGACGACGTCGGAGGCGACGAGCGCCGCGTTCAACGCGGCGCTGCCGCAGAGCGACACCAAGGGCGGAGTGTGCATCCCGGCGCCCGGCGGCAAACCCGACCCGTCGGCGTCGGCGAACCTGGACGAGACGACGCGCAACGCGAACCGGCTGTGGGTGGCGCTGGTCTGCAAACCGTGGTTGCAGGGCATGTTCGGCACCACCGACCCCAACGCCACGATCGTCAAGGACAACGCCGACAAGCTGCTCTGGTCGCAGGCCGTCGACCTGCCGGAGACGTACGGCGACAACAACAGGGCCGATCTGGGGAAGAAGGCCGACGCCTACAAGGACGTCTCCAAGAACGTCAAGGACAAACATCCCGGGACATATCCGCTCTTCCAGGGCAAGAACTGGGAGAACCGGCTGGGGGTCGCGTTCGGCGGCCTGCTCGCGGCGATCGTCGCGGGCGTGCTGATCATGGTCATCGCCATCGCGCTGATCGTGGTGAAGATCGCGTTCCTGCTGCTGCTGGTGGCGGGGCCGATCTTCCTCGGGATCGGGATACATCCGGGCATCGGACGGGTCATCGCCATCCGCTGGCTGGAACTGCTGCTGTCCATGCTGCTCAAACAGGCCGCGCTGATCGGCGTGCTGTCGCTGCTGCTGTGGGCGTACGGGCTGATCCTCGGCGAGACGCTGCCGTGGGGGCTGCAGATCCTGCTCATCGCGCTGGTGACGTTCGCGGCGTTCGTGTACCGCAGGCCGTTCCAGCACCTGTTCTCGGCGGTCGGCTACGGGGCCGTGGGGTCGCGGGAGAAGAGCGAGGCGCTGCTCGACCGGTCCGTCTCCGAGACGCGCCGGAGCACGATCGCGGCCGTCGCCCCGTTCGGCGGCGCCGGGCTCGCGCGCTGGGCCAGGCGGGAGGCGGCCTCCGAGGCCGCCACCGCCCCGGCCGCGCAGCGCGACGCGGCGCCCGGCACCGCGGTCGCGGCCGACCGGCGCGGTGCCGGCGCGGCCGAGGGGCAGTCGCCGGAGGACGCGCCGGTGCTGGCGGCCAGGCCGCGCGGCGCCGGTACCGGCACCGCGGCACGCCAGGGACGGTCCCAGCGGGGCGCTCCGCCGCTGAACCTGCCGTCCCGCGCCGCCGCGGCGGCCGACCGCCGCACCGACGGCGGCGGTTCCGGCCCCGGCGGTTCCGGCGGTTCCGCCGAGGGCGTCGTGGTCGCCGGGGGCAAGTCGTCCCCCGGCGCCGGCTCGGGCGCGGGGACCAAGCGGCCGCCCTCCTGGACGGGACGCGGCGGTTCCGGCGGCGGTGTCAGCGGAGGCGGCAACGGCGGCTCGGGCGGCGGCGCCCGAGGCGGCGGCTCAGGCGGCTCAGGCGGCTCGGGCGGGCGTTCCGGCGGTTCCGGCGGTTCGGGAAGTTCGGGCGGCTCCGGCGGCGGTTCCGGTGGGAACGGCTGGGGCGGAGGCGGCTGGTTCGGAGGCGGCGGCGGTGGCCGTTCGCCCGGCGCGGCCGAGCGCGGCCGTGGCCGCGGCGGCTCCGGCAGCGGCGGCTCCGGTGGCGGCAACGGCGGTGGCGGTGGCGGTGGCCGCGGCGGCGGGTCCGGCTCCGGCGGCGGATCCGGGTCGAACATCCCCCGGCCGCGCGGCGGTGCGGGCTCCGGCCCGTCGAGGTCCCAGCCGGGCGAGCGGCGGACGCCCCCGCCGCTGTGGGGCAGGGGCGGCTCGCAGCAGGGCCCGTCGCTCCCGTTCTGGCTGCGTCCCGTCGACCGTCCGTCCGGTGAGGCGGAGCGGGACGACTGATGAACCTGAACGACCGGCAGCGCCGGTTCCTGTTCGGGGGCCTCGTCGTACTGCTCACCGCCATCGGCCTGTACCTGACGTTCGCCGCGCCCGAGGACGAGCCGGGCCGTCCGAAGGCGCGGCCGAGCGGCACGCCCACCGCAGGCCCGCCCGGCCCGGCGTCCCCGCCGCCGGGGATCCAGAACCCCGTGAACCCGGGCCAGTTCGACATCTACCGGCTGCTGCCGTTCAACCGCGAGGAGTTCGCCGCCGCGGCGGACCTGGCGCAGCGGTTCGTCGCCGCCTACGGGACGTACCGTTTCGACGAGGCGCCCGAGACGTACGCGACGCGGCTGTCCGGATTCGTCACCGACGACCTGAAAGCGCAGCTCGCGCGGGACGCCGCCACGCCGGGCCTGCTGGAGGAGCGGCGCCAGGACCAGGTCGTCGCGCAGGGCTCGGCGAGCCTCGACCAGGTCCGCACCATCGAGAACAACTCGATCATCTTCCTGGTGACCGGCACGCAGCGGGTCAGCGAGGGCACCACCGAGAGCAGCGACCGCAAGCGGTACGCGGTGACCGTGGCGCGCGACGGCGGCTCGCTGAAGATCTACTCCTTCGAGCCGGCGGACGTGGGCCAGGCGGGTGACACGGGATGAACCGCCGCGTGCTGATCGCCGCGGCGCTCGGCGCGGCGGCGGTGATGTTCGCCGGGCTGATCATCGTCCCGGTACTGCTCGGCGCGAGCCGGTTCATGTTCGGCGGCGGCGTCGCGGGCGGCAACTGCGTGACCGTGGCGGGCGCCGAGGCCCAGCCCGCCGCGGCGACCGACGCGAAGGCGATCCCCTCGAACTACCTGCAGCTCTACAAGACCGCGGGGGAGCGGTTCGGCATCCCGTGGAACGTCCTCGCCGGGATCGGCAAGGTCGAGACCAGCCACGGGACGTCCAACCTGCCCGGCGTCAAGAGCGGTGAGAACTACGCGGGCGCCGGCGGCCCGATGCAGTTCCTGCAGCCGACCTGGGACGCGTTCGCGGTCGACGGGAACAAGGACGGCAAGAAGGACCGGTACGACCCGGTGGACGCGATCCCGTCCGCCGCCGCGTACCTGAAGCACAACGGCGCCCCGCGCCGCATGCGGACCGCGATCTTCCAGTACAACCACTCGTGGGACTACGTGAACCTCGTCCTGGACTGGGCGAAGCGCTACGTGGGCGGTGACTTCAAGGTCGTCCAGGCGAACGGGATCGAGTGCGAGGACAACGAGCTCCCGGCGAACGCGTCCGCCCTCGTCCAGCGGATCATCTCGTTCGCGATGGCGCAGCGCGGCAAGCCGTACGTGTTCGGCGCCAACGGGCCCGACGCGTGGGACTGCTCCAGCATCATCCAGGCCGCGTACCGGACGGTCGGCCTGAACATCCCGCGCACCACGTTCCAGCAGTGGCCCTTCGGGGTGAAGATCGCGAAGGGTAAGGAACAACCCGGTGACTTGGTGTTCTTCAACTCCGGTCCGGGGACGTCGTCGAACAGTCCCGGGCATGTCGGGATGGTGATCGGCAAGGGCAAGATGATCGTGGCGAGCTGCTCGACGTGCGTCCCCGCGATCGGCGTGAAGCCCTACAAGCGGTCCGACTGGGTGGGGACGACCCGCCCGTTGGCGCGCCCCGACCTGAAGAAGAAGGTCAACGAGCTGGCCGCCGAGTAGCGGGGCGGCCGGCCGGATCGTCGGGCGTCAGCGGAAGCGGCGCTTGCCGATGACCAGGAGGATCTCGCGGAGCGCGTCGGCGGCGTCCCGGACGTCCCGCTGCGGCACGCCCGCCATGACCTCCTCGTGCGCGGCGCCCGACGCCTCCAGGGCGCGCTCGGTGACCTGGAGCCCCTCCCCGGTGAGCTGGACGAAGCGGCTGCGGGCGTCGCCGGTGTTGGCCTCCCGCTCGATGTAGCCGGCCCGCTGCAGCCGCTGCAGGACGTTGCTCGTCCCGCCCGAGGTGAGGAACGCCGACCGGGTGAGCTCGCTCGGCCGGAGCCGGTACGGCTCCCCCTCGCGCCGCAGGACGGTCAGCACCTCGAACTCGGCGTAGGTGAGGCCGAGTTCGGCGAGTTCGGCGCGCACGGCCTGCTGGACGAGCATGGCGATCCGCCCGGCCCGCTTGCTGACCTCCAGCATCGCGATGAGCGGTTCGGACAGGCCGTCCCGCCGCCACGCGTCCGCCACGGTGTCGATGTCGTCCCGCGGCCCGCCGTCGTCTACCCGCACGCCCCGAGAATACGCGCCGTCCCGGACACTCCAGCGTCGCGGTGCGGCCTGACGCGGGCCGTCCGCGGCCGATAAATACGGAGGGGAACCGTGGGACGGCGTGGCATGCTGATCGCGTGGAGGCCGAGATAACCATCCGAGTCGCCGACGAGTTGCTGATGTTCCTGCCGGCCGCGCGGCGGGAGCGGGTGAGCCGCGTGCCGTCCGACGGGACGTCGACGCTGGGGCACCTCGTGGAGTCGCTCGGCGTCCCGCTGCCCGAGGCCGGGCCGATGACCGTCGGCGGCGAGCCGGCCGGCCCCTCGACCCGGCCGGACGCCGGCGCCGAGGTGCGGGTGGCGGCCGTGCCGCGCCCGCAGCCCGTCCCGCTGGAGCCGGGCCAGGTCGCGCCGCGCTTCGTCCTCGACGTGCACCTCGGCACGCTGTCGCGCCGGATGCGCCTCGTCGGCCTCGACACCGCTTACCACAACGACATGGACGACCCGGCGCTGGTCGTCCAGGCGAACGAGGAGCGCCGCGTCCTGCTCACCCAGGACCGCGGGCTGCTCCGCCGCCGCGCCCTGTGGTTCGGCGCCTACGTCCGCGGCTCGCGCCCGGACGACCAGCTCCGCGACGTGCTCGACCGCTTCGCGCCCGTCCTGCGGCCGTGGACGCGCTGCACCGCCTGCAACGGGGAACTCGTCCCGGTCGACAAGCGGGAGATCGAACGCGACCTGGAGGCGGGCACCCGCCGCAGCTACGACGTCTACGGCCGCTGCGCCGGCTGCGGCCAGGTCTACTGGCGCGGCGCGCACGGCGGCCACCTGGAGAAGATCGTCCACGAGGCGACGCGGCTGGTCGAGGCGGCCACCGTCGCGAAATGACAGGGAGAGGGGCTGGTCGGCATCGTTCTCGTGGTGGTGGGCGCGGCGATCATCCAGGACGGGCGGCTGCTCAGCGCGCAGCGGGCCGAGCCGCCGCACATGGCGGGCGGCTGGGAACTGCCGGGCGGCAAGGTCGACCCGGGCGAGTCCGACGAGGACGCGCTGGTCCGCGAGTGCCACGAGGAACTCGCCGTCAAGGTCCGCCTGGGCCGCAGGATCGGCGACGACTGGCGACTGAGCGACCGTGCCGTCCTCCGGGTCTGGACGGCCCGCATCGTCGAAGGCGAACCCCGCGCCCTGGAACATCTGGCCCTCCGCTGGCTCTCCCAGGACGAGCTGTACGACGTCCCCTGGCTCCCGGGCGACCTCCCCGTAATCAACGCCCTAGCCCACCTGCACCTGTTAGGGAACTAAAACGCCTGCTGGGGCCTCGTCCGTTCGGGGTCGGTCAATCGGGATCATGGGCCGCGGCGGCTGGGGCGCCCGCGGTCCGGGATGGGTGGTATGCGGGGCCAAGTAGAATGGGGGCTGCCGCGTGTCGGCGGCGAATCCCGAACTCTCACGCAAGGCGAGCCCGCATGCCCATCTCCACGCGCGACGACCTCCGGAACGTCGCGATCGTCGCTCACGTCGACCACGGAAAGACGACGCTGGTCGACGCCATGCTCTGGCAGTCCGGCGCCTTCCGCGAGAACCAGGACGTCGACGACCGCGTGCTCGACTCCAACGACCTGGAGCGCGAGAAGGGGATCACCATCCTCGCGAAGAACACCGCCGTGCGGCACGGCGGGCTGACGATCAACATCATCGACACCCCGGGCCACGCCGACTTCGGCGGCGAGGTGGAGCGCGGGCTGTCCATGGTGGACGGCGTCGTCCTGCTGGTGGACGCCAGCGAGGGCCCCCTCCCGCAGACCCGGTTCGTCCTGCGCAAGGCGCTTGAGGCCAAGCTGCCGGTGATCCTGGTGGTGAACAAGACCGACCGTCCCGACGCCCGCATCGACGAGGTCGTGGACGAGACGTACGAGCTGTTCATGGACCTCGACGCCGACGAGGGCCAGATCGACTTCCCGATCGTGTACGCGTCCGGCCGCGCCGGGCGGGCCTCGCTCGACAAGCCCGCCGACGGTGAGATGCCCGGCAGTCCCGACCTTGAGCCGCTGTTCACGGTCATCACCGGCACGATCCCGGCGCCGTCCTACGACCCGGACGCGCCGCTGCAGGCGCACGTCACGAACCTGGACGCGTCCAGCTACCTGGGCCGGATCGCGCTCTGCCGCGTCCACGCCGGGACGATCAAGAAGGGCCAGCAGGTCGCCTGGTTCCGGCACGACGGCGGCGTCGACCGCGTCAGGATCACCGAGCTGCTGATGACGGACGCGCTCGACCGCAAGCCCGCCGACGAGGCGGGTCCCGGCGACATCATCGCGATCGCCGGCATCCCCGACATCATGATCGGCGACACCATCGCCGACCCGGACGACCCGCGCCCGCTGCCGCTGATCACCGTGGACGAGCCCGCGATCTCGATGACCGTCGGCACCAACACCGGGCCGATGGCCGGACGCGAGAAGGGCACCAAGGTCACCGCCCGGATGGTCAAGGACCGGCTCGACCGGGAGCTGGTCGGCAACGTGTCGATCCGGGTGCTGCCGACGGAGCGTCCGGACTCGTGGGAGGTGCAGGGCCGCGGCGAGCTGGCCCTCGCGATCCTCGTCGAGAACATGCGCCGCGAGGGCTACGAGCTGACGGTCGGCAAGCCGCAGGTCGTCACGAAGACCATCGACGGGAAGAAGCACGAGCCGGTCGAGCGGCTCACCGTCGACATCCCCGAGGAGCACCTCGGCGCCGTCACGCAGCTCATGGCCGTCCGCAAGGGGCGCATGGAGCACATGACGAACCACGGCACCGGCTGGATCCGGATGGAGTTCCTCGTCCCGGCGCGCGGCCTGATCGGGTTCCGCACCGAGTTCATGACCGAGACGCGCGGCACCGGCATGGCGCACCACGTGTTCGAGGGCTACGAGCCGTGGTTCGGGGAGCTGCGGACCCGCCCGTCCGGGTCCCTGGTCGCCGACCGCTCCGGTGCCGCCACGGCGTACGCGATCACGAACCTGCAGGACCGCGGCACCTTCTTCGTCGGGCCGACCACCGAGGTGTACGAGGGCATGATCGTCGGGGAGAACTCCCGGTCCGACGACATGGACGTCAACATCACCAAGGAGAAGAAGCTCACGAACATGCGGTCGTCCACCGGCGACGAGCTGGAGCGGCTCACCCCGCCGCGGCTGCTGTCGCTGGAGGAGGCGCTGGAGTTCTGCCGCGAGGACGAGTGCGTCGAGGTCACGCCGGGCGCCGTCCGCATCCGCAAGGTCGTCCTGGACGCCAAGGAGCGCGAGCGCATGCGCGCCCGCTCCAAGCGCGCCGGCTAGCGCGAAGACGGCATGTCAAAGGGCGGCCCCGCGGTCGATCACCGCGGGGCCGCCCTTTTCGCGCTGGTCAGTTCAGCTGGACGGTGCCGGTCACGTCGGCGGCCAGGCGGAGCTGGTCGCCGTTGCGGAGCGGTGCCTCCACGCCGCGCGGGAGCCGCTCGCCGTTGACGAACGTCCCGTTGGTGGAGCCTTCGTCACGCACCCACGCCGTCCCGGACGGGTCGAGCCACACCGTCGAGTGCCGCCGTGACACGTTGTCGTACTGCGTGAACGTGGACGCCACCGGTGACTGGCCCGCGTCCCGTCCGAGCACCAGGTGCTGCCCGACGGAGACCTTGAGCTCGCCTGTGGGGAACATCACGCGCAGGGTGGGCGTACCCTTCTGCGGCAGCGGGCGCAGGCACGAGTCGCACTGGGCGGCGCCCGGGTTGGGCAGGACCGCCTCGCAGTACGGGCACATGAACGCCGTGCCGTCGGGCTGCCGCCCCTGGTTGTGGTCGGGTGGCAGCAGCGTCGCCTCGCGCCCGTGCTGCGGCATCGGCGGGCCGCCGTGCTGCGGCGGCTGGCCGAACTGGTTGTCGCCCGGCCCCGGCTGCGGCGCGCCCCACGGGTCCTGCTGTGGCTGCTGCTGTTGCGGCTGCTGCTGTGGTGGTGCGCCCCACTGGTCCTGCGGCGGCTGGTACTGCTGCTCCTGCGGCGGCGAGTACTGGTCCTGCGGGGGTGGGAACTGCTGGTCCGCCGGGGGGAACTGCTGGTCGGGCTGCGGGTAGTCGGGCACGGGGGGCTGCTGCTGCGGCGCGCCCCACGGGTCCTGCTGGGGTTGCTGCTGTTGCTGCTGCGGCGCGCCCCACGGGTCGCCGGGCGGCTGCTGCTGAGGCATCGGAGACTGGCCCTGACCGCCGCCGTGCTGGTGCGGCTGCCCGTACGGGGACTGCCCGTGCTGCGGCTGCCCGTGCTGATCGGGCGCCTGCTGCTGGGGCACGGGCGGCGCGCCCCACGGGTCCTGCTGCTGCGGCTGTTGCTGCTGCGGCTGGCCCCAGGGGTCGGACGACTGCCCGGGCGGGCCGGGAGGCGGGGCCTGATGCTGAGGCGCCTGCTGCTGGTACGGGTCGGGGGCCTGCTGGTACTGGCCGCCCTGCTGCGGCCCCGGCGGGGGGCCGTACTGCGGCTGGCCGCCCTGCTGCGGGCCCGGCGGCGGGTAGCCCCGCTGCTGGTCGTCGTACCCGCCCGGGCCCTGCCGC
Organism: Actinomadura soli; assembly: GCF_005889715.1. GTDB lineage: Bacteria > Actinomycetota > Actinomycetes > Streptosporangiales > Streptosporangiaceae > Spirillospora > Spirillospora soli. Next base: position 13,654 of record NZ_VCKW01000136.1, read on the forward strand.
TGGGCGCCGCCCGCGCGGGCGAGGTTGGCCCCGCAGCTCATGCAGAGCAGATCGCCCTGCTGGAACGGTTCGTCACAGACAGGACATTTCAAGGTCGCCATGACACATCCCCCGAGCGCACCCCGGCGCGGTCGAGCCTCGACGTGAGGTGATCCATATCACCCCTTCGCGGGATCCCGATGTAGTACACCCGCCTTCCCTCCGGCCCTTCGTCCACGGACACCTGTACTCGGGGCCCTGTATCTTCTCCAGTCTTCCCGATGCCGGCCAGTGCCCCGTACCGCTCGCGCCCCAGCGGGGACAGCGGCACGACACGCTGGTTGCCCGACCCCCTCCAGAGTAGAGAGCCACCCCTGGAGTGTCGCCCCCCGGGGTTGAGCCGATCGACGTACGGCCCTGCGATCACCGCGTCGCACATCTCCAGGATCTCGCGCGTCTCAGCGGTGCGGGAGAGCCGAGAGTAGACATATCCGCTGTAGACCAATATGTCCAATGTAATCGTCTCACGGTCACGGCGGTCCCGCCATGCGCGGACGCCGCGCAGCAGCGCCGCCAGCGCGGCCGGCTGCTCGAACGGCTCACCACCGGAAACGGTCACGCCGTCCACCGGTCCCGGCAGGGACTCCAGCCAGCCGAGCACCGCCTCGACGGGGACGGACTTGCCCGGATCGGCGTCCCACGTGTCGCGGGACAGGCAGCCGTGACAGTGCAGCGTGCAGCCCTGCGTCCAGATGCCCGCACGGGTTCCGGGGCCGAGTGTGGTCACCGGGTAGTGCGCCTTGGCGAGCATGAGCGTCGTCGCGAGGCCGCCTTCGGCCACCCCGCGGCCGGGCCCCTGAGCCTCGGCGGGCGTCACTGGAGATCCAGGTGGACGATGCTGCCCTCGCGCCGGATGCCCGTCACGGTGGTCTTCTCGTCCGGGACGAGTTCCCGGTCGAACAGCGCACGCGCCAGCGGGTTGACGAAGTACGACTCCAGCGCCATGCCGATGCCGCGCCCGCCCTTGTCCAGCTCCTCGGTGCACCACTCGCGGAGCGTCTGCAGCGCGTCGCTCTTCACGGCGAGGATGAGCCGGTGCTCGTCGGTGACGCGCTTGCAGATGTTCGCGAACTGCAGGTCGAAGATCTTCTGCGCGGCCTCGGCCGAGATGAAGTCGAACACCACGATGTTGTCGCCGAACCGGTTGAGCAGCTCAGGACGGTTCAGGACCTCGGTGAAATGGTCGGCGACGGCGCCCTTGATGCGCTGCTCCACCTCGTCGTAGGCCATCCCCGGTGTGATGTTCTGCACACGGCTCGCCGACCCGTACGGGGACACGTCCCGGGTCGTGAGGTCGCGCCCGGGCACGTACATCCCGAGGTTCGAGGTGAAGATCAGGATCGACTCGGAGAAGTGGACGGTGTTGCCGCGCCCGTCGGTGAGGCGGCCGTCCTCCAAGATCTGGAGGAACTTGTCCAGGATGCGCGGGTGCGCCTTCTCGATCTCGTCGAACAGCATCACGCGGAACGGGTCCTCGCGGACGGCGTTGGTCAGCTCCCCGCCCGCCTCGTGGCCCACGTAGCCGGGCGGCGACCCGATCAGCCGGTCGCCGGACCCCTCGCCGGAGAACTCGCTCATGTCGAACCGCAGGTAGGCGGACTCGTCCCCGAACACCAGCTCGGTGATCGCCTTCGCCAGCTCCGTCTTGCCGGTGCCGGTCGGGCCCGCGAAGAACAGCACGCCGCGCGGACGGCTGCCCGACCGGGTCGCCTGCGCGCCGGACAGGCCGAGCACCGCCCGCTTGAGGATGTCGAGGGTCTTGGTGACGGCCTGCGGCTGCCCGATCACCCGCTCCGGGACGCGCTTCTCGCCCTCCAGCACCCGGCGCCGCAGATGCCCGCGGCTCCACGGGTTGTCGAGCACGCCCAGCTTGTAGGTGCGGACGGCGTCCGGGAGGTCCGCCAGGTCGACGCTGCGCTCCTTCGCCAGCCGCGTAACCTCGATCATCGACTGGAGCGTCAGCCCGTCGGCCTGCTCGGCGAACGCGTCGCACGCCGCGGCGGCGACCTCGTCGGCCCCGACGTCGCTGACCCCGAACGCGCGGGCCAGCAGCCGCGCCGTCTCCTGCCGGTCGCCGAGATGCGGGCGCGGGATCGTGATCTCGCGGATCGTCTCGTTGTCGGTCGTCAGCCACGGCGGCAGGTCGCCCGGCCGCTCCACCAGCCACACGATCGGGTTGTAGAGCGGCTTCGGCCGCGGCCCCGTCACCCGGACGGGACGGGCGTTGCGCGACAGCTTCGCGCAGAACCGGAAGAAGTCGCGCTCGGACGGCTCCAGGTCGGTCGGGGTGCGGGCGATCCGCGACGCCGAGTCGATCACGAACGCGGCGCGGATGTTCTCCGCCGGCCTGGCCACCGCCGCCAGCTGCCGGGTCAGCGCCTCCAGCGACGGCTTCTCGTCCGCCTTGACCTTGCCGAGCAGCCGCTCCGCCGACCGCGCCGCCTCGTCCCCGACCTCGTCGCCGGCGCCGGGGTAGACCTGCAGGCCGTCCACCGGGTCGTACACGATCATGCAGGACGCGCCACTGGAGCGCAGCGTCTCCCACAGCAGCTCGCGCAGCGGCAGCAGCCGCGCCGGTCCGGTCGCGTCCAGCGGCGGCGCGAGGAAGCTGTCGTAGAGGTTGCCCGACAGGACGTACTGCGAGTGCACCGAGAGGGTCGCGTCCAGCTCGCGGATGAACGGCGGCCAGCCCTGCAGCCGCCCGCCGAGTGTCGGAGATTCAATGCTCATGCCTGCTCCTCGTGCGGGGGGCGGCCCCCGCACCCCCCGCTTCGCTCCCGCTCATCCGGCTTGCTCCACTCCGCTCTCAGCGCACGCCGGGGACGTCACTTGTGACGCTCCCGGCCGCGTTCGCGTTGGCCCGCACGGGTCCTAGTGTGCCGTGACCCGGCGGAGACCGGCAGTTCGCGGACCCCGGGGTCGAGGCGCCACGACACGTCCGAGCGGATTCCGGCGGCCTCCAGGCGGGTCCTCGCGTCCTCGAACGCCGCGCACCATTCGCGTTCCCGCTCGACGTCGACGCGCCGGTCGTCCTCGCTCTCGGCGGGCCGCTCCCGCACCATCGAGGCCCGCACGTGCGCCGCGCCGTCGACGCGCATCCGCACGCTGTGGTCGGGCCAGGCGCCCTTGGTCAGCGTCACGGTGCCGTCGCCGGCCGTCAGCGTCTCGAAACCCGCCTGGACCTCGTACCCGAGGTCCTCGAACGCGGCGGTGATCGAGTCGAGGACGTACCGGCGCTCGGCCTCGGCCTGCTCGGCGGCGTCGCGTTCCGCCGCCCGGCGGCGCTCGTCCTCCCGGCGCTCCGCGACGCGGCGGTTCGCGTCCTGGATCCGGAGCCGCACCTCGTGCAGGACGCCCTCGGCCTCGTCCGGCGTGCCGATCCCCGCCAGGAGCCGGGCGGCGTCCGCCACCGCCCGCTTCTCCTCGTCGGCCGCGTCCGGCAGCAGGCGCGCCATGATCCGCGCGAGGCTCCGCTGGACGGCGGCTCTCTCGTCCGCGTCGTTCCCGGGCTCCGGCCGCCGGGCGGTGTCGGTCTGGAGGCCCTCGGCGGGGGCGGCGAAGACCTGCGCGGTGACCTCGGCCGCCAGGTGCTCGGACAGGAGGCGTTCGGCCTCGTCCAGGAGCCGGTCGGTCGTCGCGCACCATTCGGTGAGTTCCCCGGCCGGACGTTCGTCAGGCCGCAGCTCCGCCGGGAGGGGCACTGCCGCGCCGAGCCTGTCCCGCGTCTCGGCGAGGGCCCCGATCCGCGCGTTGCGTGCCACGACCTCGCGGAGCGCGCGCTCCTGGGTCTCGACCTCGGCGAGCGCCGCCGCGCGGGCCTCGGCGCGTCCCTCCGCGAGCGCGGCCAGCGCCTCCGCGCCCCGGCCCGCGATCCCCGCGCCGTGCCCGAGGACGCGGTTCATGCCCAGGGTGAGGACCACCGCCATGTCCAGGACGATCTCCGCCTCGACGCCGCTGCTCACGCTTCCCCTCCGCCGCTCACACCGTCTCCACCACTGCCGCTCACGCCTTCCCTCCGGCGCCGCTCCGCGACTCCCGCCACCGGTGCAGGCGCATGCCCGCCATGACCGCGTGCGCGAACGCGCCCGCGGCCAACAGCAGCAGCCACAGCAGCGGCCCGAGCGGCATCACCGCGCCCAGCAGGATCAGGACGATCAGCAGCGGAAGCGTCCCCGCGAGGAACAGGAGCCCGCATCCGGGCCGCCCGGTGCGCCGCGCGGCGCCCGACATCGTCCGGGACGCCCTCGACACGCCGGACAGCGCCCGCCCGGCCGCCGCGAGCACCTTGGCGAACAACGACCACGGCCCGCCCGGCAGGTACTCCGCGCCCTGCGCGCGTGCCAGCATCACTTCGCTGCCGCACTGCACCGCCCAGGCGACCACCGACGCCGCGATCAGGACCCCGAGCGACGGGCCGGAGGACCGCTGGAACCCGCCGACCGCGCTGGGGCCGGTGTCGTCGCCGCCGAAGAGGGTGTCGACGGTCCAGCTTCCGAGCAGCCAGAACGCCAGGAGGGGGAGCGTCCACAGCAGGGCGCGGGTCGTGGCCGAGCCGCGCCCTGCGAGCCGCTGCCGCTCGCGGTCGGCCCATTGCGCGCGGAGGGCCTCGTCCTGCCGTTGGGCGGCGAGACGGTCGCGTGCCCGCGCCTCGGTCTCCACGACCGCCTCGGGCGCCGCCAGCGCGACCGCGAGCCGCCGCAGCGGATCGTCGCCGGCCCCGTCCGCCATCCAGGTGAACCACGGCGGAGGCTCGGCGACGGACGAGCGCGCCCGGGCGGCGCCGTCCGCGAGGTGCCGCCCGGCCTGCGCGGGGCGTGCCGCGAGGGCCAGCAGGGTGAGGAGGACGACGGGCGGGTCGTCCGTCCCGGCGTCAGGGAGCCGCGCGTCCAGCCCGGGGGGTGTCGCCTCCTGTGCCCGCAGCCAGCGGGCGAGGTCGTTCCACGCCGTCGCGTAGGCGCGCCACTGGTCGTCGACGCGGGCGAGTTCCGCTCCGCCCGCGAACCCGGCCAGTGCGGGCAGCAGGCCCCGCTCCCACAGGTCCCGCCCGATCCGGCAGGCGAGGTGGTGGTCGGGGTGGCGGCGGTCCTCGGCGAGGACGGCGAGGTTCGGCAGATCGTCGGCCGTCATCCGGCGGCCCAGGTAGTGGGGCGGGAGTTCGGGGTCCAGCCACCGCACCAGGTGCAGCAGCTTCACGTCGGGGGGCAGGCGTGTGGTGAGATGCCCGTCCACGAGGTCGATGCGGCCGTCGTCGCCGGGCAGCTCGGCGAGCCAGTCGCGCAGGCTCCGCCAGGCCTCCCCGGACTCGCCGCGCGCGAAGAAGTACCGGGCGGCGTGATCCCAGTCCTCGACGAGCGCGCGGGCCAGGTCGTCCCGGCGGGTGAAGCGGCGGCCCTTGAACGGGAGCCCGCTGCCCGACTCCGCCTGCGGGCTCTCTTCGGCGACCGGTGGTGAGCCGCCGTCGAGCCACTCCGTTATCTGCGCGCCCGTCCATCTCTTGCGCGGGTCGCGGGTCAGCAGGCCCTGGCACAGCAGCCGCAGTCTCGGGTCGGGGACGTCGTCCGCGCTCACCGGCCGGGTCGCCAGATGGTCGACCACCACGGTCTCGCTCAGCCCCTGGAACGGGGCCCGGCCCGTCGCCATCTCCCGGACGATCATGCCGAGCGACCACCAGTCGCGGGCGGGCGACACCTGCCCGGACAGCGACTCCGGCGCCGCGTACGCCAGCGTCCGCGACGACGACGCGAACACGACGCTCTGATCGAGCACCTTGCTCAGCCCGAAGTCGGCGATCGCCAGCCGCACCGGCCCGGCGCCCAGCACGAGGACGTTCTCCGGCTTGAGGTCGCGATGGACGATGCCCGCCCGGTGCAGCGCCGTCAGGCCGTCCGCGAGCTGCGCGGCGAACTCGGCGGCGGTCTCCGCGGGAAGCGGCCCTTCCCGCAGCAGCGAACGCAGGTTGCCGTCAGGCGCGTAGGCGGCGACCTCGTAGTCGCGCCCGTCGGCGTGGCCGGTCTCCAGGATCCGCAGCACGTGCGGCGAGTCCAGCTCGGGCAGCTTCGCCCAGACCTCCCGGTCGGCGCTGTACCCGCGGCGGAAGATCTTCGCCACGTACTCGTCGCCGCGCGCGTCCCGCACCAGGAGCAGATCCGACTCGGCGCCCTGGACGGGAAGCTCCGCGACCGCCTCGTACCGTTCGCCGAGCACGGCCGGGAGCCGCATCAGCGATTCGCCGCCGACCGCCGCCCCGGCGTCCCGCCGCGTCTCCGACGCCAGGTGCTGCGCTGACCCCGGGCGCGGCGCCGGCACCCGCGCGTCACGCCGGGTCGACCCGGCGTCCCGCGCCGGACCCGCGGCGTCGCGCCGCGTGTCCCGCGGCGGCGTCCCGCCACCGGGCCCGGTCTCGTCGAACTCGCCCACCGGCAGCCCCGTCTAATCCTTGTCCTTGATGGCCCGCAGATACTCGCTGATCTTGAACTGGTTGATCACGAACTCCAGGATGGTGCGGATCGTCAGCACCTGGAAGAGCCACACGAACGGGGACGAGAGCAGCAACAGGTAGCCGAACGACGAACCCTGGTCGATCCAGTCCAGCCCGTACCCCGCCATCAGCAGCGCCATCAGCGTGATCGGGACCAGCGAGAGCGCGTAGACGATCTTGACCAGCTTCGCGGTGACCATGTGGTCGAAGTTCATGTCGAACAACGCCCCGATCACGCCCTTGCTCCCCGGGTCGCGCGGGGGAGGTGTCCAGCCCGGGTGCTGGTCCTGCGGCCCGGCGGGCCCCGGCGCGCGAGGCCCGGGGACCGGTCCCTGGCCTGGTTGCGGCGGGCCCTGCGGCGGACCGTAGGGGCCTCCCGGTTGGCCGGCGCCATGCTGTCCGGCTCTCGGCTGACCGGGGCCGGGCTGTCCGGCCCCGTGCTGCCCGGGGCCGGGGCCTTGCGGGCGCGGTGGGTGACCGGGGTCCGATGGGTGCGTCATCGCCGTCGTCTCCAGTGTGGGGCCGCCTACAGGAAGACTCTAGAGCCTGCACCCCGCCAGCGCCGGGACCAGATATTTCGTACGGTTGTGGTGCCGAGGGGTCGAAGCAGGGCCGGATCAGGGCGAGGTTCAGTGGTCGCGTTCGTGTCGCTTCTCGTGGGGCTCGTCGTCGGCCTGCTCCTGGCGCCGCTGGCGGCACCGTTCGCCGGTGCCCTTCCGCGCCGCCGCCGCGTCCTGATGGGCCTGGTCACGGCCGCTTTGTACGGGATGCTCGGCTGGCGCGTCGGGCCTGAGCCCGTCCTGCCCGCGCTGCTCTACCTCGCCGCGGTCGGCACGCTCCTCGGGTTCATCGACATCAAGGCCAAGCGGCTTCCCGACCGCTTCACCCTGCCGTCCTACGGCATCGCGGCGGCGCTCCTGGCCGCGGCCGCGCCCTTCACCGGCGACGGCGCGCGACGTTTCGAGCACGCGCTCATCGGCATGGCGCTGCTGTTCGGGCTGTACTTCGTCCAGGCGTTCCTGGTTCCGTCCGGCATCGGCATGGGGGACGTCAAGCTGTCCGGCGTGCTCGGCCTCTACCTCGGCTGGTTCGGGCAGGACGCCTGGATACTGGGCCTGCTGGCGACGTACGTCCTCGGCGGCGTGGCCGGTGTCGGCATCATGATCGCCCGCCGGACCCGGAAGGGCGAGTTCGCGTTCGGCCCCTGCATGCTCGCCGGGGCGCTCCTCGCGCTCCTTTCCTTCTCCGCGCCCACGGCCTGACCGGCGGCTCCCGCAGGGCGTCAGCCGCAGAGCTTCTGGCCGCCCTTGATCCCTCCGCCGATCTTGTTGATCGCCGGCGGGGCGAGCCGCAGGCCGGTCCCGCCGATGACGAGCCGCACGCCGCCCGCCGGAGCGTTGGCGTCGGGGGTGAGCAGCGCGTCGGGGACGTCCCGTGCGAGCGCCGACGCCTGCGCCTCCGCGGCCGGCGCGAAGACGATGCGGCTCTCCGGGGCGACGGCGCCCTTCTCGACCTTCGTCGCCACCTTGAAACCGCGCCGGCGGAGCTGCTTCACGACGCGTTTCACCAGCGCGTCCCGTCCACCCGCTGCGACGACGGTGACGGTCACCTCGCCGGGGGCGGGCGGTGCCTGCTTCGCCTTGACGGGCTCGACCGGCTCCGCGGGCAGGTCGTTGTCGTGGCGGACCGCCTCGAACAGCGGCCTCGCCAGCTCCTGGTTCCACTGGACGCGGTTCGCGTCCGGCGCGTACCGCTCGACCGGGACGGTCACGAACCGCACCTGACCAGCGCTCATGCCCTTGAGGCCGTCGGCGAGCTTCCGCATCGCCGACAGGTCGAGCTCGTCGTCCGTCGTCACCGACTTGGTCGCGGCCTTGAGGAACTTGTACGTCTTGGCCGGGTCGGTGAGGACCTCGCCGCTGGTCGCCTTGTCGACGACCGCGGCCATGAACTTCTGCTGGCGTTCGATCCGCTCGAGGTCGGACCCGTTCCCGAGCGAATAGCGGGCCCGCACGTAGCCGAGGGCCTGCTCGCCCTTGACGGTCTGCTTCCCGGCCTTCAGATAAAGCTCCGCCCGCGGGTCGTTCACGGGCTTGTCGACGCAGATCTCGACGCCGCCCAAGGCGTCCACCATGCGCTTGAAACCCGAGAAGTCCACCTGCACGAAATGGTCGATGTGGATGCCGGTGAGCGACTCCAGCATCTTCCACGTGCAGGTCGGGCCCCCGAACGCGAACGCGGTGTTCAGCATCCCGAACCGCGCCGGAACGGTCCCGCCCTTCGCTTTCTCGCACGCGGGGATTTTCACCATCGAGTCGCGGGGGAAGCTGATCCCGACCGCCTGGTCCCTGTTGGGCGACAGGTGCAGCAGGATCGCGGTGTCCGACCGCGCCCCCGATATCTCGGCCGACCCGCCGTACTGGGCATTGTCGCCCTCACGCGTGTCGGATCCGATCAGCAGGATGTTGAGTGACTTGTTCAGTTTCCGCGGCCGGTCGGCGCCGAGCTGGTCGGTGACGTTCTGCGTCCTGATGCCGCCGACCAGGTCGTGATAAAGCCACGCCGCTCCCGCGCCCCCGAGAAGCATGACGACGACCAGGCCGAACGCGACACGTCGCAGAACCTTTCGCGGCCGTTTGCCCTCTCCGCCCGCGGCCGCCTTTTCTCCGTCCTCCGGACCCGAGCCTCCATCGTCACCCGCCGCGTCCGCGGATTCCGCGTCATTTCTCTCGTCCTTCGGCGCCCCGTTGGCACGGTCCTGCGGCGTCCCGGCTTCGGCGGCGTCGAGATCGTCCTGGCCGGGAACGGCCGCCCCGTCGTCCTTCGCTGCCCTTTCAGGAACGTCGGCCGGAGCGACCTGCGTGCCGGACGGCTCTTCGGTGGGCGTTGCCGCGCGCAGGCGGGTTTCGTCGAAGACGACGTCGGCGGTCTCCGAGGG
>NZ_VCKW01000137.1 GCF_005889715.1 Actinomadura soli
GCTTCCAGCACGCCCCGCGCCAGCGGAGGCAGCGTCTTGACCACCGGTTCCGGCTCGGGCTCGGGCTCGGAGGAGGTGACGGCGGCCGGGGAGGGGTCGACGTCGGGGGCGTCGAGGGTGGGTTGCCTCACGCCGCCCCCTTGTTGTCGAGGTCGGGGAGGGCGAGCGCGACCATCGCCCGGATATCGGCGTCCGACACGTACGCCGCCCGCACCCGCACCGGATCGGGGGAGGTTTCCAGCCGGACGAACCCCACGCCCGCGCCGACCTCGGGGACCGAGGAGATCTGGTCGGCCAGCGCGCCACGGTCGCGGGCGCCATCGCCCAGGACCATGTCGACCTGTTCGTCTTCGTCCAGGCGCAGGGCGATGCGGTCGGGGAACAGGTTGCGCAGGTTGTTGACCTCTTTGCGGGCGTCCTGCTGGGCCCCGATCACGCAGTACCCCACCGACCGGCCCTGCGAGGTCAGCACCGCCAGCGCCGACTCGGCCCGCTTGCGCAGGTCGCGTTCGGGGCAGTAGGCGGTCAGGAACGCCAGCTCATCCACCACGATCACCCGGAACGGGAACTCGTGCGAGGGCGTGAACGAGCGGGTGTGCCCGGCGAAGCGGTTGGCGCGGGCGTTCATGTCGGTGGCCGCGTCCTCCAGCAGGGCGACCATGCCGCCGGACGGGTCGGAGGAGTAGCGCCCGTACCGCTCGAACAGCGCACGCCCAAAGGACAGTTCCATGCGTTTGGGGTCGACCGCCCACACCTCCACCAGCCCGCCCAGCATCCACGGCAACACTGCGCGGATGACCGACCAGATCACCGAGCCCTTGCCCGCCCCGGTCGCACCCGCGATCAGCACATGCGTCCCAAGCAGCCGCAGCCGCCACGGCGAGCCGTCCTCTTGCCGTCCGATCGGCAGGGCGGATAGGTCGACCTCGGCCGGGTCCGGGATGGGGAGTGCGGGGATGGGTTCGGCGAGGGCGTCACGGCGGACGAACTCCAGCCAGACCCGGCCCGGACGGTCCCCATCCCGCACCCGCACGAGGGTGGCCCCGAACCCGTGCGCGAGGTTGACCGCGACCCGCTCCCACGCATCCGGAGCCTGCCCCTTGAGCATCTTCACCAGCACCCGATCCGACGTCGGCCCGCACCGGACCCGGACCAGCGAGGGCAGGTACTCCCGCCCCTTGTGCACCTTGGTCAAGCCCGCGGTGACCAGGACGGGTTGCCAGTTCCGCCGGTACACGAAGACGAGCCGCCACCGGGCACGGACCGGACGAGCGACCCAGCGGACGAAGGACGGACGGTCCACCCGCGCCCACACCACCAGTCCCACGGCGACCAGGGTCAGGACCAGGACGGGGACCAGCCACCCGTACCGGACGCCGAGCCAGCCCAGACCGGACACGACCGAGACGGGGACGATGTTGCGGACCAGGAACACGATCGTCCGGACGATCGCGCGGACGGTGTTGACGAGCAGGACGAGCCCTTCGGGCATGTGCCACACCGGGGGCGCCCACTTGGGGGCTGCGAACGGGTCACGCTGTGCTTCGACCGCGACGTTCTCACCGGGGCCGAGTTTGCGGAACTCCCATGCCATGATGGATCACACCTCTTCTTTGTGCTGATCAGGGGAGAGAGAAGCGGGGCGGCCGGAGGTACCAGCTCCAGCCGCCCCACCTTGGTCAAGCCGTCGCGTTGTCGACGTGTTCGGCCGCGGGGGTGGTCAGCGCGTGGAGCCGCTCCACCTCAGCGGCATAGGCCGCGAAGGACTCAGCGAGCTTGCGAGCGAACCGGACGTCTGCGGCACTCGGCGCCGCCGAGTCGGGCGGACAGATCACCACGTCGGCGGCCGCGTGCGTCACCGAGATCAGCGCCCGATCCCGCCCGCGCGGGCACAGCACCGGCGCGAATTCGTCCGGATGCAGGGTCACCGAGGTCCGTGCCGTTCCGTCCGCGTCCACCGACACCGTGGTGTAGCTGTGAGGCTCCATCAGACCGCCGCCCCCTTCCCCGACGAGGGACGGCCGGATCGGTACAGCCGCTCCACCTCGGTCGCGTACGTCGCCGCCTGCTCGGCCAGCACCCGCGCGAACTCCACATCCGCGGCCCGCAGCCGTTCTGGAAGGATGAGGGTGACCAGCACCCGACCGGCCGACACCGTGAACAGCGGCGTCCGTGCCCGGAACGGCTTGAACTCCGCCGAGGCCCCGGCGTCGATCGGCAGCGACAGCGCCGACGTCCGCCCGCCCGACCGGCCCGCCATCAGGCCGCATCCTTCGCGGCCGCGCCGCCGTCCTTGCCCGCCGAGCGGCCCCCGCTGCCCTTGAGGTTGGCCGGACGCATCGCCGACGCCTTCAGCGAGTAGGCCAGCCGCCCGGTACCGGAGTTGACGTACGGCGTCACCGACAGGCCGTCGAACTCCACCGGCACGAACGGGAACCCCGCCGGAGCCTCCGGCATGATCGGCTGCACCGGCGCCGACAGCTTGACCTTGAACGTCCCCTTCGACTCCGGGTCGGCGTCCAGGACCTCAACGGCCCACACCAGTTCGCCGGTGTCCTTGTCCCGCGCCTGGATGAAGTTCTCCTTCGTTGACCGGTCGAAGTCCCGGACCGGCTCCACACCGCCCTTGATGAACGCCCCGTAGGGGAACACGTCCCCGAACGCGACCTTGAACGGACCTTGTACCGCCATGGTGATCGATTCCTATCCGGTCAACTGTCTGTCAGTTGACCTATCAAGTGACTCGATCATAAGACTACCCAGCTTGGTCTATCAAGTAACTAACCGACGTGTGGCCGGATGCGGTCACGCCAGCGGGTAGGCGTCTTCCAGTTCGTGCATGTCAGCGGGCAGGACCGTGTCGACCACCAGCAGGGGACTACCAGCGGCGTCACGTGCAGTCGCGTAGACGACAAGGACCGGGATGTCTTCCCCCATGGACAAGGCGGACGCTTCCTCGCCAGTCGGCATCCTCGCCACGATGTGCTCAATGACGTGATCGAACGTCACACCCTTGCGCGACTCCAGATGCTGCCTCATGCCCTGTTTCAGCGGCTCAGCACTGGTCAGGTCCGTCCCCTCCGCAAGCTCCAAAGGCAGCCACAGGGACAGGAGTTCAGACGGCGCACCGTCAGCCGTCAGCAGTCGCCGGCGAACGAACGCCTTGCCAGGCGACCCGAGGTCGAGAAGTGAACGAATGCGGTTCGGAGCGTCGACCACCCCAGCGGCCAGCACCTCGCCAGGAATGGCCGATTCCGAGCCAGCCAGCCGACTCTGGCCCGCTCTCACATTCTCTAGTGAGGCCAGGGCAGGACGCCCCCGGACGAACCGGCCCTTGCCCTGTCGCGAATCGATCCATCCCTGATCGCGGAGAACTCGCAGGGCCGCCACCACGGTTGGCCGACTCACCCCGAACTCGTCAATGAGCTGGTGTTCGCTGGGCATCGCCGAACCGGGGGCGTACCGGCCCGCTTCGATGCGCCGTTGAAGCTCCGTGACGAGCTGGGCGTACTTTGGCGGCACGGATTCAAGGTTCATATCTCGACCGTCCATCATCCGACAGGTTGTCTTACCAGGTCAGATCAATGTACGCCCAACCCGCCCCGCCTGTCACGACCATCGGACACCAGCAGGCCCGGACGTGCCGTTGGGAGCAAGTGACCCGTTCGCCTTCGCCATCTTGGCCGCCAGTTCCTTCGGGGTCTTCGCGTCGAGGAGCACCCACTCCTTAGCCGAAGGCATCACCGCCCACCACCGCCACGAGTGCTGTCCGAACCACACAGTCGACCTCGGGAACCGATACTCCAGGGTGGCGACGACCGTAGGCACATCGTCCGGAGTGTTCCCCGCCCCCGACGTCACGGCCGGGACCCCGGTCGGTCGGGCGCCGTCGACTCGGCCATGAACGCGGTGATCCGTTCGGCCGCTCCGTCCAGGTCGGTGACCGGGTGGAGGTTGTCGATCCGCCACCAGGAGACCTCGCCCTTGCGACGGTTCACGACGACGTAGCCGAGGACGTCCTCGGTGGTGCCGCCCGCCCGGGTGACCGTCAGTCCGGGGACGGCGTCGCGCATCTGGACGTACAGACCGCGCATGACCAAGGCACGACACAGATCACCCAAGACCTGCAGTTCGCCGTCGCGGGAGATAGAAGAACCCATCACCTGTTCTCGCTTCCTTCGAGGCAGAGCCGGAGGCGCGGGGCTTGGCCCGCCTGCCGCTCGTGATCCCGGGGGGCGTTTGAGGTGATCACGAAACGGACCGTCCTCGCCGCGCCACCGGCTCTGCCGCTCAATGCGCTCATGAGCCAGCCCACCAGGCCAGCCGAGAGCGCTAGTCGAAGTGGTCGTCAGCCGACCCGTTGAGCTGCCCGGCCTGAGCCGTCACAAAGCGAGCGACCTCGGCCGCCGCACCCGGCACGTCATCGACCGCATGCTTGCTGTCGTCTCGCCGCCAGGTGAACGTCCGCCCGGAGGCCCCGACGAACACCCACACGAACAGTCCCGGGTTGGCCGTACTCACCAGCAGCCCCGGCATGCTCTCGTCCAACCGGACCGCCAGGCCCAAACCGAGAAGCGAGGTTCGCAGGTCAGTCAGAAGCCGCAACTCGAAGTCCCGCGCGTTCACGACTCCGCACCGCTCTGCGGCTCGGACGCCCGGCCCGTCCCCAAGCAGTCGGGGCAGTCGTCCTGACGGCTGTCCGCCGGAACGCCCGCCACGTGTCCCGACGCCAACGTCCGTCGCGCCACACGCCGCTTGACCCCGCGTCCCCTGCAAGAGGTGCAATCGCTCGCCATGACGACACCGTGCCAGCGAGTCACGTTGCGTCACGATGCCGTGATCATCTCGTCTTGGACATCAACGTCTTGCAACTGTCTCGACTTTGTCTCGTCTTCGATCTCGTGCCGCGCCTAGCCTGGTGAACGCCCACCCAGAGAGGACGGCCGGTGTCTCCCCAACCGATCCTGTTGCAAGTCGTGATCCGCCAGCGCCGCCTGCACCGGTACGGCATGTTCCAGGCCGCATACAAGGAGGCCGCCAAGCAGATCTCGCCCGAACTCACCCGCACCGCACCCAGCCGCGCCCAACTCCACCGCTGGACGTCCGGCGAACTCAAGCGCCTTCCCTACACCGATCACTGCCGCGTCTTAGAGGCGATGTTCCCGGAGTGGACCGCCGACGAGCTGTTCGCCCCATGCCCGCCGCACGTCCTGGCGGACGAGCCCGCCGCTCACACCCCCAGCGACGAACGCGCCGACCTCGAATCGACCGCCGACCGGGTAGGCCCGAACCCCTACGCCGACGTCACCGCCGTTTTCCCAACCCGCGCCGAGTTCTCATTCGCTCACCCGCCGCACGCCCTACTCGACGGCGCGAGCAGCATCCGGGCTGCCGGCCTTTCCCTCAATATGCTGTGCCAGCAGTACCCCGACCAGCGGCTCTATCGTCTCATCGAGGGCGGGACCGCCCTGCAGGCCCTGTTCTTGGACCCCGAAGGCGAAGCCATCCGAGCCCGTGAACGCGAGGAGGGTTACAGCGACAACCACCTCACGACCCTCACCCGCTTGAACATCGAGGTCCTGACCCGCCTCCGCAAGCGCTTGTCACCTGAGGCCCAAGACCGGCTGTCCGTCGCCGTCTACGACGAGACGATCCGGTTCAACATCACCCTCATCAACGACCGGCTCTGCGTGATGCAGCCCTACCTACCGAGCGCCCGCGGAGTCGACTCGCCGACCTTCCTCGCCGAGCGCAACGCGACCGGCACCGGACTGTATGAGACGTTCGAAGAGATCTTCGACGCGCTATGGGAACGAGGCCGCACCGTATGACCGACGCACCCGCAGCTCTACTGCCCGTCGCACTCAAGGCGGCAGAAATAGCCAGCGACCTAGTGCGCACACGCGTCCCCGGCCTGCTCACCGCCAAGGGCGACCGCGACATGGCCAGCGAAGTCGACTACGCCGTAGAACGCGCCGTCCGCGACCACCTCCGAGAGCGGACGCCCGACATCGCCATACTCGGCGAAGAAGAGGGCATCAGCGGCGACACCACCGGCGAACTCCTCTGGGCGATCGACCCGATAGACGGCACCGCCAACTTCGTCCGCAACATCCCCCTCTGCGGCATCTCCATCGGCCTAATAGAACGAGGCCGCCCGGTCGTAGGCGTCATCGACCTGCCGTTCCTAGGCAACCGCTACCACGCCGCCCAGCACACAGGCGCCTACCTCGAAGACCGCCGCATCCAAGCCAGCATGACCACTAACCTCAAAGACGCAATCGTCGCCATAGGCGACTACGCGGTAGGCGAAGACGCCCAGGCCAAGAACCGGCGACGCATCGCCCTCACCGAACGCCTAGCCGCCAACGTCCAACGCGTCCGCATGCTCGGATCAGTCGCCATCGATCTAGCATGGGTCGCCGAGGGCAAGCTAGACGCCAGCATCACCCTGTCCAACAAACCCTGGGACATGGCCGCCGGAGTCATCATTGCCCGCGAAGCCGGAGCCAAGGTCACCGACCAAGACGGCACCGACCACACCCTTGCATCGACCGCGACCGTCGCCACGACTTCAGCTCTGACCGACGACATCGCATTCCTGATCAAAGCCGCGAACGATGCCCGCTCACGCAGCTAACACAGGACAAACCCCGCGGTACCTTGCCGAATTGAGCTGTTTTAGATCAAGGGGCGGCGGCGCTTGGGCCGCTGCGCGGCCCCGCGCCAGGCCGCCCGGAGCATGCGGCGTGGGCGCCGGTCACCGGACGGCCGCGCCCGGCCGCGCATCGCGCCACCACCGCCAGGCCCCGCCCCGCCCGGCCGCCACGGGGTACGCGCCGCCGCCGTGGTCGCGGTCTACGACACGGGTCACTCCGTTGGCTGGTTTCCAGTGGTCGGCTGGACTGGAAGGACGGTCATCCATGAGGCTCACGGAGCTGCTAGGCGTAAGGCTTGGCACCGGCGCGTATGGTCCAGGCGACCGCCGGTTGAGCTTAGTACTTGGAGTAGTTGTGATCATTCTTGTGGGCGCGTACGGCTGAGGACAGCTCATCGGACGCCCAGACCCTGGTGAAGCACGACCTATGACAGCAGCCGTGACAGCAACACCAGCAGCCGCCGCCGCACACGATCAGCCCTCAGCGCGAGGTCACCACGGCTACGCGAGTCAGCCACCTTGACCATGATCGAACTGATAAGGATGCGGTCGACCGGTCTGGCCCAGGCTCCACCGGGAGCCACGTTGGGAGCCACACGGACGAACGATCTTGGAATGAGGCGAACGAATCCGGACGAGCTGAGGACACGAAGCCGGGCGCGCGGACTGGCTTGAACGGGTTCGGTGATCGTTTGGGAATCTACGGATCAGAAGGTTAGGGGTTCGAATCCCTTCGGGTGCGCACATCTCAGAGGCCCCTTCCGATCGCGGGAGGGGCCTTTGGCTTGCGTCCTGAGGCCGGGGCGGGGCGCGGATCAGGCGATCAGGTTTCGGAGTGAGTGTCGCTCATTGCAGGATCCGGAAGATCTTCTGGTTCGTTCCGGATGCTCTATCCGGAGTGGCTTGGGTGGGCGTAGGTGATGCGGACGGTTGTTCCCTTGGACGGGGTTGAGAGTAGGTCGGCGCGTCCGCCGTGGGCGGCGGCTATGGCGGCGACTATGGGGAGGCCCAGGCCCGCTCCTGGGGAGTTCTGGTCGGTGCGGTGAAAGCGCTCGAAGGCGCGGGCGGCGTCGTCGGGGGGCATGCCCGGGCCTTTGTCGGTTACTTCGATAAGGCCCGGTGCTAGGCGGATTGTCGCGGGTGTCCCGGGTGGTGTGTGGGTTCGGACGTTGGCCAGGAGGTTCGCGAGGACCTGGCGGATACGGGGTTCGTCGACGGTCGCGATGAGCGAGTCGGGGGCGTCCAGGGTGACGGGACGGTCGGGGTCCGCGGCCGTCGCGTCCGCTATGGCGTCGCGGGCCAGGGGGACGAGGTCGGTCGGGGCCGGGTGCAGGGACGCCTCGCGGTCCAGGCGGGCGAGTTCCAGGAGGTCGGTGACCAGCTTGTTCATGCGGCTCGCCTCGTCCTCGATGCGGCGCATGGCGTCGGGGAGCTCGCCCGGGCCGAGGGCGCCGTGCCGGTACAGCTCGGCGTAGCCCTGGATGGTCGTCAGCGGTGTGCGCAGCTCGTGCGAGGCGTCGGCGGCGAACTCGCGGACGCGGGCCTCGGAGCGGCTCCGCGCCCAGAACGCCTGCTCGATCCGGTCCAGCATCACGTTGATCGCGGCGGCGAGGCGGGCGGCCTCGGTGCGCGGGCCCGGGTCCGGCATGCGGGCGCGCAGGTCGCCGCCGGCGGTGATGTCGTGCGCGGTGGCGGCCATCCGGTCGAGCGGCAGCAGGCCGCGGCCGATCAGGCGGCGGCCGAGGACGAGCAGGACGGCGAGGAGCAGCGCGCCCGTGGCGATCTCCGAGAGGACGAGGTTGCGCACCGCCGAATGGATCTCGTTGAGCGGGGACGCGACGACGACGATGCCGTTCCGCCACGGGCGGGCGACGGCGCGCAGGCCGGGGAGGGAGAACGGCTCCAGGGTGCGGGCGCGGTTCGAGAGTTCGTCCTGGCCGAGTTTCTCGACCTCGGCGACGGCCTGTGCCGGGGACGGCTGGTCGCCGCTGAGGACGCGGACCCGTCCGGTCGGGCCGATGGCGAGGACCACGAACTGCGGCGGGGCGGCGCCCTGTTCGGGCAGGCCGGGGCGCAGGAGGCGGGAGATCGCGCGGTCGCGGGTGCCCTGGAGCTGCTCGTCCACCCGGTGCATCAGGTAGCCGTGCAGGACGAGCGCGCTGACCAGACCCATGATCGCCAGGCCGGTGAAGGTGACGGCGAGCAGGCCGGTGAGCAGCCGGGCGTTGAGCGTCATGGCCGCAGCGCGTAGCCCACGCCGCGCTGGGTGTGGATGAGCGGCGTGCCGAGCGGGTCGAGCTTGCGGCGCAGGTAGCTGATGTAGGTCTCGACGACCTGCGGGTTGCCGTGGTCCCAGCCCCAGACGCCCGCGAGGATCTGGGTCCGCGACAGGACCCTGCCCGCGTTCCGCATCAGGTAGGCGAGGAGGCGGAACTCGGTCGGCGAGAGGTCGACGTCGACGCCGCCGCGCCGGACCCGCCAGTGCGTCTCGTCCAGCTCCAGGTCGGCGACGCGCAGAACGTCGGTGTCGGACGGTGAGGTGGAGGGCGGCGGGGCGGCGGCACGGCGCAGGACGGCTCGTACCCGTGCGATCAGGGCCTCGATCGAGAACGGCTTGGTGACGTAGTCGTCGCCGCCGAGTGTCAGGCCGGTGACCGTGTCGGACGGGGTGTCCCGCGCCGTCAGGAAGATCACCGGGACCTGGTCGCCGGCCGCGCGCAGCCGCCGGCACACCTCGAAGCCGTCCAGGTCGGGGAGCATGACGTCCAGGAGCACCAGGTCGGGACGCTCCTCGCCCGCCGTGCGCAGCGCTTCCTCGCCGGTGCCCGCGGTGACGGTCGCGAAGCCGTGGAAGCGCAGCGCGACGTCGATCAGGTCGCGGATGTTGGCCTCGTCGTCCACGACGAGCACTCGCCGGTTCTCGCTCATCGGCTCCCGCAGATCGTGCCGAATGCCCTGGTCGTCGCCTCGACCGTACCCGCCCTAGCGGGACCTGGGGACGCGGATCAGCCGGGCGTCGCGGGTGTCGCCGGAGCGTTCGCCCGCCACGAGGACCCGGTCGCCCGCCACGAGCGCCTTGAGCGCGGCCTTCTCGCCGTTCTTGTGGACGCGGGTGTTCGCGTTGGCCGTCCACGTCCACGAGACGCCGTCGTCGCTGCGGACGGTGAGCGTCGTGGACGAGACCGCGGTGATCTTGCCGTGCTGCCAGGTCGCGAGGTGGAAACCGTCCTTGCGGCGGACGGTCGCCTCGCCGTGGACGCCGCGGAACGGACGGGCATGCCGGTGGGGGTGCCGCTTGCCGGGGTGGCCCTTGCCGTCGTGCCACTTGCCGTCGTGCCATTTGCCTCGGGGGTTGTCGCCCGGGTGCGTCCTGGTCTGCCCCGAGGGGGACGGTGACGGCGACGGGTTCGCGGCGGCCGCGGGGACGGCCAGGTAGAGGCCGAGCCCGAGGAGACCGGCGGCGCCGACCCCGGCCGCGATCGTCTTGCGGTTGGTTCGCATGAGGGCCATTCAACCGGTGGTGACTGGTAGAAGTCTGTGCGGAATTCTGGGAGAAGCCTGGGAATCCCCTTTGTGGGGGTGGTGAGCCTGGCGTCACGGCGGCGCGCTTGGGCCGGGGGTCGGCTGAGACTGCCGTCAGGTGGGTTGGTTCGTCGATGGTGCTGTCGAACGAGGTGCTGCTCGCTCTGGGGTGGGTGTGGATGGGGTCTGGGCCGTGGCTCAGAGTGTCGTCATGGTGCTTGCCTCGTGGTTTGCGACCGGGCCGGGCTGTGCGGGAGCGTGGCGTCGCCGCATGAAATGGCTGGTCGGGCTCGCTTCGGCGGCGCCGCCTTCAGGCCGGGCCAGATGCTCGCGCGTGGGCTGAGGCCCATTTTGGACGCGTCCTAGTCGGTGGTGTTGAGGGTTTCCAGGACTTGGTCGCCGTATTTGGCGAGTTTGTTTTCGCCCACGCCGTTGATGCGGCCCAGTTCGGTGAGGGATGTCGGGAGGGCGGTGGCGATCTCGCGGAGGGTCGCGTCGTGGAAGATGACGTAGGCGGGGACGCCCTGCTCCTTCGCGGTGGCGGCGCGCCAGGCGCGGAGGCGCTCGAAGGTCGGCATCGCCTCGGCGGGCAACTCGACCGGGGCCTTGCGTTCCTTGGCGGTCTTGGCGGCCTTCGTGGCGGGACGTTCCGGTTCGCGGCGCATCATGACCTGGCGCTGACCGCGCAGGACCTCGGCGCTCGCGTCGGTCTGGAGGAGGGTGCCGTGGTCGCTCTCTACGGCGATCAGGCCCTGCGCGAGGAGCTGCCGGACGACGCCGCGCCATTCGACCTCGCGCAGCTCGGCGCCGACGCCGAACGGCTTGAGGGAGTCGTGGTCGAACTGGATGACCTTCGCGCTCTTCTTGCCGAGCAGGATGTCGATGATGTGACCGGCGCCGAACTTCTGGCGCCGTTCCCGGTCGAGCCGGACGATGACGGACAGGACCTTCTGCGCGGGGACGGTCGCGTCCCACGATTCGGGCGGGGTCAGGCACGTGTCGCAGTTGCCGCACGGCTCGGCGGACTGGCTGAAGTAGTTCAGGAGCTGGACGCGGCGGCATTCGACGGTCTCGCAGAGCGCGAGCATCGAGTCGAGGTGGGTGGCCTGGCGGCGGCGGAACGCGGCGTCGCCCTCGCCGCCGTCGATCATTTTGCGCAGGTTGACGACGTCCTGCAGGCCGTAGGCGAGCCAGGCGGTGGACGGGAGGCCGTCGCGTCCGGCGCGGCCGGTCTCCTGGTAGTAGCCCTCGACCGACTTCGGCAGGTCGAGGTGCGCGACGAAGCGGACGTCGGGTTTGTCGATGCCCATGCCGAACGCGATGGTCGCGACGATGACGAGGCCGTCCTCCCGGAGGAAGCGCGACTGGTTGGCGGCGCGCGTCCTCGCGTCCAGGCCGGCGTGGTAGGGGAGGGCTTCGATGCCGTTCTCGGTGAGGAACGCGGCATGCTTCTCCACCGAATTGCGTGAGAGGCAGTAGACGATGCCCGCGTCGCCCTTGTGCTCGCTCTGGAGGAGGCGCAGGAGCTGGCGCTTCGCGTCGGTCTTCGGTTCGATCCGGTACTGGATGTTCGGGCGGTCGAAGCTGGCGACGAAGTGGCGGGCTCGTTCCAGCTGGAGGCGGGACGCGATCTCGGCGCGGGTGGCGTCGGTGGCGGTCGCGGTGAGGGCGATGCGCGGGACGTCCGGCCAGCGTTCGTGCAGGCCGGACAGCATCAGGTAGTCGGGACGGAAGTCGTGCCCCCACTGCGACACGCAGTGCGCCTCGTCGATCGCGAACAGGGACACGTTCGCGCGGCCGAGCAGCTCGACGGTCGCGGGGAGGCGGAGGCGCTCGGGCGCCAGGTAGAGCAGGTCGAGCTCGCCCGCGACGAACTGCGCCTCGACGACCCGGCGCTCGTCGAGGTCTTGCGTGGAGTTGAGGAAACCGGCCTGGACGCCGAGCGTGCGGAGGGCGTCCACCTGGTCTTGCATGAGGGCGATGAGCGGGGAGATGACGACGCCGGTGCCCTTCCGGACGAGCGCCGGGATCTGGTAGCACAGCGACTTCCCGCCGCCCGTCGGCATGAGGACGAGTGCGTCCCCGCCGCCGACCACATGCTCGATGATCTCCCGCTGGCCGTCCCGGAACGCGTCGTAGCCGAACACGCGCCGCAGGACGCCCAAGGTCTCCGGGGTCTCAGGGGTCTCCGGGCTCTCGGGGGAAGTCATCGGCCCATACTATGAGCCGCCGCCGACACCGTCCCGGGAACTCTTACCTGTGGATAACCTCCACCAGCTCAGGGGTGATTTCGTCGAGGTCGTCCGCTATGTGGGCCGCCAGGGCGAGCGCGTCGTCGGCCGGCGGGTGCGCCGGGCGGGGGACGGCGATCACCGTCATCTCCGCGGCGTGGGCCGAGCGGAGGCCGTTGGCGGAGTCCTCGATGGCGACGCAGGTCCGGGCGGGCACGTCCAGTTGCGCGGCCACGGTGAGGTACCCGTCCGGTGCCGGTTTGCCCCGGTCGACCTCCTCGGTGGACACGGTGGCGCGGAACAGCCCGTCCACCCTGAGCTGGCCGAGCACCAGGTCGATGAGGGCGCGCGGGGACGAACTGGACAGCCCGAGCGGACGGTACTCGGCCATCCGCCGGACCGCGGCCTCCGCTCCCGGCAGCAGCGGCAACCCGTCCTGGTACCGCTGGGACATCCGGTCGACCACCTCGTAGGCGACGTCCTCGGACGTGACGCCGTCGACGAGGTCGTTCGCGATGTACGCGGCCCATTCCAGGGTGCTCATGCCCATGAGGCGGTCCTGCGTGTCGGGCAGCCACCGTCCGCCGTGCTCGGCGACGTACGCGCGCCGGACGTCCTCCCACACGGGTTCGGAGTCGATCAGGACGCCGTCCAGGTCGAACACGATGGCCTGCACGGGCATGGTCTCCTCCGCGGTCGGTCTCGGTGCGCGTCGCCGCGATCACTACCCGATGTGGTCGGGACGGAACCGCGCGCATTGGAACGGACTAACACCCCCTGACATGGATTAATCCGGGCGAACGCGACATGACCCAGGCTCGGTCTGGCATGGTGGAGATTCTCCGCCCCCTCCGGAGTCGAACGCAGAGGAGAGCTGCCCATGGTGTTCCTCGGTTTCCTGCTGGTCGCGGCCGCCGTCGCCGTCGTCGTCGGCATCGTCCTCGACAACGCCGAGCCCGCGAACCTCATCGTCTACGGCCAGACCGTGCCCGGCGTGAACGAGCAGTGGCAGGTCTTCTTCGCCGGTGCGGGCGTGGCCGTCGTCTTCTTCGCCGGGATGATGCTCACCTTCATCGGCGCGGGCCGCCGCGTGCGCGACCGCCGCGACCTTCGCGACCTCCGCGAAGAGCACGAGGAGTCGCTGACCACCCTGGAGATGGAGAAGCGGCGCCTGCAGCGGGAACTCGCCCGCGTCCGCCAGAACCCCGGCACCGGGCAGCCTCCGGGCGGCCCGGCCGGTCCGGGCGCCCCGGGCGGTCCGGCAGGGCACGCGGGCGCGCACCGGCGGTCGGGACGTCGCGAACCGGCCTCCGCCGCCCAGGGGACCCATGTCGCGGGACGTTCGCAGATCCCGGCCAACTCCCCGTTCTTCGACCGCCACGACTGACCCGCCACCCGGCTCGGATGGCCGACCCCGGGTAGCCGGCCGGGGACGGGTCGTTCTGGATGATGAGCGGGGCGTTCGCGCTAATCGTCGTGCAGAGGGATGACGGGTTCGGGTCGGGGCGATCAGGATCGTGGTGTGCGGATTCTTCTCAAGGTGGGCATCACCGCGGTCGCCCTGTGGATCGCCACGGTGCTGATCGCCGGCATCTCGGTCGACGGCGGCACGGCCGGGCGCCGCGCCCTCACGCTCGTCGCCGTGGCCGCCATCTTCGGCCTGGTCAACACCTTCATCAAACCGGTCATCAAGACGCTCGGCTGCGCCTTCTACGTCCTCACGCTCGGTCTGATCGGCCTCGTCGTGAACGCGCTGCTGCTCTGGCTCACCAGCGAGCTGGCAGGGGAACTCGACCTGCCGTTCCACGTGACCGGCTTCTGGCCTGCCTTCTGGGGCGCCATCGTCGTCGGTGTGGCCGGCTGGTTGCTTCACCTTGTCGTCCCCGAGAAGGACGACAACGAGGACAGGCGCGACAGGCGCGAGAGGCGCGAGATGAAGAAGGACTGAGCTTCAGCGGACGTCCACGAGATGTGGTGCGGCCGTCGCGGCGCGCTCGAACGGGCCGGCCTCCAGCCTCCCGGCGGGCGCCCCGGCGTACTCGCGGTACTCGGGGGGATGGACGCCGGGCGCGCTCACGAGGATCCAGCGGCGCGTCCGGACGGCGCCGATGAGGAACTCCGCGTCCGTGAGCGCCCCCGCGTCCGCGACGATCAACGCGTCGAACTCCTCGTCGCGGGCGGTGAGGCCGACCCCGGCCGGTGTCCCGACGACGAGGTCGGCGGTGCGGAGCAGGACATCGCCTTCCGCGGTCCGCTGGCCGCCGGTGTAGGCGGTGAGCTGCTCGATGCGGGCCATCGCGCGGCGCTGATGCGCGGGGACGGCCTCCGGGTTCGCGGCGGGATCCGAGCCGCAGATCTCCAGGACGTTCTGCCGCGACCGCGCCTCCGTCCGCACGGCCGTCTCCAGATCGGCGTCCCGGGCGGACAGCTCCTCCGCGGCCTCGGCGGTGTGGCGGTCGAGCGCCGCCTGCGTGTCCGCCGCCCGGGCCGCGGCGGTCTCCGCGTCCGACCGGGCCTGCCGCGCCGCCGCCAGGGCTTCCTCGCGGGCCGTGCGGGCGGCGTTCACCCGCTGCTCGATGGCCTGCGCGGCCTGCTGCGCGACGTGTGCGCGCCTGCCCTCCTGGTTCGCCTTCTCCACGGCCGCCGACGCCAGCCGCGCCTGCTCCTGATGCTCGCGGCCCGCGGTCTCACGCTCCGTCGCCAGCCAGGTCAGCTCCGTCCCCAGCCGTTCCTGAGCCTCCTGCGCCTGCTGCAGCCGCGCCCCGCCCTCCGACACGAACGACGCGAGCCCGCGCCGCACCCGCTCCGCGTGCTCCGCCGCCTCCTTGGCGTCCCGCGCCCGCTTCGCGGCCTCGTCGGCCTCGCGCGTCCGCGCCTTGACCTCGGCGCGCACGCTCCGCAGATCCTCCGGCGGCGACGCGACGTGCAGCCGCTGCCCGAGCGTCATCTTCCGGCGTACCGCCGACAGGGCTGACTCCGCCGAAACCAGCCGGTAGTAGGCGGCGTGGCCTTCGGCCGCCGCGTCCGCGTCCGCCGCCGTGAGCCGGTGCGCTTCCTCAGCCGCCGCTGGGAGAGCCTCGCGTGCCCTCGCCAGCTCGTCGGTCAAGGACGCCTCCGCCTGCCGCGCCCCCTGCAATTCCGCCTGTGCGGTCTTGGCGCGTTCGTCGAGCTGCGCGCAGCGCGCGTAGGAGGCGTCGGCCGTCCGGGTCACCGCGTTGGCCTCGGCTGCGGCCTCGTCGGCGATCGTCCGCAGCCGTTCCGCCTCCGCGCGGGGACCGGCCAGCTCCGCCTCCGCCTCCTCCTGGACGGCGGTGAGCCGCTCCGCCTCGGCCTCCGCCCGTACCGCGGCCTGCTCGGCGTCCGTCGCCGCGTGCCGCGACTCCTCGATCGTGGCGGTCAACGCCGCCCGCTCCGCGTCCAGCGCCTCGCGGCGCCGCAGGTGCTCGGCCTGGACGGCCTGCAGCGCGGCCGCGTCCCTCGGCCACTGCTCCAGCCACATCAGCCCGCGCCGCAGCAGCCGCGCCTCCGTCTCCCACGACAGCCGCCACGCCTCCCCCACCGGCCGCAACGCCGCCGAACGCACCCGGGTCTCCGGCGCGGACGGCCCCTCCGCCGGGACGACGGGCTCCCCCGCGGGCACCGCGGGAACCGGCTCGGCGCTCGTCGCTCCTGCCGACGCCGACGCCGACGCCGTGTCGTCCGGTTCGGGCTCGTCGGGGGCGGGAGCGGGTCCGGGGTCGGGTGGTCCGGTCAAGGGCTTGAACTCGACCGTGCCGTTGGAGCCGGGCTCCCGCACCGCCGGCGGCGGTTCGGGGACCTCGTCGACGTCCACCGGCGGCAGGGCCTGCGTCTCCACCGAACGAGCCTCCGCCGTCGCCGGCTGCGTCTCGATCATCAGGGAGAACACCTCGGGATCGTCCTCCAGGCGCCGCAGCAGCTCGGCGGCCCGCTCCGGCGTGGGCGCGACCAGCAGCGCCCGGCCGTCCGCCGCGGTCAGCTCCTTGACGCACTCGTGGACGACGTCGTCCCCGTCCTCCGCCTGGACGAGACGGAGCAGATCCGTCTCCTCCACCGACCCGGGCGCGACGAGGAACCGGGCCGCGACCTCCCAGTCGCCCGCGACCCGCTCTTCGCGAAATGCGCGCAAGGCCGCGATGTGCGGCGCCCAGCCGACCGGCGGAACGTCCTCGGGCACCTCTCTCAGGCGCGCGTCGAGCCGCTCGTAGAACTCGGTCAGCGGACGGTACACGCCCTCGACCAGGTCACGTCCGCCCCAACCGTCCTCGGGGAGCTTGGTTCCGAGCGCTGGCGTCTCCCCGATCTCCGGCAGCGGCATCGTTCCGAACCCCGCCCGGGGATCCAATACCGCCTCGTCGTGCAGATCCGCATCCGCAGCGTCGGGCAGCGGTTCTCCGACCTCCTCCGGTTCGGTGCCGGACGCGTCTTCGCTCGGCGCGGCGTCGCCGGTCGGTAGGGCGGGGGCGGGCTCTGAGGTGGCGGGTTCGTCCGGTGGCTCGACGGGTTCGCTCACCGGCTCGGCAGGCGTTTCGTCGTGCTCGTCGTCAGGTGGTTCAGCGACTGGGAGATCCGAGACGGTCTCGTCCGGGGACGTGGCGGAGGGGTCGGACACGTCGGACGGTTCGTCGGGCAAGGGAAAGGTGACTGTCGGGACCTCGGACTCGGGGACGTAGACGGGCGTCGGCTGCCCGTGCTCGGAGGTTTCAGGGCTCCCGTCCTCGGGCCCGTTGCTTCCTGAGGGTTGCTTCACCAACGTCATCCCGTCCCAGATCGACCGCCCGGGGCCGTATTTTCCCCTTCAGCCCGGGACTAACGTCTCACAGGTGAGCGGTCATCGGTGGCCCGCCAGCACGGCGTGATGATCTTCACCGTCGCGGGCCTGCGGGTCGGGGTGGACGAGAGCGCCCGACAAACGGGGCAGCGCGTGCAGCAGGTTGTGCTCGGCGTCGACCGCGATCTGGTGGGCGCGGACGACGGTGGAGGCCGGGTCGACGACGACGTCGCATTCCGCGCGGAGGCGATGGCCGATCCAGCGGAGCCGGACATCGCCCACCGCCAGGACACCGTGAGTCGAGGAGAGAGCGGCCTCGGCGCGATCCACCAGGGCGGGGTCGACGGCGTCCATGAGACGGCGCCAGACCTCGCGGGCGGTCTGCCACAGGACGGTCAGGATCGCGATGGTGATGAGCAACCCGACAACCGGGTCTGCCCAGGGTGCACCCAGGGCAATGCCAGCGGCGCCTAGAAGGACGGCCAGGGACGCGAAGCCGTCCGTGCGGGCGTGCAGGCCGTCCGCGACGAGGGCGGCGGAGCCGATACGGCGGCCGACGCGGATGCGATACCGGGCGACCAGCTCGTTGCCCGCGAAACCGATGAGCGCGGCGCCCGCCACGGCGGCCACGTGATCCACAGGCTGTGGATGGGCGAGGCGCTGGACGGCCGCGTACCCGGCGGCCGCCGCGGACGCCGCGATGGCGAGGACGATGACCACCCCGGCCAGGTCCTCGGCACGTCCGTACCCATAGGTGTAGCGGCGGGTCGGCGGACGCCTGCCGAGGACGAACGCGATGCCCAGCGGGACCGCGGTGAGCGCGTCGGCGGCGTTGTGAAGCGTGTCGCCCAGCAACGCCACCGAGCCGGTGAACGCGAAGACCACCGCTTGGAGGACGGTGGTCGCGCCCAATCCCGCCAGGGAGATCCACAGCGCGCGCATGCCCTGCGCACTCGCCTCCATGGCCGAGTCCACCTTGTCGGCGGCCTCGTGCGAATGCGGCCGCAGCGAATGAAGCAACCGCCCCTTGAACAACCACCCGATCCGGCGCCCACTCCCATGGGGGTGGCCATGGTCGGGGTTGTCGCCGTGCGTGGCGTCGCGTCGGCCGCTCTGTCCTTGCTCAGCGTCGTGGGCGTGGGTGCTCATGCTTCCACGATGACGTGGAAAGTCCGTTGCAGCATCCCGACAACTGCACCGTTGTCGCAGGTACGCGGCCTGTGTCAGTGCGGGTTGGTGGCCAGTAGCTCCGCGAGGAGATCGTCCAGGGTGACGATTCCGGCGAACTCGTCCGCGTCGTTCACGACGGCCAGCTGGGCGCGGGCGCGGCGCATGCGGCTGACCGCGTCCAGGATCGTCGTCTCCGCCGTGAGGACGGGCGCCGGGTGGGCCAGCTCGCCGGCGCGGCGGTCGCCGCCGGGCTCGGTGATGGCGGCCCGGACGTGGACGATGCCCGTCATCGCGCCGTCCCGGTCGCGGACCAGGAGCCGGTTGTGGCCGCTGGCGGTGGCGGTCCGCCGGATCTGCGCGGCGGTCGCGTCCGCGCCGATCGTGGTCACGGACGTGGGCGGCACGACGAGGCGCCCGACGGTGGCCTCCCGCGCGGAGATCGCGCGGCGGAGCAGCTCGTGGTCGCGCAGGCCGATGAGGCCGAGGCGGCGGGACTCGCCGACCAGGTGGCTGAGCCGCGCCGGGTCGGCGTGCGCGTCGAGCTCGTCCTTCGGCGTGACGCGGATGAGCCGCAGCAGCGCGTTGGTCGCCGCGTTCAGCGCCGACAGGATCGGCCTGGACACCTTCGCGAACGCGCGGAACGGCAGGGCGAGGATCAGCGCCGAGCGTTCCGGGTGGGTGATCGCCCACGACTTCGGGGCCATCTCCCCGACGACCATGTGCAGGAACGTGACGACGGCGAGGGCGCAGCCGAGCGCGATGGCCTTCGAGCCCGCCTCCGGGACGCCGAGCGCGTGCAGCGGCGGTTCGAGGAAGTGCTCGAACGCGGGCTCGGTGACGATCGCGAGGCCCAGCGAGCACATCGTGATGCCGAACTGCGCGCCGGCGAGCATCAGCGACAGCTCGCGGACACCGGCGAGGGCGGCGACCGCGGGACGGCTGCCCTTCGCGGCGGCGCGCTCCAGCTGCGACCGGTTGGCGGCGACGAGCGCGAACTCGGCCGCCACGAAGAACCCGTTGCCGACCAGCAGCAGGACGGTGATCAGCAGGGTGGTCAGCGGGTCCATGACGCCTCCACCGTGCCGCCCTCGGGTCCGGTCCCCGCGGTCCCGGCGGGCGGGGCGGGGACCTCGCAGGGCGGGTCGGAGACGTCCGGACGTCCCGCCGGTGCCGGCACCGGCGCCGCCGCCGACGACACCGCGGACGCCGTCCGGATCTGGATCTTCTCGGCGACGCGGCGGGCCACGCTGACGACCTCCAGCTCGACGGGTCCGCCGTCCAGGTCGACGGTGAGGCGGTCGCCGGGGCACGGCAGCCGGCGCAGCTCCGCCATGACGAGCCCGCCGAGGGTGTCGTAGGCGTCGCCTTCGGGCAGGTCGAGGCCGGTGAGGCGTTCGACCTCGTCGATGCGCATGCTCGCGTCGACGAGCCACGACCCGTCCGGGCCGGACGTCGGCGCGTCCTCCCGGCGGTCGGTCTCGTCGGCGATCTCCCCGACGAGCTCCTCGGCGATGTCCTCGAAGGTGAGGATGCCGGCGAGGCCGCCGTACTCGTCCACGACGCAGGCGAACTCCTCGCCCGCGTCGCGCATCTGCTCGATGACCCCGTACAGCGGCTGGCTGCCGGGGACGAGCAGCGCCTGCCGGGTGACCTGCACGACCGCGGTGGACGGGTCCAGGCCGTCGTCGGCGACCTCGCGGACGCCCGCGACGCCGACGATGTCGTCCATCTCCTGCCCGTAGACGGGGTACGCGCTGTGCCCGGTCTCGCGGATCAGCGCGACGAGGTCGGAGAGGGGTGCGGTGGCGGGCAGTGTCCGGACGTGGGGGCGCGGCACCATGACCTCGTCCGCCGTGAGGTCGCCGAACGACACGGCCCGCTCCAGCAGCCCGGACAGGTCGGCGGGCAGATGCCCGGAGCTGTACGACTTGCCGATGATGTCACCCAGCTCTTCGAGCGTCGCGCCGCTGTGCAGCTCCTCGACGGGCTCGACGCCGACGGCGCGCAGCAGACGTACCGCCGCGCGGTCGAACAGCCGGATCAGCGGCCCCGCCACCGTCAGGTACACGAGCGTGGACGCGGCCAGCGCGCGCGCCAGCGATTCGGCGCGGGCGAGCGCGAGGTTCTTGGGGAACAGCTCGCCGAGCAGCATCTGGATGAGCGTCGCCAGGACGAACCCGGTGGCGAGCGCGATCGCACCGGTCGCGCCCTCGGGCACGCCGGCGACCTCCAGCATCGGACGGATCAGCTCGGCGAGCGCCGGTTTGGCGATGAAGCCGACGACCAGCGTCGTCATCGTGATGCCGAGCTGCGCGCCCGACAGCATGAACGACAGCCTGCCGATGACCTTGAGTGCGCGCCGGGCGGACGTGTCACCGCGCTCGGCGGCCTGTTCGAGCGTCGCACGGTCGGCGGCGACGAAGGCGAATTCCTGGGCGACGAAGTATCCGGTGGCGGCGGTCAGCAGGACCACCGCGAGCACTCCCAGCGCCGCGCTCACCATGCGGCACCGGGTCTATCACTGGGGTCCGACACCGCGGACTCACCACTCCTCTCGTACTGGACTACATGTCGTAACGTCACCCCGGACACCGAGGTTCCCGATGCCCAGAGTACGGCCCGCGAGGTCAGCCGCCTACGGGCCGGACGGTCACCCGCCCACCGCCCGCGAGGCCACCGGGATCGGGCCGGAAGGCCACCGCTCTCCGGGCGGGAAGGCACCCGCTCTTCGGCCGAAAGGGCGCCCGTCGGCGGGGCGAAAGGGCGGTCTTCTGCGGGCAGGAAGGGCACGCGTCTACGTGCCGGAAGGGCGCCGGTCCAAGAGCCGGAATGGCGTCGGCCATGGCCGGGCGGGCATCGGCCTCGGGCGGACGTCGCGAGCGGCGATCATCTGGGGCAGAATGACGCTTGTCTCGTTCAGTGTCACGGATCACACTTGTATGAGAGGGTACGTCCGATACTGGGCAGGTCCGTGCTCCCAGACCGCCTTGTCCGGGCATGCTCAGGGGGATGGTTGGAGAGCGATCGCGGGGCTGACGTTGGAGCAGAGCGGGGCCGGGGCTGCCGCGCCCATGAGCCGTGAAGGCGTCGACCATGCCCTGCGGAAGCTCCGGGAAGAACGCGACCGCATCTCGGCGTCGCTCCTCGACCTCGACGGGCACGAGGGCAGCCGCCTTCTCGAAGGCGCCCGGCTCACCGGCGAGACCTGGCGGCGCTGGGAGGACGCGAAGGCCCGGATGACGACGCTGTGGGCCATGTTCGACGCCTACCAGCGCGTCCTGGACGCCGCGTCCGAGCTGCGCGGACGCTCGTCCCGTCCGGACGCGGCGACGCTCGTGGAGCTGACCGGGTTGCTCGCGGGCCAGTCGGTCGAACTGCCCGACGGCGAGATCCCGCTGCGGGACCGCACGCTCCTCGGGCCGCAGGAACGGCGGGTGACGCTGGACGAGGCCGTCGCGATGATGTCCGACGCCTACGACTTCGTCGCGGTTGAGATCGCCGCCGCCGACGCCGCCTGGACGGCGCTGCTCCTCCCCCTCGAAACGGTTGAGGAGAGCTGGCGGGACACGGCGCGGCTGGCGCACAACCTCGACGGCACCCGCCACCCGGAACTGGACCGCGTCGGCCGCGAGCTGACCGCGCTCGGCCGCGTCGTCCGCACCGACCCGCTGTCGCTCGTCCGGGACGGACGGCCCGACACCGGCCGGCTCGACCGCGTCCGCGCCGTCCTGACGTCGCTGGGCGACGAGCTGACCGGCGTCGCCCGGATGCGCGACGACTACGAGGAGCTCATCGCGCGGGTCACGGCGTCCATCGAGGAGGTCGAGAGCACCGAGCGGCGCGCCTGCGAGGCCCACGCCACCGCCCTCGTCAAGATCCAGTCGCCGAACCTGCCCGCGCCGTCCCAGGGGCTCGGCATCGCGCTGCGCGACCGGCTCGCCGTCCTGGAGCGGCTCCGCGAGGCGGGCCGCTGGGTCGAGCTGGCGGGACGGTTCGCCGAGTTGGAACGCGCCGCGGCCGAGGCGCTGGAACGGGCGCGCGGTGACCTGCGTCTCAGTGCCGGTCTGCTCGACCGGCGCGGTGAGCTGCGGGGCCGCCTGGAGGCGTACCGGGCCAAGGCCGCCCGGCTCGGCGTCGTCGAGGACGAGCGGCTCACCGAGCTGTACGGGGCGGCCCGTGACACGCTGTGGACGGCGCCCTGCGACCTGCGGAGGGCCACCACGGTGCTCGCGGAGTACCAGCGAGCGGTCAGGGCGTGCGAAAGCGAGACGGGGACCCGCCGATGAACCGATGCACCCAGCCCGGCTGCACCGGCGAAGTGGAGGCCGACGGCTTCTGCGACGTCTGCGGCATGGCCCCACCGGCACAACCCGTCCCGTCCCCGCGGGCCGCGCAGTCCGGCGAGGACGCGCAGTCCCGCCCGGCCGCGCAGCCGGCCAGGAGCACCGCGCGACCTGCCCAGCCGGCACGGCCCGTCGAGGGTGCGCAGCCTGGTCAAGGCACGCGGCCTGGTCAGGGCGCGCATGCCGCTGCTTCCCAATCGGCGCAGGCGGCTCGGGGGGCAGGGGGCGCGCAGGGTTACGTGAGGGCTCCGGCTTCCGGTGGGGCCCGGC
>NZ_VCKW01000138.1 GCF_005889715.1 Actinomadura soli
GTGGTGCAGGCCGGGGGCGGGCCTACGGAGCTGCACTGGGGCCCCGCGAGGAGGGGCCGGCGGACGGGTGAGATGTCCGCGGCCTGATTCCGGCAGGCGACCGTACTTGCATCCCTACGAGCAGAAGAGGTCTTGAGAGTGACGGACGTGACCACAGAGAGTGGACACCCGGGCGAGCGGATCGAACCGGTCGACATCCAGGTCGAGATGCAGAAGAGCTATCTCGACTATGCGATGTCGGTCATCGTCGCGCGTGCGCTGCCTGAGGTCCGCGACGGCCTCAAACCCGTGCACCGCCGCGTCCTGTACGCGATGTACGACGGCGGCTACCGGCCCGACCGTGGCTACTTCAAGTGTGCCCGCGTCGTCGGCGACGTCATGGGGAACTATCACCCGCACGGCGACTCCGCCATCTACGACGCGCTGGTCAGGCTCGCGCAGCCGTGGTCGATGCGGTACCCGCTGGTCGACGGGAACGGCAACTTCGGCTCGCGCGGCAACGACCCGGCCGCGGCCATGCGGTACACCGAATGCCGCATGGCGCCCCTGGCGATGGAGCTGCTGCGCGACATCGACAAGGAGACCGTCGACTTCTCCCCCAACTACGACGGCCGGTCGCAGGAGCCGGACGTCCTCCCGTCCCGGTACCCGAACCTGCTGGTCAACGGGTCCGCGGGCATCGCGGTGGGGATGGCGACGAACATCCCGCCGCACAATCTGCGGGAGGTCGCCGACGGCGTCAGGTGGTACCTCGACAATTTCGGCACGTCCGACGAGGACCTCCTCGAGGCGCTGATCGAGCGGGTCAAGGGCCCCGACTTCCCGACCGCCGGGCTGATCGTCGGCCGCAAGGGCATCGAGGACGCGTACCGCACCGGCCGCGGCTCCATCACTATGCGGGCCGTCGTCGAGGTCGAGGAGATCCAGGGCCGCACCTGCCTCGTCGTCACCGAGCTGCCGTACCAGGTCAACCCGGACAACCTCGCCCTCAAGATTGCGGACGGGGTGAAGGAGGGCAAGCTCGACGGCATCGCCGACGTCCGCGACGAGACGTCCGGCCGGACGGGGCAGCGCCTCGTGATCGTCCTGAAGCGGGACGCCGTCGCTAAGGTCGTCCTGAACAACCTGTACAAGCACACCCAGTTGCAGGAGACGTTCGGCGCGAACATGCTCGCGCTGGTCGACGGTGTGCCGCGCACCCTCCGGATCGACCAGTTCGTCCGGTACTGGGTCGCGCACCAGATCGAAGTGATCGTCCGCCGCACCCGGTTCCTGCTCCGCAAGGCCGAGGAGCGCGCGCACATCCTGCGCGCCCTGCTGAAGGCCCTCGACCGGATCGACGAGGTCATCGCGCTGATCCGCCGGTCGCCGTCCGCGCAGCAGGCGCAGCAGGGCCTGATGAGCCTGCTGGAGATCGACGAGATCCAGGCGCAGGCGATCCTCGACATGCAGCTGCGCAAGCTCGCCGCCCTGGAACGCCAGCAGATCACCGACGAGTACGACAAGCTGATGGCGGAGATCACCGACTACAACGACATCCTGGCCTCGCCGGAGCGGCAGCGCCGGATCGTCGGCGACGAGCTGGCCCCCATCGTCGAGAAGTTCGGCGACGAGCGGCGCACGCAGATCATCCCGTTCGACGGGGACGTGTCGTACGAGGACCTCATCGCCGAAGAGGACGTCGTCGTCACGATCACCCGCGGCGGCTACGCCAAGCGCACCCGGACCGACCTGTACCGGGCGCAGCGGCGCGGCGGCAAGGGCGTCCGCGGCGCGCAGCTCAAGCAGGACGACATCGTCGACCAGTTCTTCGTCACCACGACGCACCACTGGATCCTGTTCTTCACCAACAAGGGGCGCGTGTACCGGGCGAAGGCGTACGAACTGCCCGATTCTGGACGCGACTCGCGCGGCCAGCACGTCGCGAACCTGCTGGCGTTCCAGCCGGACGAGCACATCGCCCAGGTCATGGACCTGCGTGACTACGAGGTCGCGCCGTACCTCGTCCTCGGGACGAAGAAGGGCCGCGTCAAGAAGACCGCGCTGAGCGACTTCGACTCGCCCCGCACCGGCGGCATCATCGCGATCAACCTGGTCGAGGACGACGAGGTCATCGCCGCGCGGCTCGTCTCGGCCGACGACGACCTGCTGATGGTGTCCACCGGCGCCCAGGCGATCCGCTTCCGCGCCGACGACGATTCGCTGCGCCCGATGGGACGTGCCACGTCCGGCGTCATCGGCATGCGTTTCGACGAGGACCAGGAAGTTCTTAACATGCTGGTCGTGAAGGACACGTCCCAGGACGTCCTCGTCGCGACCGAGGGCGGCTACGCCAAGCGGACGCCCGTCGACCAGTACCCGCTGCAAGGTCGTGGGGGTAAGGGCGTCCTCACCGCTAAGATCGTGCAATCTCGCGGGATGTTGGTAGGGGCCCTGATGGTGGGTCTTGAAGACGGAGTGTTCGCGATGACGTCCAACGGCGGAGTCATCCGGACCACGGCCGCGGAGATCAAGCAGTCCGGCAGGCAGACCATGGGCGTCCGCCTGATGAACCTCGCGGACGGGGACAGCGTGGTGGCCATCGCGAGGAACGTAGAGTCCATGGAGGACTCGGACGACGCCGAGGGAGGCGACGAGGGTGAGTGATGTGCGGGACTTCATCACGTCCTGTCCATCTGCCGCTTCCGTCACCGAACCGCTAGGCCAGGAGGACACGTGAGCACTGAGCCCGGCAAGAGCAAGGACGGGCCCGGCGCGGCTGCGCCGGGCGGCTCCGGCGAGAAACCCGGGGCCGAGCCCGGCGCGAACCCCGCCGGCGAGTCCGAAGCCAAGCCGGGCCGGACGGGCAAGTCGGCCAAGCCGGACTCACCGGACTCACCGGCCGAACCGGATGCATCGGATACGCCGGCCAAGTCTGACGCGTCGGACGAGCCGACCAAGCGGGAGGCGTCGCGTAGGCCGGGCAGGCCGGGCGCGTCGGGCAGGCCGGGCCGGTCGGCGGCGGCAGGTGAGCCGGGTGGGTCAGGCACGTCCGACGCTAAGTCGGGCAAGTCTGGCAAGTCCGGTGCGGGGGGCAAGCTGGTGTCCGCCGCGTCCGCCAAGCCCGGCCGGGACGAGACGACCGTCGAGATCGACTCCCACACGGACGAGACCAGGACCGACCTTGCCCAGGTGGACGAGTCGGCGGGCAAGTCCGACTCGCCGGAGATCGCCCCCGTCCAGGACACCACCGAACCTCCCAAAGACGACAAGCCCGCCGATTCCCCGACCGCCATCGACCCCATCCCGCGGCCCAGCGCCCCGGCGTCCGCTCCGGCTTCGGGGCGCCCCTCCGGCCCCTCGGGATCGGCGTCTCGCCCGTCGCCTGCCCGGCCTTCGAGCTCAGCCTCCGGCCCTGCCGCGTCCTCGCAGCCGGGCCCGGCTGCCGGAGGCCCGACCTCCGGCCGTCCCGCCGCCTCGAACTCGGGCTCGGCCTCTGGCACGCCGTTCGGCTCGGCCTCTGGCTCGGCCTCGGGCTCTGGGCCAGCGTCAGGTTCGGCCTCGGGTGCGGCGGCCTGGGCCAGGCCCGCCGAGCCGTCCGGTTCGGTATCCACAGGACGTACCGAGAAGCCGAACCAGCCGCTCAACGCGCCGCCGTCGGGTAACTCGTCCACCGCGAGTCCCAGCCCGGGTCCGGGGCCGTCCGGCACGCCCGCGTCCAGTCCGTCCGGCTCCGGGCGCTCGAAGCGTCCGAGCTTCGCGGGCACCGTGCTCAAGGACCGTCCGTCCACATCCCAGGCGCCCGTGAAACGCCCGGCCAAGGCTGGCGCCGGCGGCGGCAAGCCGGCGCGCAAGGCCCAGCTGCAGCTCGCCCGGCTCGAACCGTGGTCGGTGATGAAGTTCAGCTTCGTCATGTCGCTGGTCTGCTTCGTCATCCTCCTCGTCGCCGTGATCGTTCTCTACGCGATCCTGTCCGGCCTGGGCGTGTTCGACGCCATCAGCGACACGATCAACAGCCTCACCAAGGAGCAGGGCGAGACCACCGGGAGCGTCGACGCCGGCAGCTGGTTCTCCTTCTTCCGCGTCTTCGGCTACACGGTCCTCGTGGGCGCCCTGAACGTCCTGCTCATCACCGCTCTGTCCACGGTCGGCTCTGTCATCTACAACCTCGCCGCAGACCTCGTCGGCGGGGTCGAAGTGACCCTCAAGGAGGCCGAGTAATCGATTTCCGGTTGCCCCGCCAGATGGGGTAACCTCACGTTGCGCCGCCAGAACAGCGGTACAACCCGGGCCTATAGCTCAGTCGGTTAGAGCGCATCCCTGATAAGGATGAGGCCGGAGGTTCAAGTCCTCCTAGGCCCACCCCTCAAGCCCAAGATCAATCCACGTGTTCAGCCGCCCTCAAGCGACGATGAGCTGGGAGAGTCTGGGGAGACGATCAACGAATCGTCTCCCTTTTTCGTTGTCGCCGCGGGCCCGCAGGATCTCGTCCAGGACGGACACCGGCGAGCGCGGGGACATGGCGAGGCCGGGCGTCCACAGCACTTTTCCACAGGGCTGTGAGCTGCCCGCACAACTCGAACCACATTGCGGGCGTGACGTGGCTGTACACGCCGCCGATGTCGCCCAACTCGTGGCCGAGGCGCTCGTGGCTCAACATCTCCGGCGTCCGCAGTTCGACCATGAGGGCCTTGTGGGAGTGCTTGAGGGCTTGAGGCCGGGCGGTGCCAGTCCCAGCGCGATCGGCGTCCATGATGCATCCGTGCGACCCCGCACGCCTTGGCCCCGCACCGGCACATCGTGACCCCTTGGGTGGGCCCCCGAGACGGGCCCGGACTGAACGCCCATGTCGCGCGACCCCTGACGGGCGCCGGTGGCCGCCGCGCACCAGGCCTCCCAGGCGTGAACCCCAGCTCGGCGACTGCCTTCTCGACGGCTGTCCGGTTCGTCTCGGCGACACGTCCCGGATGGTTCAGGACGTTGGAGACGGTATCGACGGACACCCGGCGTGGCGGCCACGTTTGCGGTGGTCGCCCTCGCTCCGTCGTTCGAGCGGCAGACCTACCGCAAAAGACGTAGCTGTGAGTACGTCACCTTGATGAATGGGTCGACGGCATTGATCGTACAACGGTCACGCAGGTGGAGCTTCAGCAACGGGACGCCAAACTCCGCGAGGAAGGCGAGAAGCGGGATGCCAAGCTTCGCGAGGAGATCGCCGAGCAACGGGGCGGGGATCAGAGCGCCCCGACCGGAAGATCACCATCGCGGCCATCATCGTCACGGCCGTGATCTGTGTGATCACGATCGTGGTCGGCATCGTCGCGATCATCGCCAGATAGGAGGGGCCATGGCGTACAGCATCGGCGCCGTAAGCCGTGCAGCGGCCGGTGAGGTCGGCTATCGCGAGCGCGGCACCAACGACACGAAGTTCAACCGGTGGCTCGGCCGCATCGACGGATACGGCGCGGGCGGCTACGGCTACCCGTGGTGTGCGTCGTTCCTGGGATGGGCGGCCGACCGGGCGGGCGGCGTGGCGAACAAGGACTACCCGCGCACTGCCGGGTGCGCGACCGCCGTGGCCTGGTTCAAGAAGCGCGGCCGGTGGAGCTCCACCCCGCACGTGGGCGACTGGGTGTTCTACGGGCCGTCCGGGTCGACCCACGTCGAGCTGGTCGTCAAGGTGACCGTCTCGCGCATCACCACGATCGGCGGTAATACGTCCGGGTCCCTGGACGGCCGCTATTTCAACGGCGACGGCGTGTACCGCAAAGAGGTGCCGCGCAACTCCAGCCGGATCTACGGCTACGGCCGCCCGTTCTACGAGGAGGAAGACGTGCCCCTGACCAAGGAGGACGTGGAAAAGGTCGCGGACGCGACCGTGAAGGCCCTGCTCACCGCCCGGTACAACCGCTCCGGTTACACGGTCGGGGTCAGCCTGGAGAAGGCCCATAACGGCATCGTGGCGCTGCTCGCCCAGCAGTCCGCGGACGTGGACGAGGCCGAGGTCGCGCGGCTCGTGCTGGCCGGCCTGACGCCGGAGAAGATCGCGGCCGCCATCCCGCAGGACATCGGCGAACAGGTAGCCGAGGAACTGGCCGCACGGCTCGCAGCCAGGGAGGAGTAAACCCTGCTGCGGGTCAGCGCTACGGAAAGACCGTCATCGCGGCCCCGATGCCCGTCCTAGCGACCGTCCAGGCCGCCGTCAACGACGAGGCCCTCGACGTCAGTAAAGGGATCACGATCGGCGGCGCGCTGCCCGACGCACACGGCGTCTAGCGCGTCCCGAACCGGCCGGAGGCGCCGCCGGTCCGCGGCTACCGCTGCAGGTAGGTTCCGCGCACGCGGCATGGCCTCGTCCACTTCAGAGGGCGGGCCGGTTCGTCCGCCTACGTTTCGCAGGCACCTTGTGCGCGTCGGCGCACCGGCGGCGGTTGGTTCGCCGTTTCCGCCGCACCCGGCCAGGGCGAGGATGACGGCAGGGGCGGCGATAAGGGGGCGGATACGCATGGGCTGCCTGTCCTATGAGGGGTCCACAGAGGCAGGGGGCCCGCTCGTGGGACGCCGGAGGGGTTGACAGGGTTCACAGCTGTCCGGTCTCGGCCTCGTGCCCGGGGGGTGCGGGATGAGGCGACCGAGGATGCTCCGCCCCGCACCGGGAGATCGCGCCCCCGGACACCCGGCGCGTTGAGCCCCCAGGGCGCAGGTCGCGGGTGGGCCCGGCCAGCTCGACAACGTGAAGAGCGCGGGCCTCGGACCCGGCGAGCGGTGGTTCGGCGGCGGGCCGGGCATTGACCACGGGCCGGAAGGACCGTGGGAGAGCCGACGCATGTCGATTCCAGAGGATTGCCTTGGGGCTAGGCTGCTCGGCCATGGCGGACGTCGACGAGCAGGGCCGGCCGGAACCTCCCTTCGCGGCGGATGAGGCCAGTACCGTGCTGGGCTTCCTGGACTACCAGCGCGCGACCCTGGCATGGAAATGTTCAGATCTGGACGCCGTCGGTCTTCGAGCGACGGTCGCCGCGTCATCGCTGACGTTGGGCGGGATGCTCAAACACTTGGCCTTCATCGAGGATTGGTGGTGTTCTCGGTGGCTGCACGGCCGGGATCTGCAAGCGGTGTGGAAAGCGGGCGACTGGGACTCTGACCCCGATTGGATCTGGCACTCGGCTGCCGAGGACTCTCCGGAGCGGCTCCACGCACTCTGGGAGGAGAGCATTTCCCGCTCTCGCTCGCTGGTCACCGAGGCATTGGCTGACGGGGGACTCGACAGACTGGCTCGGCGTAGCTGGCCCGATGGCAAAACGCCCAGCCTTCGGTGGATCTTGCTCCATCTGATCGAGGAGTACGCACGGCACAACGGCCACGCCGACCTGATCAGAGAGTCGATAGACGGGCTCACCGGGGAGTAGCCGGTGTCGATGAAACATGATCAGTACTCAGCAGAAGGTCAGCACGGCCGCAGCGTCCAAGCGGCACCTCCACCATGAGATCAGATCTCCAAAAGCACTGTGCCCCGAGGATCCCAACAGGGTCGCGCGCACACGTCGACGCTGACTCAGTTCTGGCGTTCGTGATCAGTACAGTATGGATCTCGATTGGGCCGGGCTGTGGACGGTGAGTGGTGCAGCTCGGACAGTCTGCGCAGGTTGCGGGTCATGCATGCGCTCTCTCCACAGATTGTGGATAACCTGCTTCGCAGGGGGTGGGGGTGTGTCGGGGCGCTCGGGTGACTCGCGTGGAATTCGTGGATCAGTTTCTGTGCGGCCGACGATGCGGGCGTTGAACTCGCCTGGTTTCTTCGGCAGACATCCACAGGTTGAGAATCGTTCAGCCGCCCACCTTGCGGAGGGGGTAGTGCTTGGCGAAAGCGACGCCCGCTCATTAGAACGATGCCGTCGGCGAGCGCACGGCGGCGACTCCATGATGTGGAACGGGCCGAGAACCGGCGCATCATCCACAACTTGTGGATAACTGCGGGGGTTCTTCGCTGAGAGCGATGTTCACACTGGTGAGAGAGAATACGCCTACGCCATCATCCTCTCTCGGCAGCCCAAGCGCGGCTCGGCCGCGCCTGCACGCGGCCTGGTGAGTGGACGACTGCCTGGGCCTTACACATACAGCAGCCGGTCCCGGCGAGGGGGCTCTGGTTCCGGCCCAATTCTGCTGATCAGGAGACGTTAGATGGACCACGTCCAGGGACGGCGTACGTCCGAACGACAGCGGCTATCCGCACGCTGGTGAGCCACTTCCCCGCCACCGCCAAGGTCATCGATCACTTTATGTCGGGTGGAGACGATCTGATGTCGGCTGAACGCGGCCAGGTACTGACGTCGCCGCTCTTGGACGGCGGTGCCCGCACGTATGGGTCGTGAAGGGCCACCACAGCACCGGCTCTGGCAGGCAGTTCGGCGGGCGGTCCCTGGCTACGGCCCTCGGACGTCCCACGGCCTGATCCCCTGAGCTGTTCGAGCGCGGGGTTTGCCGTTGCCTCGCTGGTCGTGGTGTGCCTGGGTGTCGGGAGGTGGCTTGGGTTGCCGGGGCTGGGCGGTTCGGCGGCACCGGCCCCGCGGTTGGTTGTCCTCAACGCACCGGGTCGTTGGTGGTTGGGGACGTGCTTGGGGATGGTTGGTGGGCAACGCTGTCCACCGGAGATACGGGGTTGGGGAGACCGTTTGTCCACAGCGTGTGAAGGCGGTGTGGGCGAAGACGCGCCGGACAGGGCCTCTTCACTGGTCAGAGGCTTATCCACGACGTGGATAAGTGGTCCCACGAGTTGGGGACGAGCTGGGGAAGAATGGTGGACACGGCACCTGCCGGCCGTACCCAGGATGTGCACGGGAGTTATCCACAGGTTGTGGATTCTGTGCATGACGCCGCGTCCGGGATGGATGCTGAAGGAGCGGCGCAGGATGAGCCGCTGAGGCCGTGGAAAGCCTGGCTGTTCTGGGGATCTGCCTGTGGACGAGACCTCCCGGAGCGCCTGTCTGCACGACAAGGGAGGTGTGTGCGGATGCTGTCCCCAACCTGTGGATAACGATGCCTAGAGGTCCTTCGCCTGCGGATGCCGGGGCTCGTAGATCGGCAGTTCTCCACCGCTCGGCAGCTTGATCGAGGCGAGCAGCCCCCAGCTCTGCTCGGTCACGGGCACGTCGACCTGGACGCCGCGGGCGCCCAGTCCTTCGAGCGTGGTCTGGATGTCGTCGCACATGAGGTAGAACTCGTGCCGCGGCTCGCCCTCGGTGGGATGGGCCGCGAGTTCCGCCGGCGGCAGCTTGAAGATCAGCCAGCCGTGGCCCGCGTCGACGTCCGGAAAACCTAGGACGTCCCGGATGAATGCGCGGTCCGCCTCGGCGTCGCGGCTGTAGATGATGACGTGTGCCCCGTTGATCATGGCTCCCCCTCGCTTCTCGTCTGGTCTTTTCCCGGGGTACGGCTCGGATCGCGTGAACGTCTCGTTAACAGCGGGATGAGAGAGGCGGTGTCCTTCGTTGGTCTGTACATGGTCCGCGCGCCCCGGCTTAATGTCCGCATGAAGTCAAGCGCCGCGCCACGCCCGGCGGAGCGGGGACGCGCATGCCTACGATGGCCCGAAACCGGGGCGGCGAGGTACGGGAACACCGGTCCGACCTGCGAACACCAGTTCGAACGCGTGCTACGCTCGCCGCATGGGGAAGTTGCTGAACGAGCCGGTCCGCGCCGAGCACGACCTGGCGGGACGGCTCACCGCGTACGAATGGCGGGGGACGCGGTACGCCGTGGACGAGGTGCTGAAGACGTACGGAACGGCCCAGGAAGCCCGTGTCTACCGGGTCCGCGTCACGGGCGCCGACGGAGTGGTCGTCGCGGAGCTCGGTCGTGACGCCGACCGGTGGCGACTTCGCCACGTCTTCTCTGCCTGAGCGCTCCGCCCCGTCTCGGCTCGTCCGGCAAAGCAAGCCTCAGGAAAAACGGCTTACCGGCTCTGGGGCTCAGCAGTCCATTGCCCCCTTCCCCAAGCGGACTGCCGAGGTTGGTCCTGAACCGCTCACCGAGCCGCCGCTGCCTGCGGGCTCCATGACCCCTCGCATCGAACGGCAACCCGCCGCTCGACCTGACGAGGATGCTGAGCCAGGGCCTAAGCCGTCTGCGGAAGCAGGCGCTGTACGGCGTCCAGGTTTTCGCTCTGAGCTGCCGGTCGAATCTGAGGCCGGGCAGCTCGCTGAGCCGCAGTCCATGGGGCGCGCCGTCCCGTGGCTTGATGGGTCTGTCAGGGCTCGAACTGAGTCGGGTACCGGGATGGGCGCCGCGCGCGGTGCGGTTTCCCGGTCTGGGCGGTCGGTTGTGCCTGGGGTGGAGCGGGCGGCTGACGCGGGCTCGCGGCAATTGGCGAAGGCACAGGGCAGTGGGCGAAGTGCTTCTCGCTCTGAGCAGGTTGCCGAGTCGCGGTCTGGCGGGCGGGGCGACTCTCGTCCGGAAGGGTCCGTTGATGCTGGGCTGGGAGCGGGTGCCGAGGCACAGTCCGCGCGTGGT
Source organism: Actinomadura soli (assembly GCF_005889715.1). Lineage (GTDB taxonomy): Bacteria > Actinomycetota > Actinomycetes > Streptosporangiales > Streptosporangiaceae > Spirillospora > Spirillospora soli. The sequence goes on from NZ_VCKW01000138.1 coordinate 10,489, forward strand.
GTTGTTCCTTGGTCTGATGGGCCTGCGGGGCAGGTCGAGTCTGGGGGTGACGAGGGCGCCCGGTTTCGGGATCGGACGTTGTGGACGCGGGTCGACGGCATTCAAGGATCGCCGCTCGACCTGCTGACGGCCCGGATCGGACGTCGGCACTACGCGCCGCATATCCACGACGAGTACGCCATCGGGGTGACCGTCGACGGTCTGGAGACGATGCGCTACCGGGGCGAGAAGGTCTGCTCGGGTGCTGGGAGCCTCGTCGTGGTCGAGCCGGGGGAGGCGCACACGGGCGGCCCGGCCTGTCCGGAAGGCTTCGCCTATCTGTGTGTGTATCCGGGCGCCGAGTTGCTGGGCGCCGCGATGAACTCGGACGAGGAGCCCGCGTGGCCGCACTTCCGGGAGCCGATCATCGTCGATCCGCAGCTCGGCGAGGCATTGCGGCTGGCGCATCGCGCGCTGCGTCTGGGCCAGGATCCACTGGAGGGCGAGTCCCGTCTGCTCGGGGTGCTGAGCGCGCTCGTCCGGCGGCATGCTGGTCCGGGCCCGGAGGAGGCACCGCGACGGCGCGGCGCCGACGCCGGCCGGATCGCTCGCGTCGTCGCGGCACGCCTGTCGGACGAGATGCTCGCCCCGCCGACGCTCACCGAAGTCGCAGGTGACCTGGAGCTCTCGCGGTACCAGCTGCTGCGCGCCTTCCGTGACGCCATGGGCATGCCGCCCTACGCGTGGCTCGCCCAGCACCGGGTCACCCGAGCTCGCGCCCTGCTGGACGCGGGACACCGGCCGGCGGAGGCGGCGACGCTGGTCGGGTTCGCTGACCAGGCGCACCTTACGCGATGGTTCCGGCGCGTGGTGGGCGTCACCCCCGGCGCGTACCGCAACAGCGTTCAAGACAGCGCGGCGCGCCGTCCCGCATTCTGAACCAGTCCGTTCGGCCGTGTTGCCCGCATTGGACGGACAGGAACGGAGGTCGTGTTGAGTCGCCGTGGCTGGGTGCTGTTCGCGCTGATGGGCGTGCTCTGGGGCATCCCGTATCTGATGATCAAGGTGGCGGTCGAGGACGTCTCGGTACCGATGATCGTGTTCACCCGGACCGCGCTCGGCGCCGTCGTCCTGCTGCCGCTCGCGCTCCGGGCGGGCCAGTTCGGGGTGGTCCGTCGGCATTGGCGTCCGCTGCTGGTGTTCACGGCGGTGGAGATCCTCGGGCCGTGGGCCCTGCTGTCGGACGCGGAGAACCGGCTGACCAGCTCGATGACGGGGCTGCTGATCGCCGCTGTCCCGATCGTCGGGGTGGTGCTGGCCAGGCTCACCGGGGACGGGGAGCGGCTCGGCCCGGTGCGGTGGGCGGGGCTGCTGGTCGGGCTGGCCGGTGTCGTCGTCCTCGCCGGGCCGCATCTGGGCGGCGGCAGCGCATGGGCGATCGGCGAGGTCATGCTGGTCGCGCTCGGCTACTCCATCGCCCCGATGATCGCCATCAGGCGGATGCGGGACCTGCCCAGCCTGCAGTTGGCCGCGTTCTCGCTGGCCATCGCCGCGCTCGTCTACACCGGCCCGGCGGCCGCCACCTGGCCGGAGTCGATGCCGAGCGGACGCGTCCTCGCCGCGCTCATCGGGCTCGGACTGGTGTGCACGGCGCTGGCGTTCATCGTGTTCTTCGAGCTGATCCGGGAGGTCGGCACGTCCAGGGGCATGGTGTTCACCTATGTGAACCCGGCCGTCGCGGTCGTCGCCGGGGTCGTGCTCCTCGGCGAGCCCCTCACCGGGACGATCATCGCCTCGTTCGCGCTGATCCTCGGCGGCTCCGTCCTCGCGACCGCCCATCGCAGCAGCCCGGCGCCCACCTCGGCCGCGCCGACCCAGGACGCCACCGTCGAGCCCAAGACCGCTGCTGAGTCCAACACCGCTGCTGAGCCCAGCGCCGCCGTCGAGCCCAGCGCCGCCGTCGAGCCCAGCGCCGCCGTCGAGCCCAGCGCCGCCGTCGAGCCCAGCGCCGCCGTCGAGCCCAGCGCCGCTGCCGAGCCCGACGCCGCTGTCGAGCCCAAGGAGAACTCGGCCTGTTGACCTAGCGGAACGGTCACGCCCAATGAGCTAGTCCAGGACGCGCCCGGCCGTTCGCAGCCGGGCGCACCGACTTGCTCACCGGGAGAGGTGAGCGTGTTGGTGCTTGGCGGGCGCGTCCGTCCTTCGGCATGTCCGCCTGCCTGCTGAAATGGGTCAGCGGAGGGTGACGATGAACTTGCCCGGCTTGCCGTAGTTGCCGGCTGGGTCGATGGCGCGGTATTCGACGGTGTGGCGGCCCTTGCCGAGCTTGCCGTAAGTGAGGTTGTCGATGACGGTGCCGTTCTCGGTGAACAGCCAAGGGGCGGACGAGTCGGTCGGCCAGCCGAAGTAGTTGAACCAGCCGTCGCCGTCGACGCGGAACTCGGAGACCACGATGCCTGGGCGGTCGTCCGTGCCGGTGAGGCGCATGGTGAACGGGCCGTCGAAGACGTACTCGGGCGTGTGGCCTGGACGGATCCGGCTCTGCGTCGCCTTCGACAGCTCGTACTTCACCGTCGGGCCCTGCGCGTCGATCGTCCATGTCCGGCTCTTGGAACCGACGCGGGCGACCAGCTGATGCGTGCCCTTGGACAAGCGGAACCGTGCGAGATCGATGTCCCGGTCGCCGCCGCGTACGCGTCGCCCGTCCAATTCCCAGCGGACGGTCGGAATGCTGCGCACCGGATGCGTCGTCTCCGCGTACACGACCGAGTCGCTGCCCACAGGCTTGTCGATCGGCGTGGACGAGCTGAAGTCGATCGGTACGTCCTCCGGCGGGGTCGTCACGCTGGTGTCGACCGTCCATGTGCGCACCTGGGTGAGCGCGGCCGACGACCGTACAACCGGGTCCCGGACGAAGCCAGTGGGGTCGGTGACCCTGGCCTGGACGGTGTGTACGCCCTTCCTCAGGTGCAGCCGCGACAGATCGAGGTTGGCGCCCCCCGATCCGCCCTCCGCTGCACCCTCCGGCCCGCCCGTCCCTGCGGTCTTCCCGTCGACCGTCCAGGTGACGGACAACGGGTGACCGCTCGGATGCATCGTCTCGACCCACAGAACACGGTCGTCCCCAACGGGCGCGGTCGTTGGCGTGTGGGCCTGGATGAGGTTGACCTTGGCTGAGATCTGCTGGGTCATCCGTTCGCGCGACACCTGGTCGAAGTAGTAGCCCAGCGTTTTCATCATCGAGTGCTGGCTCGGCCTCCACACGCCCTTACTGAAATAGATGCCGCCCTCGTACCGTCCTATGGTTCCTCCGGACTCGCTTCGCTCACCGAGCCACCGCCACCACTTCTTCTTCTGCGCCGTCATCTCCTGCTCGGTCATCAGCGTGTGGTGGATGGAGTCGGGCTCAGGACCGCTGTACGTCCCGCCAGGAACACCCCGCTGGTAGTAGTCGTACTCGTCGTCCAGCCCACCCAGCGAGTGGCCGAGTTCGTGCGGTGCGATGAGAGCGGACATCGCGTTACCGCCAGAAGCCGTCGCGTAGGCGCCGCCAGCACCGCCGTAGGTGTCGCTGTTGGCGAGTGCGAGAATCTGCCGGTTCGCTGTAGTGGTCCCTGGGACGAGGTCGGCGTACGTCTTGGCCGCCGCAGAGTTCATGACGAGAAGCCGCTGGACGCCGTCCGACCGGCAGCCGCTCCAGAACGCCATGCTCAGCGGAGTGGTGCGGCGCGGGGACGACAGCGACGGATCGCAGCTCACCCCCGACTCGCCGGACGGGATCTCGACCGCGTACACGTTGATGTAGCTGCGGTACGACTTGAACGGCTCGATCGTCCACAGGTCGTTGAGGTGCTCGGCGAAGTGGGCGCGGAACCTGGGCATGTCCGCCGGCGTGTACCCGTCCCCGAGGATCACCAGGTTGAAGCGCTTGGCGGGGTCTCCGGTGACCTGAACCGGAACGACCTTCGCGTCCGCAGGGTCCGCAAGATCCGCGAGGTCCGCCGCTCGTGCGGGAGCCGCGGACAGGGCCAGGACGGTCACGGCCGCCGCCCCGATCGCCGTCGTCCTACCCGTCCACATGCGCAGACCTCCTCGCGGCGGCGCACGCGGCAGGCGGGGGGCCGCCCGGGGGGACGCTGCGCCCGGCACATCCCGCTGATCAAGGGGGACTTTCCGGATTATCACCTGAAGATCTGGATTTGTCGCTACCGCTTCCCGCGCTGTCCGTCCGCCAGGCCCCGGGTCACCCGCGCGCCGCCCCGCACGCCGCTGCACCGCCGCCGACAACACGGGCGCGAGCCCGCCGATCCTGGCGCCGAGCCGCAGTCCGAGCGGCGCCACGTCGATCTCGGCGACGTTCCGCTCGATGGCCCTGAGGGTCGCCCGCGCCACGTCCTCTGGAGACCGGGTGCCGACGCCGCGCGGCAGCGTGACATCGGCTTCGGCGAACATGCCCGCGTCCCGGATGAACCCAGGGAAGATCGTCGACACGCCGACGCCGTGCGGCCGCAGGTCCTCGCGCAGCGCGAGAGCGAACCCTCGCATCCCGAACTTTGTCGCGTTATAGAGGGACGCGTTCCCGGACGCCGCTTTCCCCGACAGCGACGAGACGAAAACCAGATGCCCGCGGCCACGATCGGCCATCCGCGCGCTCGCGAGCTTCGCCATGACGATCGGCGCCCGCAGGTTCACGTCCAGCGCCCGGTCGATCTCGGTGATCGAGTAGTCGGCCAGCAGCCCGGACGCCGGCAGCGCCGCGTTCGCGACCAGCACGTCCACCTGGCCCGACTCGTCCACCTCACCCGACTCGTCCACCTGGCCCGACTCGTCCACCTGGCCCGACTCGTCCACCTGGCCCGACTCGTCCAGCAGCCGCTCGGCCTCGTCCAGGAGCCGATCGGTCGCCGCGCGGTGCGCCAGGTCGGCGGCGATGGCCCGGGCGCCGCCGCCGAGCCGTTCGGCCAGGGGTTCCAGGACGTCCACCCGCCGGCCCGTCAGGACGACCCGCGCGCCGCGCCCCGCCAGCGCCACCGCGAGCGCCTGGCCGATCCCGCCGCTCGCACCGGTCAGCAGGACGTTCGCTCCGCGCAGCTCCATCCCGCGATGATGCCGCATAGGTGAACACTTTTCACCTGTGGCAGCTGACCGCACCGAGCGCGAACGGCCCGGGCCCGCGGGCTCACATCCCGATCCGCCACAGCAGCAGGATGACCGACGACAGCACCAGCCCGGCCGTACCGATGACCACCTCACCCAACGCGATCATGGCGGCGCATCCCATCGCCGTCACCCCGGCGGCCAGCACCAGCCCGCGGGCCGCGGACGGCTCCTCGTCCGGCGCGCCCGGATCGAACTCGCGTTCCCAGCGGCGGAAGTCGTCCTCTGCCATCGGCTCTCCCGAAGGTCGTCACCCCGGATTATGCGGCGGCCGGACGGCCCGGCGAGATGGCGCGGGGGTGAGGGCATCCGCACCAGAATTTGGACGCCTGGTCCGATACCGGTGAGGGGGTGCGGATCGCCCGGGAACGGTTGCTAGGCTGCGGAGAGCCTGGGGGAAGCAGTCGCAGTTGAGAGGTCCCCCGGGGTTTGACTGAATAGTCGAGGTGAAGGGGTCCCCACCGTGAAGAAGCTGCTTATCCTGGCCGTCGTCGCACTCGGTGGCTTCGCTGTCTGGCGCCGGCTCCAGCAGGACCGTGCCGAGCTGGACCTGTGGACCGAGGCCACGTCGTCCGACAACTGAGCATTTCTCATCCCGCCCGGCCGCGGAGCCTTGACCGGCGCGGGCGGGGATGAGGGGTGTTCACCGACGCAGGCGATAAGGTCCCCGGCGTGAACGAAGCAGCCCCGATCACCGTCGCCTGCCTCGATCTCGCCGGGACCACTGTCTCGGACGGCGACAACGTCCGCACCGCCTTCGCCGAGGCGATCGCCACCCTGGGGATCGTCTCCGGCACGGCGGCGTACGGCCGTGCCCTGGCACGATTCCACGAATCGCGCGGCGGCTCGAAGATCGCCATCTTCCGCTCCCTCTTCGACGAGGACCGTGCCCAGGCGGCGAACCTGGCGTTCGAGCGCTCCTACGACGACCTCGTCGACCGCCGCGGCCTCACACCCGTCCCCGGCGCCGATGACGCCCTCCTCCGCATCCGCGCCGCCGGGATCCGCGTCTGCCTCCTCACCGGCTTCGGCCGCAGCACGCAGGCCCGCATCATCGACGCCCTCGGCTGGTGGGACCGCGTCGACCTGACCCTCTGCCCGGCGGACGTCCCGCGCGGCCGCCCGTGGCCCGACCTCGTCCTCACCGCCGCCCTCCGCCTCGGCGCGGACGACGTCCGCCAGATCGCCGTCTGCGGCGACACCGCGAACGACATGCTCACCGGGCGCCGCTCCGGCGCGTCCATCGTCGCGGGCGTCCTCACCGGCGCCCACGACCGCGACCACCTCCTCACCGCCGGCGCCACCCACATCCTCCCCAGCGTCGCCGCCCTCACCGACCTCATCCTCCCCGCCCCCGTCGATGACACGGTGACCGCCGACCACAGGTAGGCTTGTCCCCGCCCAAGGGGGCCTTAGCTCAGTTGGTAGAGCACTGGCTTTGCAAGCCAGGTGTCAGGGGTTCGAATCCCCTAGGCTCCACCCACCAGAAAGCCCAGGTCAGAACCAAGCTTCCGACCTGGGCTCCTTTCTTTGGACGCCAGTGGGCGCGGGCATGGTGTGGGGAGCCGGTGACTCGGTCGTGAATACCAGCGGCCAGTCTGACCGATGTCACAACGAGCTGTTCGCCTGGACGCTCAGTCCGCGAGGGTGCCGACGCCGAACCAGAGGCCGGCCATGCCCGGCAGCGTCAACGGGATCACCGCTAGTGCCGCCAGCCAGCGCGGAACGCCTCGTGCGTAGCGGCCCGTCAGCAGGTTGAGCATGCGGAGCCACGCCAGGCAGCCGGTGACGAGGCAGAGGCCCGCAAAGGTGAACCACTTCGCCGCGATCAAGGCATTCACGTGCAGGACGGTAGCCAGAGGCGCTCAGCGTTCACAAACCAGCCCAGGTCGGAAGCCGGACGCTCGAAGGGTGTGGGTGCTCCCCCGGAACGCTGATCTGCGGGCGCCTTGTTGGGTTGTTGGGTCTCTTGCGGGCAAGTTGGAGGGCATGGATATCAACTCCGTGATCATCGACTCCGCCGATCCGGATCGGCTGGCGGCCTTCTGGAGTGAGCTGCTTGACCTGCCGGTGGCCGCGCGTGGCGGACCGTATGTGTGGCTTGAACGCAGGAACGGGTTCGGCGTGGGTTTCCAGCGCACGGATGGCTCGAAGGCCGGGAAGAACCGGCTTCATCTGGATCTGGAGTCGGACGATCCGGCTGCCGAGCAGGCCAGGGTGGAGGCGCTGGGCGGACGCCGGCTGACCGAGTACGACCCCGGAGGTTTCCTCGTCATGGCCGATCCCGACGGAAACGAGTTCTGCATCATTCCCAAGGGGTCATTTGAGCTCGACGAGGAGGGGCGGGCCGACTACCTGACTTGAGGTGTGGAGGCTGGCTGAGGGCGCGTTCACCCGCCCCCGTGCCGCGTGCATCTTCTGGGTAGCCGTTAGACGGTTTTGAGCAGGCCGCCGTCGATTACCAGGTCTGAGCCGCTCATGTTGGGGACGTGGCCGGAGGCGAGGAAGACGACGAGAGCCGCTATCTCTTGGGGATCGGTGAAGCGGGCGGTTGAGAGGCCGATGCGCGCCGGGAGTTGGTCGGTGATGTTCTCTCTGGCGATGCCTGCGCGTTGGGCTAGCAGGTCGCCGGGGCCGCCTGGGGACGTCCATATGTCCGTCCAGACTGGGCCCGGGGAGATGGTGTTCACGCGTAGTCCTTGGGGGCCGAACTCTTCCGCGAGCGCTTTGCCGAGGTTGGAAAGTGCGGCTTTGGCCGCTGACTGGGCGATCAGGCGTGGTTGCGGCAGCCGGGCATTGACGGAACTTATGTTGACGACAGCGCCGCGACGCTCCAGGAGATTTGGCAGCGCCGTGCGGGTTGTGCGCACGGCCGTCATGAGTGTCAGGTTGAGCGTGTGCTGCCAGGCGTCGTCGCCGAGTTCGAGGAATCCGCCGCTGGGAGTTGACGTGCCCGCGACGTTGTTGACGAGCAGGTCGATGCCGCCATGCTGTTCGAGGGTGTGACGTACCAGGCGGTCGGGTCCGTCGGGGGTTGCCAGGTCGACGGTGAATGTGTGCGGTGTCGCGGCTTGCAGGTCATCGGTGGCCGTGCGGGTGCCGGCTACGACGGTGAAACCGTCCTTGGCGAGTGCGCGGACGATCGCCAGCCCGATCCCCCGGCCCGCTCCGGTCACCACGGCGATGCGCGTTCTACCCGACGTTGTCATCGCGATGTCCTTCCGCCGCTGCCACGGGGTTGCATGGTACGAATTCTCACGTCGGCAAGCATCCAGGTTGAACTATGGTTCAAGTCAATGAGTGAGCTGTCGATAGCCGAACTGCGGGCCCGGACCGGGCTGGCGTCGTCCGCCCTGCGTTTCTATGAGCGCAAAGGATTGCTCCGCGTCACCAGGCGCGCGGGCGGCAAACGCGTCTACGACGAGGACGCCGTCGAACAGGTCGCGCTCATCGACCTGCTGAAACAGGCCGGCTTCACGCTGTCGGAGATCGCGGTGCTCGTCGGTCCGAGCGGGCGGACGGCCCCGGACTGGCGAGCGGCCGCGTCGGCGAAATTGCTGGAGCTCGATCAGCGCGTCGAGCAGATTCAGCGGGCGCGGAAAGCGTTGCGGCACGCCCTCGACTGCGAGCACGACCACCTCGACGATTGTCCTGTGCACCATCGCATTCTGCGAGCGCACGCCGAAACGCTCGCGGCAGCCGCGAGGAAATCGTCCCCTGCCGCTGGTCACCGTTCTGACTAGTCAAGGCCGGGCGGCCATCGCGGACGTTGTGAGTTCAGGCTGATGGTCGGAGAGGCGGCGGACGGCTGAGCCGGAGATCCATGGGTCGGAGATCCATGGGTTGGTAAGCCAGGGCGGGCCGGATGAGGGCGGTTTCCCTGGTCGCGGCGGCTTGGGGTGCTATTCGCTGGGGCGGATTGTTTGGGCTGGGGTGATGGTGAACTTGCCCCTGATGGGCACGCTTTCGGGGTCGTAGCAGTCGGCGGGATCCCAGACGGTCAGGCCGCCGGGAAAGCCGCTGCTCCACCACATTTCGGCTTTCTGGTTCTGGTGCAGGGCCTCCATTGTCGCCGGGTCCGTCCTGCCGCCCGGTCCGGCGAGTGTGATCTTGCACGGGCCCTGGAAGCTGATGATGAAGCCGGAGAGCGGTGCGGCAACGGTGTCGATGGAGGTCAGGTATCTGGTGGCCGTCATGGGGATCGGGACTTTGAACGAGGGCCAGCCCAGATTCCCCAGGCCGGAGCAGCCGCGCACCGTCACGTTTTGGATCTGGCCCTGTCCAGAACTGTCGAAGAAAGTGCCGTCGAAGCGCAAGGAGCAATCAACATTGCCCATATGGAGGAGACCCTCGCCGGTGAACGCGCCGCCTGGGGCGACCGTCCAGGTTGCCTGACGCGCGGACGCGCTACCAGGGGTGAGGCAAGCCGCCAGGAGAATGATGATGCCGGTGATCAGGTTCGCGGTAGACCTTCGCATGATTCCTCCACTGTGTGGTTCAGGGAGGTTACGTCGGGGCGATGGTACGGGCGTAGGCCCATTGGTCGGGAGGCATGACCCTCGTGGCCGTCTCCATTGGCATTTGGTGACAAGCGTCGAGCCGATGATCGGTGGGTGGCAGGAAAGCGCGTTGCTGAGGTGATCTCTGGGGTTGCCGAGTTCGATCAGGTGACTTGGGCGCGGGATGGCCGGTTGCGGTCTCGAGTGAAAGGTTCTGCCGGAAAAGGAATTCTAGGCGGGTCGTTAGCGCGTGGTCGGATGTGGGATGGCGACCGCCTCGCCGTTCGCGAGGCGGCCGCCGTTGGGCCCTTAGCGGCCGGGGGTGCGCTGAGACTCGGCACCCTGCGCGAAGGCGGCGCGGAAGGTGATCTCACCGAAGATTCCGTCGGCGTGGATCTCCTTGCGCTGCTGGAAGGCCTTGACGGCCGCGGTGGTGGCCGGGCCGTAGGAGCCGTCCACGACGAGCGACCGGTCCTGCAGGACCCTCATCGCGTACTGGATGCCCTTGACCTGGGCCTTTCGGCAGCTGCCCGCACCGACCTCGCCGCCGTCGTCACGGAGCGCGCCCCAGGTCTCGACGTCGAGCTTGCCGGTCTGGGGCAGGTTGTGCGACTTCTGGTACTTCTGCACTGCCGCTCCGAGGTTCGCCGGCCAGCCCTCGCCGGCGGACGTCGGGGTGCAGTCGCCGTAGAACGTGAACTGCACCAGGTAGCAGCGGGCGGACGCGATGCGGTAGTCGCTGTCGCCGGGGCCGAGCTCGACCCACGGCTGCGACTCGATGGCCTTGACGACCGCGGGATCGGTCTTCGGGCCGTCCGCGTTGGCCGTTCTCATCGCGCCGATGCTGGCGCCGATCGCCAGCAGCGTCACCGCGAGGAAGAGCACCACGCGTAGCAAGATCTTCATCTGTGGAATCCCCCGTTCCGATCGATTGGATCCTGTACTTCGGTGTGATGCCGACCGATGGGGAATTGTTCTCGGCAATCTCGGATAATTTAGGCGGACGAATGGAATCCGGCGCGGGTTTACCTGCTTCGGAATAATTTACTCACTTGAATTGGAGCCGGCTCGGCGGCGCGCTCCCGCTGCCACAGTGACCGGTAGAGCCCGGGGCGCGACACCAGGTCGGCGTGCGTCCCGCGGTCTGCGACGCGGCCGCCGTCGAGGACGATGATCTCGTCGACGGCGTCCAGGCCGGTGAGGCGGTGGGTGACGAGCAGGGTCGTGCGGCCTTCGGTGGCGGTGAGCAGGTCGGCGGTGAGATCGTCGGCGGTCGCGAGGTCGAGGTGCTCGGCGGGCTCGTCCAGGAGCAGGATCGGGAAGTCGGCCAGGAGGGCGCGGGCCAGGGCGATGCGCTGGCGCTGACCGCCGGACACCCGCGCGCCGTGCTCCCCGACGCGCGTGTCGAGGCCCTGGGGGAGCGCGTCGATCCAGTCGAGGAGGCGGGCGCGGCGGAGGGATTCGCGGATCTCGTCGTCGGTCGCGGTGGGTCGTGCCAGGCGGACGTTCTCGCCGATGGTCGAGTCGAACAGGTGCGCGTCCTGGGCGCATAGGCCGATGATGCGGCGGACGTCGTCCCCTTTGAGGGAGCCTAGGTCTGTTCCGTTGAGGGCTGTCCGGCCGTTGGTGGGGTCCAGGAAGCGGAGGAGGACGGCCGTAAGGGTGGTCTTGCCTGAGCCACTGGGGCCGACGATCGCGCAACGGCGACCTGGGGTCAGCTCCAAGGTGATGTCGTCGAGGACGTAGGGCCCTGTGGGCGTCCATCGGGCGCGGAGGTTCTCGACCCTGAGGGTGTAGGGGGCTGCAGGGAGGGGTGTGGGCGTGGCCGGGTCGTTTACTGGCTCGGGGGTATCGAGGACGGCGAAGATGCGCGTGGCCGAACGGCGGACACGTTCCAGGTACTGCGCGGCCAGCGGCAGCCCGGCGACGACCTCGAAAGCGGCCAGGGGCAGCAGGACGACCACCGCGAGAAGCACCCCGTCGAGCGTCCCAGAGCGAACGGCCGGTATACCGACTGCGAGACTGCCCCAGACGGCCAGGCCGCCCGCGAGAGCGGAAATCGCTGCACCGACACCAGCTGTGGTGGCGGAACGAGCCGACGCGCGGGTGAAATCACGGTCTAGTTGGGCTGCTTTGGTGAGTTGGGTGGGGGCGGCGCCGTAGGCGATGAGTTCGGGTGCGCCTTGGAGGGTGTCCACGACGTGGGTGGTGAGGTCGGCGCGCAGGTCGGTCGTGCGGTATTCGGCACGGCGCGCCATAGCGGCCGACAGCCAGGGTGCGACGACGCCTGCGAGGAGGAGGGCGCACAGGAGGACGGCCCCAGCCGACGGAAGCAGCGCCCAGGCCAGCCCAACGGACGCGCCCCCGACGACGGCGGCGACCGTGCAGGGCAGGAGCACGCGCAGGAAAAGGTCCTGGACGGCGTCGACGTCGGCGACGAGCCGGTTCAGCAGGTCGCCGCCGCGGAAGCCGGGCAGCCCGCCCGGCGCGAGCCGTTCCAGCCGTTCGTACACGCGGGCGCGCAGGTCGGCGAGGATCCGGAAGGTCGCGTCATGGCCGACGAGCCGTTCGAGGTAGCGGAACACGCCGCGTCCCAGCCCGAAGGCGCGGACGGCCACGATCGCGACCATGAGCATCAGCACCGGCGGATGCTGCGCGGCGCGCGAGATGAGCCATGCCGAAGTGGCCATGAGCCCGACACCGCTGCCGAGCGCGAGCACGCCGAACAGGACGGCGAGGACGAGCCGCCACCGGGCGGGACGGGCGAAGCTGAGCAGCCGAAGGATCATGCCGAGGCCCTCTGTGTGTGTGCGTGCCGTGACTGTCGACCGCCCCGAGGCCGGTCCCCGACCTGCCCCC